>JBDTLA010000157.1:0-31278 GCA_039935035.1 Rudaea sp. | reverse complement strand
ATTGATTATATTGGCGACCCCGAGCCGATTCGAACGGCTGACCTTCCCCTTAGGAGGGGGACGCTCTATCCAGCTGAGCTACGGGGCCGCAGTGCGAATTTTCGCACGTAAGCATTCGACGTGCGAGATATGGCTTTCGCTTCCCCTGCGCAGCGGGGGAAGCTGTCCGGAGGACTGAAGGGGGCGCTTTTGATTGTGCGCATGAAGATCAAGAGCGCCCCCTTCCGCCTTCGGCACCTTCCCCCGCCTTGCGGGGGAAGGGAAATAGAAATCGGCCCCCGCCTTGCGGGGGAAGGGAAATAGAAATGCACCCTTGCGGAGGAAGGGAAGTGCACGCGGGTGCCGCGTTTAGTGACTGTTGTACATCTCCATCACGTCCTTGCGCAGCGCGGCCTGGCTGGCGGGGCGGGTGTAGAACATGTGGCCGCCGGGGAATTCCTTGACCTGCACACGTGCAGGGGTGCCCATGTCGGGCATCTGGTCGACGACGAGTACCGAGCCCATGAACGGGCACGACAGATCGTTCCAGCCGTGCACGATCAGCACATGCAGGCGCGGATCATTGGCGACGGATTGACGCAGTTGTGAGACGGAACCTTCGCCGGCATCGTCGTCTTCGTGCCAGAGTTTGTTGACCTCGTAACTGAGCGCGTTGTAGCGGCCGTCGAATTTCCAGCCGACGGTGCGGGTGATGAAATTGACCATCGCCGTGGTGGTCGGGGCGATGATGGAATTGAGCAGCGGATCGCCGCTGCGTTGACGCGGCGCGAGCGGGAACGGGTCCCAGGCGCTGACGTTGGAATCGTAGACGCTGCCGATCTTGCCTTGCGAGCGATGCACTTCGCGTAAATACGCGCGCGTGTCGAGACGGCCGCCGGAATAGCGCACGAAGGTCGGATCGAGGCCGGTCATTTCGGTGACGCGCTTGATCATCGCGTCGCGTGCTGCCGGATCGGCGTTGCCGAGCATCAGCGCGTGTGCATAGTCGCCGCGAGTGTAGTCGATCACCTGTTGCATGGCCTGCGTGGTGAGTTTGCCTTCGCGTTCGAGATTGGCGGCGGTGATCGAGGGCAGGGTGAGCATCCATGGAACCGGCGACACGTTTTCGTTCTTGTACGAATCCGGATCAAGATACGGCGATACCAGCACCACGCCGTTCATGGCGATGCCCAACTGCGTTTGCAGGTATTCGGTGATGCGCGGTCCACGGAAGCCGCCGTAGCTTTCGCCGACAAGATACTTGCGCGATTCCATGCGCCCGTTCTTGACCAGCCAGTCGTAGATGATGCGCGACAGGTAATGAATGTCGGTATTGGTGCTGTAGAACAGCTTCGTCGCTTGCTTGTCGTCGACGAGTGCGCGGCTGAAACCGGTGCCGACCGGATCGATGAAGACGAGATCCGTGAAGTCGAGCCAGGTACCAGGATTGTCATGCAATGTTGCCGGATCGGATGGACTGTCGTTGGCATCGCCGAAGTTCACTTTCTTCGGTCCGATCGCGCCGAAATTGAGATACACCGATGAAGCACCCGGACCACCGTTCAGCGCGAACGTGACCGGACGATCATGCCCGCCATCGACGACGTACGCGGTAAACATCACCTCGGCCGTCTTGTCGCCCTTTTCGTCGCGCACCGGCAATGTGCCCACGGTTACCGTGTAATTGATCGTCTTGCCGGCGACGTGAGTAACCTGTGTGACATGCGCGTCGGCGGGGAAGGGCGGCAGGTGGATGTCTTTGGACGCGCTTTCCGCGGACTTCGCCGCATCGGGCTTGGCGTGATCTGCGGCCATGATCGGGCCGGCAACGGTCAAGAGCATGGTCGCCGAGATCACGGCGAGGGTTCTGGAAAAGTGGCGCATGACGGCTCCAGTGGTTTGAATTCAGCCGTGTACGATAGTCGATGGCCAGAGCCGTTGCCTGTGCGAAAAGTCCTGTGTGATGGTTTACCCTTCTCCCATCGGGAGAAGGTGGCGCGAAGCGACGGAAGAGGGTAGGTCGTAGGGCGATTTAATAAATTCTCGTTGTTCAATCGTCGCATTACAGCCCGACCCTCACCCCAACCCCTTTGCTAGGCTCGTTCCTCGCCAAGCAACCCCCGGCCCTCGCGCACAGCGCTCGGGCGCTCAGCAGTGCGCGAGCCAGTGTCTCGCAAACGCGCTGCTTCGCCCCGACGGGAGAGGGGCTCCACGAGCTTGGTCGGCCGTTGCAATCGGCTTGCCGCGTCCACATGTCAAACTGCGATCATTCCCCCGGATCGTTCGGCACACCCAACCCCACGCAAGGAATTTCCATGCAAATCACGATGTACGACACCCTGATTCCAACCGCCAATCGCATGCTCGGCAGCCTGTCCACATTTCTCGACAAGGCCGCTGCCTTTGCCGAACAGAAAAAAATCGAACCCGCGGTGTTGTTGAATGGACGTCTAGCGCCAGACATGTTTCCACTGACCAAACAGGTGCAGATTGCCTGCGACCTGGCCGTGCGCGGCGCAATGCGCCTGTGCGGCGGAGAACTTCCGAAATTCGAGGACACCGAAACCAGTATCGACGAACTCAAGGCGCGTATCGCCAGGGCGCTGACCGTAGTCAACAGCGCAAACGCCGCGCAATTCAACGGGAGCGAGGATCGCGACATCACGCTTGAGACACGGCGCGGCGATCTGCATTTCAAGGGATTGGATTTTCTACGCGATTTCGTCTTGCCGAATCTTTATTTTCACGTCACCACGACGTACGCGATATTGCGCCACAACGGTGTGGAACTGGGTAAGGCGGATTTTCTTGGGGTTTGACTGTTGGCGCGGTCCGGGTGCGTACCAGTTGCTCCGGCCCTAATCAAACATGGGGCTGATGTGGGGGGCTTCCCCATTCAGGAGCAAGAGCGCCCCCTTCCGCCTTCGGCACCTTCCCCCGCTGCGCAGGGGAAGGGAAGACGAAAAGCGGCATCGTTTGAGATCGTAACGGAAGGCGAGACGAAGAGCGAAACCGTTTGAGATCGTAACGGAAGGGAAGACGAAGCGCGAAACCGTTGGAGATCGCAGAGGCAGGGAAGACGAAGAGCGAAGCCGTTTGAGATCGTTGCGTTGCGGGCAACGTCTGAGGCTATTTCCTTCCCCGCAACCGGGATCGATTTTTACTTCCCCTCCCCAGCAACCGGGATCGATTTTGACTTTCCTTCCCCCGCAACCGGGATCGCTTTTGACTTTCCTTCCCCGCAACCGGGATCACTTTTGACTTTCCTTCCCCCGCAACCGGGATCGATTTTGACTTTCCTTCCCCCGCAACCGTGATCGATTTTGACTTTCCTTCCCCCGCAACCGTGATCGATTTTGACTTTCCTTCCCCCACAAGTGGGGGAAGGTGCCGAAGGCGGAAGGGGGTGCTCTTGATCTGATTTCTTGAACAATCGGCAAGCGCCAGGAACAGGCTGCGGCTAAACGCACTGTGCCTGCCGGACTGCAATCATTTTTCGCTCGGTGCAGCCAGCTGTTTCGGCGCAGCGTTGCCCGGATGAATATGTAGATGCCGCTGCGGAAATGGAATGCTGATGCCGGTTTTGTCGAACGCCTTCTTGATGTTTTCGGTCAATTCACACTTCGTCTGGAAATAATCCGCATTGCGTGCGTGGCAGCGAATGCCTAGATTGACGCTGCTTTCGGCGAGTGCGTAAACGAGTACGTTTGGCGCTGGCTCGGTGAGCACGCGTGGATCGGCGTGGATCACATCCAATGCAGTCTTGCGGGCCAGATCGATGTCGTCGTCATAACCGATGCCGATGACAAGTTCGATGCGACGCATCGTATCCGGCGTGAGGTTGATGATCGAATCTGTAGTGATAAGCGAGTTCGGCAGGGTGATGGTTTGATTGTCGGCACCACGCAACCGCGTCTGAAAAATATTGATCGTCTCGACCGTGCCGGTCACGCCATGGATGGTGACCATATCGTTGACCCGGATCGGACGCAACGCAACGAGCATCACGCCCGATGCGATATTCGACAGGGAATCCTTCAATGCCAGACCGATGGCCAAACCCGCTGCGCCGAGCAGCGCGAACATGGATGTCATTGGTACGCCAAGCAGATTTATAACGGTCAGAAGCAGCACGATCTGCAACGCAATCAGGAAAACGCGTTCCAGAAACTGTGCGACGGTGAATTCCATGTGGCTGCGTTGCATGGCTTTTCCAGTCCATCTGGAAAGCGCGCCCGCCAGTTTCAATCCCACGACAAGCAGCACTAACGCCTTGACGAGAGTCCAGCCAATGGTGGTACCCATTGTCAGCCACTCGGCATGCTCGGGTGCGAATAGCCATTTCATCATGTTCAGCCTCCAGATAAATCAATATGGGGTGACTACCTGTGCGGTATTGACCCCAAGAAACGATTGCGCGCGCTGGCGAAAGAATAGAACAATGCCGAGCATATCAACGCAAGTGTAAAACGCGCGTCATCAGCGCCCATCGCCGAAATCAAAAGTGGTCCGCCGCAGCCAACTCCCAGTCGCGTTTGAATGGCTCGGGGATCCGGTTTTCGAGCATGTCGCCCGGGTTGCAGTAGGGATAGATCTGGTCGTACGGCGTGGCGATGTAGTCCGGGCCACGACGCAACATGTGGCCCGGAGTCAGTTCATTTGGATGCGAACAGCCGACGATGCCGAGCACGGTCAGGAAACTCTTGATGGTTTGGGCGTGAAAACGTTTGACATGTTCGCCGCGCACGTCGACATCGACCGCGCCCGCGCGTCGCGGATCCTGCGTGGCTACGCCGGAAGGACAAGTGTTGGTGTGGCAGCGCATGGCCTGGATGCAGCCGACGGCGAACATCATTGGGCGCGCCATATTGCATACGTCTGCGCCCAGCGCGAGTTTGTGGGTAATGTCGAATCCGCTGACCACCTTGCCGCTGGCAATAAGGCGGATGTCCTGGCGCAGATTCAGGCCGGTCAACACGCTGTGCACGAAAGGCAGCGCCTCGTCGAGCATCAGCCCGATGCTGTCGGACAGTTCGATCGGTGCAGCGCCAGTGCCGCCCTCCGCGCCATCGATGGTAATAAAGTCGGGTTTGATGCCGGTTTCAACAATGGCCTTGCAGATGCCCATGAATTCGCTGCGCCTGCCGACGCAAAGCTTGAATCCAACGGGTTTTCCGCCGCAAAGCTCACGCAGCTGCGCCACAAATTCGAGCAAGCCGCGCGGTGTGTTGAACTGCGAGTGTTTGGCCGGTGACAGGCAGTCCTTGTGGGCTTCCACGTCGCGCGTCTTCGCGATCTCTTCGCTGACCTTGGCGCCCGGCAACAATCCGCCGTGACCAGGCTTGGCCCCCTGGGAAAGCTTGATCTCGATCATGCGCACTTCCGTCTTGCGCGCCTTCTCCCTGAAGTGATCGGCGTTGAACTTGCCATCCTTGGTGCGACAGCCAAAGTAGCCCGATCCGATTTCCCAGATGACATCGGCGCCGAACTTCAGGTGAAACGGCGACAGCCCACCTTCGCCGGTGTCCTGTGCGAAGTTGCCCATCTTTGCGCCCTTGTTCATGGCCATGATGGCCTGCGGGCTGAGTGCGCCGTAGCTCATTGCGGAGATGTTCAGGCGCGAACTGTTGTAGGGATGCGTGCACTGCGGGCCACCGATCGTGACGCGATCGGCACCGTCAACGACATTCTTGACGTCGATGCTGTGCAGCGCAAAACGGTAGCGGGCCCTGTCGACATCGTGCTCGGTGCCGAATGGGTGGGTACCATCTTCACCACGTCCGCGCGCCTTGATCAAATCGCGTTGTTGGCGGGTGAAGGGTCGGCCGCTCTCATCGTCTTCCAGAAAGTACTGCCGAATTTCTGGGCTTATGAACTCCATCATGTAGCGCAAGTGCCCGATGATCGGGTAATTGGTCAGCACGTTGTGGGGCGAGAAGATGTCGTAAAGGCCCAGCGCTATGAACGGCACGATCAACAATAGCCAGTATAGGACGTGCGGATGTGCAGACGACGCAACGACCACGCCGGCTACCGCGAGCAATGAAAGAATGTAAAAAGCGATGCGCAACATGGCGATCTCCGTTGTTGTGTAGGCGGCAAGATTCAGCGTACAACCACGGCGCGGCGCTCAGAAATTGAACTTCGCTGCCATTTCCTTGAGTTTGCCGATGCTGAAATTGACCGCCTGCGACATGCTGATTTCAGGCGGTATCGGCAGCGCATCCGGGTCGACTTCCACGTCGATCAGGCAGGCTTTGTCACTCGCATACGCGGCCTTGATTGCAGCATCCAGTTGATCGGTATGGATGACATTCCAGCCCTCGCCGCCGCACAAACGTGCATACGCGGCGAAATCCGGATTGTGCAATTCCACGGCGTAGGCGGGCAATGCGGAGGATTCCTGTTCGGCCTGGATGAGGCCAAGTTTGTGGTTGTTGAACACGATGACGGTGATCGGCAGTTTGTATTTCACTGCGGTGAGAAAATCGACCATCAGCATTGAAAATCCGCCGTCGCCGCACAGTGCGACCACTTGCCGATTCGGGTAGGCGAACTGCGCACCAATCGCGCCGGGCAGGCCAAACGCCATTGAGGCCAATTGACCGGACAGCGTCATGCGCTGTTGCTTGCGCAGATGCAGGTGACGCGCACTCCAAACCGTGACTTCGCCGGTATCGCACACGAAGATCGCATCGTCGCTTGCCAGCGCGCTGGCGCGCGCGGGCACGCACTGCGGTGGAACCGGTGCGGCTTGTTTGGCTTCCTGCTCGGCGAAGTGCTTGAGCTGATGTGCGCGATGTTGTTTCGCCTCATCCAGAAACGCGTGATCGGCTCGCGCCGTGACGCGTTCAAGCAGTTTGCGCAGTGTTGGTTGTGCGTGACCGAGCAGGCCAACACTCAATGGATGCCGACGCCCCAAATGCATGGGATTGGATTCGATCTGGATAGCGCGCGTGTTTTTTGGATAGAAATTCTGATACGGGAAATCGGTGCCGACCATCAGCAACACATCGCATTGCTGCATCGCTTCGACGGCAGGCTTGCCGCCGAGCATGCCGAGTCCGCCGATATTGAGCGGATGATCGTCAGCGAGAAGATCCTTGCCGCGCAGCGTATGCACGATGGGTGCGCCGAGCCGCTCGCCGAGTGCGATCAATTCATCGACGGCACCAGCAGCGCCGATGCCCACGAAAATGACCGGTCGCTCGGCTTCGGCCAGCAGTTTGGCGGCCGCATCCAGATGCTCGTCCGAGGGAACGGTGCACGGCTGGTCGACAAACACGTGGTGCGCGTCGTCGCGCGTGTGCATCGCGGCCACATCGGTTGGCAGCGCGAGGTGCGCCACGCCGCGACCAACAATCGCGGCTTGTATTGCATCGGCGAACATGCGCGGCGCCTGCGCTGCGGTGACGACAGTTCGGTTGTAGATGGCGACGTCGCGGAACAGTGCGTCCTGGTCGACTTCCTGATGGTAGTGATGGCCGAGCTGCGTGGTTTCCACCTGACCGGTGATTGCCAACACCGGCGCGTTGTCGCGCTTGGCGTCGTACAGTCCGTTGAGCAGATGGATTGCGCCGGGGCCGGCAGTGCCGCAACACACGGCAAGTTTGCCGGTCAGCTTGGCCTGTGCGCTGGCGGCGAATGCGCCGGATTCTTCATGCCTGACTTGCACGAAGTCGATCTGGTCGCAACGACGCAAGCTGTCGACCAATGCATTGATGGCGTCGCCGGGAACACCGAACACATGCGTCACGCCGCTATCGACGAGAGTTTCGAGCAACAAATCGCACAGGGATTTGGACATGGTAAAGCTCCTTGTTGAAAGCAATCCCCAGAATTGTCCCCGACAATCTCCCCATCATGCCATTGTGTGTGCTAATTCGCGCCTACTGCCGTTGCGCGAAGTTCAGTTGGGCCGAATAATGACGCTGACATTCCGGTCTTGCGGCAAGGCAATGAATTGCGCATCGCCTTCGACCATCGCGAAGCGTTTTTGCGCCCAGTCTTCCTGCGCTTGCGCCAGAACTTTCTCCGAGCTGGAAACATAGTTCCACCACATGTAGCGGGGTGCATCCAATGGTGCGCCGCCGAGCAGCACAACGTGGCTGTCAGCATGCGCGCGCAATTCAACCGCCGCGCCAGGCGTAAATACGTACAGTTGACCGGGTTGCAGCGCCTCGTCGCCAACGCTTACTTCACCGGCGATGAGAAGCGCGGCTCGCTGGATGTGATCGTCCGGTACGCGCAGTCTTGCATCTTTCGACATTTGCACATCGACATAGAACAAAGCGCCATGCGTGGATACGGGCGAGCGTGCGCCGTAGGCGTTGCCGGCAATCACGCGAATCCGGCTGCCGTCGATGCTGATTTGCGGCAACGACTCGGCTTGCGCGTGCTCGAATGTTGGTTCGTCGCGCTCGTTTTCAAGCGGCAGCGCTACCCACAGCTGCAATCCATGCAGGCGTTGCTCACGCCCGCGATCTGCGGCTGCGGTGCGCTCGGAGTGCACGATGCCGCGTCCGGCGGTCATCCAGTTGACGGCACCGGGTTCGATGATCTGCGTGTTGCCGAGGCAGTCGCGATGTTCGATACGGCCTTCCCACAAATACGTTACCGTCGCCAAGCCAATATGTGGATGGGGGCGCACATCCATCGGCTTGGTTGGCGGCAACGTGATGGGGCCGAAATAATCCATAAACACAAACGGCCCAACTGCCTGTCGCTGCTGTGACGGCAACACGCGGTGGATGATGAAGCCATCGCCCAGATCGTGTTCGTGGCCGCGAATGCGGGCGTGAATTGGCGTGACCATGCGGCGCTCCGTTTCAGGCGGCGACGGTGCCGCGCGCTAGATGGCCCATGCGCCCGGATTGGTAATCGACGAATGCTTCGCGCAATTGCTGCTCGTTGTTCATCACAAAGGGGCCGTAGCCGGCGACAGGCTCGTCGATGGGTTCACCGCTGAGCAACAAGATCTTCGCGTCGCTCTCGGCGTGCAGGGCAATGGTCTCACCATCGCGCGCAAACGTTGCAAGCTGGCCGGCGTGGGCGATTGCTTCGTTGTTGATGCGCACTTCTCCTTGCAGCACGACCAGCGCAAGCGTGCGTCCCGCGAGAAGATCGAATTGCACGTCGTGCCCGGAATGCAAACGCACATCCCAAACATCGAGTGGTGTGAACGTGAGTGCTGGACCGCGATGCCCGGTATATTCTCCAGCGATCACGCGCACCGAGCCTGCGCCATCGGGCAATTCGACGACGGGAATATCGCGGTTGAGAATATTTTGATAGCGCGGTTTCGACATCTTGTCGGCGGCGGGCAGGTTCACCCACAGTTGCACCATTTCCAGATCGCCGCCGTTGCGCGTGAACGCTTCGGAATGGAATTCCTCATGCACGATGCCGGACGCCGCGGTCATCCATTGCACGTCGCCAGGCCCGATGGTGCCGCCGGCGCCGGTCGAATCGCGGTGCGCGACTTCGCCAGCGTAGACGATCGTCACGGTTTCAAACCCGCGATGCGGATGCTCGCCGACGCCGCGCGGTTTCGCGGCCGGATCGAAACGCATGGGACCTGCGTGATCGAGCAACAGAAACGGACTGAGCTCGCGTCCATGATCGTTGTATGAAAACAGCGAGCGCACCGGAAACCCATCGCCTACCCAATGGCGAGAGGGAGCCTGATGGACAGCAGCAAGTTTCTTCATGGCGATCTCCAACATGTCGGCATGGATTGCCGATTTCGATTCCCACAGCATATTGGTGCGAAAACGGCGTATTGCAAGGCCAGAGTAGTGCAGGCGGCTCCGCAATCGGTGCGGCGCAATCAGGCGCCAGGTCCGCAGTCAATGCAATGCGCTGGCGGTTCTGGACCCATGTCCAGCGCTCGCAGCAAATCGCGCAGCGCGGTGCGCAAACCTTCTTCAATCACCGGGTGATAGAAGGGCATTTCCAGTAGTTCGGCAACGCTGAGTTGCATTTGAATTGCCCATGCCAGCAGGTGGGCAAGGTGTTCGTTTTGCGGGCCGATCATCTCGCTACCCAGTAATCGGCCAGTGCCTTGCTCGGCATAGACGCGCAACAGTCCCTGGTTGCGCAGCAGTACGCGCGCACGACCCTGATCTTCGAAAGACACTTCTCCTACGCAGAAATCGATCTTGTCGGCAACAAGTTGTGCGTGCCGGCAACCGGCAAACGCGATTTGCGGATCGGAAAAAACGATGCCCAGCGGCGTGCGACGTGTGCGCTTGAAGACATTTGGATAGCGTGCGGCATTTTCGCCCGCGCGCCGACCTTCGTCGGCTGCTTCGTGCAATACCGTGCGATCGGCATTGGCGTCGCCGGCAATGAAGATGTGGCTGTCTGCGGCTCGCATCGTCAGCGAGTCGAACAAAGGTACGCCGTCGTCCGACAGCGCTAGTCCACTGTTTTCCAGCGCCAAGCGCTCGACATTGGGTCGACGCCCGGTTGCGGCCAGCAAGTAATCGAATCGCTCGGTACGCAGTTTCGAATCGGCAGCTTCGTATTGCACCACGACACATTCACCATCGCGTTCAATTCTCACGTTGCCGATATCCAGGCTGAGAGGCAAGTCGGCACCGATGACCTTTACTGCGTAGTCGCGGACAGCCGGATCGGAGATGCCGGCGAGCGAGCCTGCGCGACCAAACACGCGTACGCGAACGCCAAGCATGTGTAACGCCTGACCCAATTCCAATCCGATTGCGCCGGCACCAAATACAGCCACGGATTGCGCAAGATCCTGCCATTCGAAGACATCGTCGCTGACGATCAGACGATCTCCGGCAGCTTCGAGCTCTTGTGGAATTCTCGGCCTCGATCCAGTTGCCAGAATAATCCGGTCCGCGTGAATCAGCGGCAGGTCGGACTGTGGTTGCTCGTTGGCGTCGGCCGAACTCAAGCGCAATGTGAAAGGATCTTCGAATTGTGCGAAGGCGCGAACCAGGTGGCGTTGCTCGAAAGTGTTCATCGACTGGAGCACGAAGCCGACAAAACGGTCGCGTTCCGCGCGAACCCTGCGCATGACTGCCGCGCCATCGACAACTGCCGAATCGCAACGGATGCCGAATTCCGGGAGTGCCTTCAACCGATGCCGGGCTTCGGCTGGCGCGATCAGCAGCTTGGATGGCATGCAACCGACACGCGCACACGTCGTGCCCAGCGGACCGCCATCGATTAGCGCAATCCGATCCGTGAATTTGCGCACCTGTCGGTATGCCGACAGTCCGGCTGTACCGGCACCGACGATGGCGACATCGAATTTCGTGGTTTTCATGTTTGCGTCAACCGCAATGTTCTGGCAATCCGACTCACGGGCGCGAACTACATCGCAATACTCACGGAGTATCCGCGTTGGCTGCTTCTGCGCGTGCAAATTGTAGCGCGAGGGACTCGAATCTCAGCTGGCTCGGCTTGCCGAAAGCATCCACATCGAAGGTGGCGTAGTCGTTTCCGTAAAAGCGCTTGCGCCAGGTGACGCGAAACGTGTTGTCGTGCCAGTGCTGCATGACGCCGCTGAAATCCGGGTTGCCGAAGCGCACGAATAGGCCGCCATTTGCAATACTCACGAGCGCATCACCATTGAAGTTGTCGTGATATTTCCCGACGTATTCGGACAGTGCCAGTGACGGCTTGCTGCGCGCCTTGCGCGTGTCGGCAAGCTTATTGTTCGCAGCGTCGGCGCGTTGCTGGTCGTTGCGCATTGCAACATGCAAATCGTTGCCGACGTCGTGACGGGATACTCCCAGCGAAGATTGCAGCAGCCAATTCACCACACCGAAGCGCGCGTTGGCGTGATCCATGTTGGTCATCACCACGATGCCCAACTGCGCATCCGGGATCAGCACCAGCGCCGAGGCCATGCCGTCGATATCGCCGGCATGCCAGACAAGTATGTGACCGGCGTAGTCCTGAACGAAAAATCCCAGCCCATAGGTATAGAAGCCAGCACCTGGCATCCATGCGCGCACTTCACGGCCAATCTCGTCGTCGGCCGGAATTACGATTTGCGACGTTTCCATTGCCTTGATGATGGCTGCATCAACAACCGTCGCGTCGTTGTACTTGCCATTGGCAAGCAACATCTGCAGCCAGTGGCTCATGTCATTCGCGCTGGAATTGATGCCGCCGACGGCCGTATCGATATCCATGTTGTGTGGCCAATAGCGGCTGATCGGCTCAGGTTTGGAATCAATCAGGCCGTGTGGCGCGGCCGCGTTTGAGGATGCGGCAAGTTCCGCGTCGGTGGTGGTCGTGCGGTTCATGGCCAATGGCTTGAACAGGTGTTCGGCCACGTACGTGTCCCAGCCTTCGCCGGTTACCGCTGGAATGAACCGGCTCGCGGTCAGGTACATCATGTTGTTGTAGCAGAAGTGGGCGCGAAAGCCGTATTCAGGTTTCTGAAAACGCAAGCGCTCGATCGCGTCGTTGTCGTCGGACGTGTACCACATCGCGCCAGGGTCGCAGTAGCCGCTGCGATGGGTAAGCAGGTCGCGCAAGGTGATCGATTGGGTGACGTACGGACTGTCGAGGCGAAATGCCGCAACGTGATCGACGACGCGCGCATCCCAATCCAGTTTGCCGGCTGAAACCAGCGTGCCGAGTGCCGCGGCGGTAAACGCCTTGGTATTCGAGGCAATACCGAACAACGTATCCGCATCCACTTTGTCGGGCTTGCCGAGCTCGCGCACGCCGTAACCGCGAGCGAGCACGACTTTGCCGTCCTTGACTACGGCAATCGCCAGCCCCGGTACCTGCCACTGCGCCATGCTCTTGGCGACGTAAGCATCGAGACCATTCAGAGACTCTGGTCCTTGGGCCAGCGCGGGGATCGTGACGAGAGAAACCAGTAGCGGCGCTAACAAGCGCTTTGTCATCACATTGACTCCCGTGGTTTGTAAACTCCTGACCGCTCGAATTACGACGCCTTTTTCTTCGCCAACCGCAACCACGTATCCACGACGGTATCCGGATTCAGCGACAGCGATTCGATGCCTTGTTCCATCAGCCATTCGGCCAGATCCGGATGATCGCTCGGGCCCTGGCCGCAGATGCCGACGTATTTGCCTTTTGCTTTGGCCGTCTTTATGGCCATCGACAGAAGTTTCTTGACTGCGGGGTCGCGCTCGTCGAACAGGTGCGCGACAACGGATGAATCGCGATCAAGGCCCAATGTCAGCTGTGTGAGATCGTTCGAGCCGATCGAGAAGCCGTCAAAGATGTCGAGGAACTCGTCGGCCATCAATGCGTTTGACGGCAGCTCGCACATCATGATGATCTTTAGCGGCTTGTCGTCCTTGCCGTGCGCGCCTTGCTTGAGGCCATTCTTCTCCAACACCTCGACCACTTTGCGGCCTTCGCCGAGCGTGCGCACGAACGGAATCATCACCCAGACGTTATCCAGGCCCATTGTCTCGCGGACCTTTTTCACGGCCTTGCATTCCAACGCAAATGCGGCGGCGAAACTGTCGTCCACATAGCGGCTTGCACCGCGGAATCCGAGCATCGGATTTTCTTCGTGCGGTTCGTATTTCTCGCCGCCGATAAGGTTGGCGTATTCGTTGGATTTGAAATCCGACAGGCGCACGATCACTGGCTTCGGGAACACCGAGGCGGCGATCGTGGCGATGCCTTCGGCAAGACGCTCGACGTAAAACGACACCGGGTCAGCGTAACCGGCCATGCGTTCATCGATCTTTTGCTTGATCTGCGCATCCTGCTGCGCATATTCGAGCAAGGCCTTGGGATGCACGCCGATATGGCTGGCGATGATCATTTCCAGGCGTGCCAGGCCGATACCCGCATTCGGCAACATGCCGAAATCAAATGCGCGCTCTGGGTTGGCCACGTTCATCATGATCTTCAGCGGCGCTTCGGGCATCGCACCAAGATCGGCGGTAATGCGCTCGAATTTCAGCATACCTTCGTAGATATGGCCGGTATCGCCTTCCGCGCAAGACACCGTGACCTGGGTGCCGTCGGGGATGCTAGTCAGTCCGTTGCCGGTGCCTACCACGGCCGGCACGCCCAGCTCGCGCGCGATGATTGCCGCGTGGCAGGTGCGTCCGCCACGGTTGGTGACGATGGCCGCAGCGCGCTTCATGATCGGTTCCCAGTCGGGATCGGTCATGTCGGCGATGAGCACGTCGCCTTCCTGGAACTGGTTCATCTGGTCGATCGACGTGACGATGCGCGCCTTGCCGGCTCCGATCTTCTGGCCAATGGAACGGCCCTCGGCAAGTATTTTCCCGTGTTCGTGCAACTGGAAGCGTTCGAGTTGCGTGGCATGACTGCGCGACTTCACCGTTTCCGGGCGCGCCTGCACGATATAGATTTTTCCGGTGACGCCGTCTTTGGCCCATTCGATATCCATCGGACGGCCGTAATGTTCCTCGATGGTCAGCGCCTCGCGCGCGAGTTCCTGCACGTCCTCGTCATCGATGCAGAATGTGTTACGCAGTTCGATGGGGGTTGGCTCGGTGCGTACGCGCTCGCCGTGCTTGTCCGAATAAATCATGCGTTGCTGTTTGGCCCCAAGACTGCGTCGCAGTATCGCGGGTTTGCCGGCACGCAGGGTCGGTTTGAATACGTAGAATTCATCGGGGTTCACAGCGCCCTGCACGACCATCTCGCCCAGGCCATAACTTCCAGTGATGAAAACCACGTCGCGGAAGCCCGATTCGGTATCCAGCGTAAACAACACACCGGAGGCGCCGACGTCCGAGCGCACCATGAATTGCACGCCCGCAGAGAGGAATACGTTCTCGTGGGCAAAGCCCTGGTGCACGCGGTAGGCGATGGCGCGGTCGTTGTAAAGCGAGGCGAACACTTCCTTGACGGTAAGCAAAACGTCATCGATGCCGATGACGTTTAGAAATGTTTCCTGCTGCCCGGCAAACGATGCGTCGGGCAGGTCCTCGGCCGTCGCGGAGGATCGCACGGCTACCGGGACATTGCGGGAGCCTGCGTCTGCGCAGAGCTTCTCGTACCCTTTCCGAATGGCCTGTTCCAAGTCATCCGGCAGCGCAGTGTCGACAATCCAGCCGCGGATTTCCTTGCCAGCGCTGGTCAGCGCATCGACGTTGTCCACGTTCAGCGTGGCAAGGCGATCCTGGATGCGTTTGGCCAGACCGCTATTCTCCAGATACGACTGGAATGCCGCAGCAGTGGTTGCAAAGCCGCCCGGTACGGACACGCCGAGCTTGCCCAGGTTGCCGATCATCTCTCCGAGGGAAGCGTTCTTGCCGCCGACCTTGGCCAGATCTGACATGCGCAACTGATCGAGCCACAGCACCAAATCGCTCAAGACATTTCTCCAGATTGCGAAACGAAAGCGGGGCAGCCCGCGAGAAGAGGCAATTTTCGGGCTTTACGGCGGGCGACACAAGCCGCAGTACACTATCGCTGGCTTTTCCGACGGATTCACTCATGCGCAGGACCATTTTTTTTGTTTCCGACGGCACCGGCATTACCGCCGAAACCATCGGGCATTCCGTGCTGACCCAATTCGAGGGCATCGAGTTCGATACCTTTCGCCTGCCCTTCGTCGACGATGGCGAAAAAGCCCACGCTGCGGCGGCGCGCATTCGAAATATCTATACCACGAGCGGCGCACGCCCAATCGTCGTCAACACGGTCATCGACCCGCAGTTGAGCGAGATTCTTGCCACCAGTGGTGCCTTGATGCTGGATGTATTTGCCCCGTTCATTGGGCCGCTTGAAGCCGAACTGGGCATGCCGCGCAAGAGTCAGGTTGGGCGCGCGCATGGCATGATCAATTTTGCCGAATACGAAGTGCGCATCAACGCGACCAACTATGCCTTGACCCATGACGATGGTATCGACGTGAATTATTCCGATGCCGAAGTCATTCTTGTCGGCGTGTCGCGCGTGGGCAAGACGCCGACTTGCCTTTACATGGCGCTGCACTATGGCGTAAAAGCCGCGAATTACCCGTTGACCGAAGAGGATTTGGACAAACTCGAGTTACCCAAACGTTTGCAACCCCACAGGGCGCGACTGTATGGATTGAGCATCGACGCGCAGCGCCTGGCACAGGTGCGCGAAGCGCGCAAACCCGGTAGTCGCTATGCAAAACTCGACCAATGCCGGCACGAATTGCGGGTCGCCGATAAATTGTTTCGTCGCGAAAACATTCCGGTGCAAAACACCACGCATACCTCGATCGAGGAAATCGCCAGCAAGATCCTGTCGTCGCTGGGGATTGAGAAGCATATGTTTTGAAAGCCGGAAACGGGAATCGCGATTGGAGATTCGTAAAGGCGCACAACAGCTTGTCATTTCTGCCTTCGCAGGAATGACGAGCCTTTGATGATCTTGCGAACCCCCAATCCCCAATCCCAACTCTCAATGCACGGCCGCCGCGCCGTCGTTGCCGAACGGTGGTTTCGCCATCCATACCACCGGGATCATGGCGAAGAACAGAATCGCGCACAGCAGGAACACGTCGTTGACGGCGAGCGTGAGAGACTCTCGGGTGACGATGGAATTGATCAGCGCCCACGCGCGCTCGGCGGATGCGCCCATCGATTGCAGATGTTGCAAGTACGACGTGGTTGCTGGATTCGCCGCAGTCAGGTGCTCGGCCAGCACGGCATGGTGATATTCGCTGCGATGCTGCCACAACGTCACCGTGACAGCAGTGGAGAAACTTGCGGCGATAGTGCGGAAAAAATTCGACAAGCCACCGGCCGAGGCGATCTCGTCGGGCTTCAGACCGGACAGAATCACCTGGTTCAGCGGAATGAAGAAGCAGGCGATGCCGATGCCCATCACCAAACGCGGCAAGGCAAGTTGAGCAAACGAGGCGTTGCTCGGAAACCTTGCGAACCACAATGAGGTTGCGCCGAACACGATAAACGCGAACGTCGTGACCGAACGCAATTCCAGTCGCTGGATGTTCTTGCCGATGATCGGAGCCATCAGGAACGCGAGTATGCCTACTGGCGCTGTGGCCAGGCCGGCCCAGGTTGCGGTATAGCCCAGGTCGATCTGTAGCCACAGCGGAAACACCACGTTGATGCCGAAAAAGCCGACCATGCCGAGTGACAGCGCAATCACGCCCACGGTGAAATTGCGCTTTCGGAACAGGCTCATGTCCACAATGGGATGCCGATCGGTCAGCTCCCAAATCATGAAAAATACCAGCGCGACCAACGACGTGATACCCAGCGTCAAAATCAAGGGCGATGAGAACCAATCCTTGTCGTTGCCGTTGTCGAGCATGAACTGCAGGCAGCCGATACCCAGAATCAGCAACATCAATCCGATGTAATCGATCGGCACGCGCACCAATGGCGACTCGCGGCGCTTCAGCAATATCCAGGTGATTACCGCTGCGAGAATTCCGACCGGCACGTTGATGTAGAAGATCCACGGCCACGAATAATTGTCGGTCAGCCAGCCGCCGAGAATCGGTCCGAAGATTGGCGCGACCACCACGGTCATTGCCCACAGCGCCAGCGCCATGCCTTTTTTGTCGTTGGGATAATTGTTCAGCAACAATGCGAGCGACAATGCCACCATCGGGCCGGAACCCGCGCCTTGCAGCAGGCGGCCAACCACCAGCATCGGCATACTCGTGGCCATGCCGCACAGCATCGACATCACCACGAACAGCAATACCGAAATACAGAACGTACGAACTTCACCGAAACGCCGCGCAATCCAGCCGGTCAGCGGTTGCATGATGGCGCTGGCCAGCGAATAGGAACTGATCGCCCAGGTGCCTTCGTTCGGACTCACCCCCAGACTGCCGGCGATATGCGGCACCGACACGTTGACGATGGTCAGGTCCAGCACCTCCATGAACGTGGAGAAGGCAACGGCAACCGTCAGCAATGCCAACGGCGCGCCATGTAGTGGTGCACCGCGGCCGTTCGACGACGCTGACGGACCCGGGTCGGGGGTACTCATCCGTCAGCGACCCAGATTGGCCTTGATGATGGCGTCGGCAGCCGCGTCGGCGGCCGCGAGATCGTGCGTGTAGACATCAGTCTGCGCGACGGTTGCCTTCGACACGGTCTGTGCCAAAACCTGGCCGCCGCGATCGTGGGTATCGACGTTGACGTCGGTGGAAAGGCCAACGCGCAACGGATGCTTGTCGAGTTCCTTCGGGTCGAGCGCAATGCGCACCGGAACGCGCTGCACCACCTTGATCCAGTTGCCGGTGGCGTTTTGCGGCGGCAGCAGGGCGAACGCACCGCCGGTGCCGGCCGCGAGTCCGATCACATGGCCATGGAAAGTGATGTCGCCGCCATACAAGTCGGCGTTGATCGTGGCCGGTTGACCGATGCGGATGTGCGCGAGTTGGCTTTCCTTGAAATTCGCATCGACCCACAGGTTGTGCAGCGGCACGATGGTGAGCAAGGATTGCCCGGGTTGCACGTGCGATCCGACCTGCACGCTGCGTTGCGCGACATAACCTTCGATTGGCGCGACGATGGCATCGCGATGGGCATTGACCCAGGCTTGGCGAAACGCCGCGCGCGCCTGTAGCACCATGGCATTGTTGGCTACGTCGCTGCCGTCGATCATCGCGTGCGCGGCGGCGGATTGGCGTTGTGCGGCGTCGAGAGCCGCGCGCGCATTGACCAATGCCTGGCGCAGATGCGCGACTTCTTCCGGCGCCACGGCGTGCTCGGCCAGCAAGGGCTCGCGACGCATCAGATCGGTTTGTGCGCGCTGCACTTCGTCGCGTTTGGCCGTGATTGCTGAATCGAATTGCGCGGCGGATTCGGTTTGCTGACGCACTTGACGCACCGATTGCGCCAGTGCGCTTTTCGCTTTTGCCAGCATTAACTGCGCATCGGTCGGGTCGAGTCGAACCAGCAACTGGCCCGGTTCGACACGTTGTGTGTCGTCGGTGAAAACGGAGATCACTGTACCGGGAACCTGCGTGGAGACGGTCACCTGATTGCCGCCGACATAGGCGTCGTCCGTGGTTTCGCGCTGCGAGAACACCAACGTCCACAGCAACAGCCACGCGCAGCCGATGGCGATGAATGTCACGCTGAAGATGGAAAACAGGACGCGGCGCTTGCGGCTTGCTTTGCCGTCGCCATTGCCGGCCTCGCCGTCGGGTATTGGCTTCGTGCTCATCGTGCAGATGCTCCGGAAGTTGCGTTGATCGTTGCGTCTTGCGCGCGATAGCCGCCGCCAAGAGCGCGGGTCAGGGCGATATCGGCCGACAGAGTTGCAGCAACAAGCTGCGCGTCGGCATCGCGTTGACGATCCAGTTCCACTGTCGCAGCCAGAACCGGACGCGCGTCGGTCACGCCGCGCCGGGCGCGCGCCTGTGCACTGGATTGCAGTTGCCGCGCCGCGGTGAGTTGCGCGGTGTGCTCGTGTCGGCGCGCCTTGAGTTGTTCGATCGTCAATACTTGTTTGGCGACTTCTTGCGAAGCCTCGGCAATCGTGGAGTTGTAGTCAGCCACGGCTGCCGCGAGTCGCGCCTTGGAAACGCCAAAGCGCGCATGCAATTGTCCATTTTCGAAAATTGGCAAATGCAGCGCAGGACCTGCGGCAAGCTCGGTGCTGCCTGGCGTCAGCAATTTGCCGAGATCGATCGACGATAGGCCGAGCATGCCGGAAAGACTGATGTCTGGATAAAACGCATTGTGTGCGACGTCTGCGTTGCGCAGCGCCGCCTCCACGCGCCAGCGACTGGCCGCAATATCCGCGCGCCGCGCGATCAGATCGAGACTGGCATCGGCCGGCATGTCGGCGCCGACACTCGGTAACGGCTGCGCGGTGAGTTTCGGCAATTCGGTAGACGCCACCCCCAGCAACGCCGCCAGCGCTGCACGCTGCATGTGGCTGACACCTTCCAGCGTGGCGTGTTGTTCGCGTGTCGCGGCCCGATTCGACTCGGCATGTTGCAGCGTATCGGCCGAATCCACACCCTGGCGCACGCGCGCAGCCGCAATCGAACGGGCCTGGGACAAAGTTTCAATCATTTCCTTCGCCAACCCGAGTCGGACCTGTGTTGCCTGCCAGCCGAAATAGGTGTCTGCGACCGCGGCGGTGAGCATCGAAGCGGCCGAATCGCGTTCGGCAGCTAGCGCGCGTGCATCGTCCAGCGCGGCGGAAATTTCTGCACCATGGGTGCCCCAGAAGTCGAAGTCGTAGTGAAACTGGAGCCCGAGGTCGCCCTGGTTGTACCAGGTGAAGCCGAGGAATTGACTGGGGATCAGGCCGTGCTCGCTCAAGCGGTGGCGCTGCACCTGGGTGCTTCCATCGACGTTAAGTCCACCGGCCGCGCGAGCAATATCGACCGACTTCAACGCTTCGTCGAAGCGTGCGCGGGCCACGGCAAGCGTCGTCGATCCGGCGAGCGCGCGCGTTTCCAGTTTGTCGAGTTGCGCATCGTTATAGCGCGTCCACCAATTCTGTACCGGCCATGGCGCATCTGGCTGGGCAGGAATGCCTGCCAGCGGCGCAACCTGTGCGAGATGCGGTGCCTGCGGACGCGCAGGTATCGCGCACCCGGCAATCAGTAGCGCCGACAGCAGGGCCGGCACAAGATGAAGAAAACGTTGCATGGGTTGGTTCCGGATTCCGTGGATCGCCTGAAGGCGGCTGCGTGGTGACGACGGCCGGCCGCGTATTACAACACTATTCAGTTCTGTAATTCAAGGCGAAATATTACGCACGGGATTGCCGGGCAGAAAAACGTCGGATGATAATCAGAATTCAAGGTCCACTGCAGCACACAGGTAATCGATCAGCGGGCCGAGGCGCTTGCTGGTCGTGACGATGGTTGGCAGCAATTCGCGCGAACAGGCAATGGCCTGGCTGAATTGCGTACCGGCAGAGAAGCTCTTGCGTTTGATGTCGTCGATGAGCTCGTGCTGCGGATCGTACCCGCGTGGGTGACGGATCAGGCTTTCACCCCAAAAACCAAAATTTTCGTGGAAAGCCTTGCTGCGCGTTGCACGTTTCCATGACGCCGGGTTGTCGACGATGAAATCGCGCACGCGCTTCAACGTGGTCGATTCAGGATGCCAAAAGCCGCCGCCGGTAAAGCATTCCTTGGGCTGGATGTGGATGTAGAACGACGGCGCTTCGATTTCGCGGCGGCGTTCGTGAAAAAGGCGGGCACCGGCCCAGGTTTTGTACGGTGTCTTGTCGTTGGCGAAGCGCGTGTCGCGATGCATGCGAAACAGCGAGCCGCCGACTTTGCGTGGATCGGCACGGAAGTGCGTGCTGATTTTTTCCAGTGGCGACTGCAGGTCGGCGATCAGTTGCAGGAAAGGTTCACGCACGTGGCGCTCGTAATCGGCCTGGTGCGCGTGGAACCAGTTGCGGTTGTTGTTGCGCTCCAGCGCAAGCAGGAATCGGAACGTGGCGGGCGAGAAGTAGCTTTGGTTCATGGGGGAAATATACCGGGGATGAGACTGGCGCGAGTCGGGTTTTCAGCTGGCAACTAGCTGGCGTCCCCAGCTTTCGAGTTGATCGAGCAGCACGCGTTGCTCGCCGCTGAGGGAGGCGTCGGCGCGCGCCATCGTTATTTCGGCAAAGTACGCGTCGGCAGTCACGCTGGTCAGTGTGGTGGGCTGGGTCAATCGGGTTTGGCGGAATTCGTCCCAGCGGCTACTTTCTTCGGCATTCAAGGTTTGCGGGAAATTGCGTGCGCGGTAACGAAACAGCAATTCGGGATAACGTGCGTCGTGAAATGCGTTCGCAAGTGCGCCGAGTTCCTGCGGCAACGCACTGCGAACTTTTTGGAACAGGCGTTTGTCGGCGTCGCTAGCGAAGCCGCGATAAATGGCCAACTCCGGATCAAGCGCTTCCTCGAAGTCGGATTGGCTGGCGAAAACCCGGCGTAATTTTTCGATCAGGTCGGGCGCTTCATGCAGTTGCCGCAGGTGATTCATGCACCGATCCTGATCCAGGCCAATGCGTGCGGCATCCGTGCCCTTGAGTACCGACAGCGGAGCCAGTGCGGGCGATTTGTTGATGGCCACGGCTTTGAGCGGGATTCGCACCACATCGTCGGGCAGATCCCGGCGCGGCGTGAACAGTCGATCGGCAATGTCGGCGGCGTCCAGGTCCAGCAATGGCTGCGGATCGGCATCCAGATCGTAAACGATGATCTTGTTCGGCTGCGACGGATGTTGCGCGAGCGGTACGATCATCGCCAGACAACCGCGTTGCGCCGGGTAGCGCGAAGACACGTGCAACACGGGCGTGCGATGAGTGTAGTCGAGTAACTCCAGTGCGCGTTGTTTGCGGCGCAGGTCGAAATAGAAATTCCACAGTCTTGGCTGCTGCGAACGCAACAAGCGTGCGAAGGCGATTGTGGCTTCGACATCCGACAACGCGTTATGCGCGTGGGTATGGGCCAAGCCATTGGCCGCGGCCAGATCGACCAGTTTGAAGGATGGAATGAACGGCGAAGCGCTCGTATGCCCTTCGGGATTGTCGCGCGACAGAGCGACCGCTGAAGCACCGCGCGGCCATTCGATGCCGTCCGGGCGCAGCGCGTAGCACAGCCGCGCCAGGTCGATGATGTCCCAGCGCGTGTTGCCGGATTTCCATTCACGCTCGTAGGGATCGTGGAAATTCCGATACAACAAATTGCGCGTGAATTCGTCGTCGAATCGGATCGAGTTGTAACCCACGGCGCAGGTGCCGGGTTGGGCCAATTCCTCGTGAACGCGCGCGGCGAATTCGGCTTCGACCACGCCTTCGCGCAGCGCATGTTGCGGGCTTATTCCGGTGATCAGGCACGCGCCTGGCTGCGGCAATATGTCCGCGGCCGGTGCGCAGTAAACACTCAGCGGCGCGCCGATCGGTTCCAGATCCAGCGTGGTGCGCTGACCGGCAAACTGCACAGGCCGATCGCGTCGTGGATCGATACCGGAGGTTTCGTAGTCGTGCCAGTAGAACGAGGGTTGGGGCTTTGCGGAAGGCATTGCGTTTGCAGGGATGAGAATGCGGCGATGGTAACGCAGAAGGGATGGGTCAGTAGCCCATAGTCGGGAACTGGAAGCCGGGAGCCAGGAAGCGGTGAATCAAAGGCTCGTCATTCCCGCCTTCGCGGAAATGACGGATTCTTTTATGCACTTCCCGAATATCGAGTCCCGACTCCTCAATCAGCCCTCAGCCCTCAGCCCCTCTCCCCCAGGCAACACTTCCAGTTGGCCATTGGCCGCACGCAAACTCGGTTGCGGGCGAGCGATGTAATAGCCCTGGGCTTGATCCACTCCGCAGGCATGCAGGGCGCGCAGGATTTCGGGACGGTCAACATGTTCGGCGATGGCGATCTTGCCGATCGAATGGGCTATGTTGGTAATCGCGCTGATGACGGCCAGGTCCACGGGATCGTTGAGCAGGCCCTGGATAAACGAGCCATCGATCTTGAGGAAATCCACGGTCAGGTGTTTCAGATGGGCGAATGACGAGAATCCGATGCCGAAATTATCCAGCGTGAAGCGGCATCCGAACGGCTGCAATTCCTGGATCAGGTGATGCACGGCTTCCAGATGATTCAGGGCGCCTTGCTCGGTGATCTCGAAAACTACCGCGCGCGGGTCGACGTCGAATTCGACCAGGCAGTCGGTGATGTATCGGCCCATTTCGCCTTGGGTCACCGATTGGGCGGATAGATTGATGGTCAGGCCGGTCGGCTGGTTCAATCGATTCTGTTCGCGCATTGCCTGCAAGGCATGGCGGATGACCCAGCGATCGATATCGGCAATCAGATTGAAGCGTTCGGCCGCGGGCAGGAACGCGTTGGGTGCCACCAGGCTTCCATCGGCTGCGCGCAATCTCACCAAGGTCTCATAGAAACTGCGTTGTCCGTTGTTGTGAAGGCGCTGGTGGCGTGTCCATAACGCGCCATGTTGTTGTGGCAATTGGTCGTACTCGATCTCGGCCAACGGCAGGATTGGTTGGAAGCAAAGTACGAACTCGTTGTTCTTGAGCGCGTGTTCCAGACGCGACGACCAGCCCAGTTCCATGTCCATTCGCGCACGTTGATCGGTGCCCGCGCTGAAGACATGAATCTGATTGCGGCCGCTGCGTTTGGCGGCATGCAAGGCGACATCGGCGGCGGCCATCGCCTCGCTGCGCGAAGGCGTGTTGGCATCCAGGGCGGCGACGCCGATGGACACGCCGACTCGATAGCTTTTGCCGCCGTAGACGAACGGCAACGCACTGAGCGTCTTGCGATATTCGTCGGCAACCTGGGCGATATCGGCGCGATTCACGTTGTGCAGGATGATGGCGTACTCGTCGCCGCCCATGCGCGCGATATGGTCGCAAGCGCGCAAGCGCGCGGACAGGCGCCGGCCGATTTCCACCAGCAATTGGTCGCCCGCGGTGTGTCCAGCGGTGTCGTTGATGTACTTGAATCGATCCAGGTCAAGGAACAGCAGCACCGATATTTGTTCGGTGCGTTTGAGGCGGATGATTTCCTGTTCCAGCTGGGTCTCGAACCAGGCGCGATTATGCAGTTTGGTCAGTGCATCGTGACCGGCCTGCCAGCGCAATTCGTCTTCGAGCATGCGTCGTGCGGAAATGTCGCGGAATGCCACCACCGAACCTTCGCGGCGCCCATCCATTTGCATCGGATACACCGTGCATTCCACAGGCAGCGACTGCTTGGACTTGTTCCAGAACACGGTTTGCCAGCCCGGTACCTGGTTGCCATGGGCGTAGCATTGCGAAAGAAAACACGCGCTGCGCGGCACCGCGGTGCCATCTTCGTAACTGTGATGGAAACGATCGAAGGCGGGCTGCCCGACAAGATCGGCCACGTTCGCATAGCCGAGCATGTCTAGCGCCGCAGGATTGATGAATTGGATCAAGCCACGATCGTCCACGCCATAAACCCCGTCGCCGACCGAACTGAGGATGCTTTGCAGCCTGCGCCGTTCGGTGTCCACGGACTTGCGATCGCTCACGGCTCGGGCCAGGGATCCCAGCCGGGCAAGGAACAGTTCGCGTGCTTCGCTCTTGAACAGGCATTCCATCGCGCCAGCGCTGAGCGACTCGTTGATGACGCGATCAGAATAGGTGCCGGTGATGATCGCCGAGAGCACGCCGGCGGTGCGCGCGTCCTGTTTCATGCGCCGCACCAGGACGGTGCCCGGTTCGCCAGGCATGAAGTAATCGACGATCGCCAGGTCGAACGGCATGGTCTGCGCCTTGCGCCAGCCGTCCTCCACATCGTCGGCAGTTTCCACCAGATAGCCGTGTTTCATCAGCAGGCGGCGGAAGGCCACGCGCACGGTTGCCGAATCGTCGACGAAAAGAATGCGCAAATGCGATTGGCCGCCGGACTGCAACCCCGGTATAGCCGGCGCGGCTGGCTTGATCAGCTTCGCCATAGCGTCGGCACATTCGCTGTAGTCGCTCCACAGCAAAAGGCCGGTGCTGGGGCGCGTCATCATCCAGTTGACTGCCGTGCCATCGTTGGTATCGGCGAGCAGAAGTACCGGAATGTGTTCGAAATCGTCGCGATGCAGGATCGTGAGAACTTCATCAGCACGCGAGTCGGCGTGTTCAGGCCAGCCGATCACCATGCCGCGGAAATCGATCGAAGATGTGCCGAGTTGGTCCAGAACGGGCAGGGCCTGAACGTAGTCGCTCAGTTCGCTGACAGCAAAGCCTTTGCTCGCCATCAGCGCATGCATGGCGCGCCGGCGGGTGGCCGAAGGTTCTATCAACAGGATTGAGTCCACGGTGGTCCCCCCCGGATACACCACAAACAATCCCGCAGTGTAGCCAGCGTTGCAGGCTCGCGCAAATCAACTGCGATCTGGGCATGTCCGGTGGCATGATGTTATCGTGCGCTTTGCTTGATAACAGGTTTGCCGATGCCCCAATCCACTGCGCACGAAGACAATTTGATCTGGATCGATCTGGAAATGACCGGACTGGATACCGATCATGATTCCATTCTCGAAATAGCTACCGTTGTAACCGACAAGTCGTTGAATATCCTTGAAGAAGGTTCGGAATTTGCGATATTCCACGATGCTTCGCGTTTGCAAGCCATGGATGACTGGAATCGTAATCAGCACACGAAATCCGGACTGTGGCAACGCGTCGTGGAATCGCACGTGGACCTGGCCACGGCTGAGGCGCACACATTGGAATTCCTCCACCGCTGGGCTGTACCCGGCAAATCGCCAATGTGCGGCAATTCGATCTGCCAGGATCGTCGCTTTCTGCATCGGCTTATGCCGCGGCTGGAAAGGTTCTTTCATTACCGCAACCTCGACGTATCCACGCTCAAGGAACTGGCCAGGCGCTGGGCGCCGGAAGTCCACAAGGGGTTCAACAAGGATTCCGCCCACACCGCCTTGAGCGATGTGCGCGATTCCATCGATGAATTGCGCTATTACCGGCAATTCATGGGTGCGCTCGCTGGCTCGCAAAGCGGCTAGACAGCGTGCATCCGTGGCGAGCTGAGGGCTTCTGATTGCCACGCCTCGGCTCCACCGCGCGGTAGGCCGACTCTGGTTGAATCCTGTAATGTTATAAAGTATCATTTGTGCCGCAGCCGGTGGTGCCACCGTGCATTGGCTGGACGCATCCTCATTTCCCGCAATATTGGCGCCTTTCAGGCGAGGCAATGACAACCGACGGCAAGAATCTCCATGCAACTTGAATCCGCCATCCCTGACAATTCAGCTCCATGTCGCCACGCAGTGGCACGCGCGGCTGATCGAGTCGGTGCAACGGCATCGTTTTTGTGTGCGATTCATTGTGCGGCGCTGCCCTTCGTTCTGACCTTGCTGCCGATCCTTGGGCTTGGGTTTCTCGCCAGTCATACCTTCGAGCGGATTTTCATTGCGTTTGCCAGCCTGCTGGCGGTGACGACTCTGGTGCATGGCTACCGGCACCATCGTATGCGGCGTCCCTTGTTGCTGCTCGTCCCTGGTTTGGCGCTGCTTTGGACCGGCGGCTACCTGTTCGACGTGCATGGCGGGCTGAACATTCACGCCGTATTGGTGGCGACTGGTGGCAGTTGCGTTGCGCTGGCACATTTGCTGAACATGCGTCTGGTGCACGGACACCGGCACGATCACGCCCATCCTGTGTCGCAAGAACCTGCGATTGTGTAACAACGCACGCTGCGGATAGCATCGGCCCCTCGTCGCAACGACACGGGCGGCGATACCGAATGTCAGCAGCCAAACACAATCACCATCACGACAACCACGGGCACGATCAGCGCCATGGTGAGAAGGGCGTGGCGCGCAACGAAACGCGCTTGCTGATCGCATTTGTATTGACGTTCCTGGCAATGCTGGTCGAAGCCGGTGGTGGCTGGCTTTCAGGTTCGCTGGCCTTGTTGGCCGATGCCGGGCACATGCTCGTGGATGCGTTCGCGCTGTTGCTCGCCTTTGCCGGCGCGCATTTCGCGCGACGCCCGGCGGATTCGCGTCGCAGTTTCGGCTACGCACGCCTGGAAGTGCTGGTCGGCTACACCAATGCGCTGGCACAGTTGGCGCTGGTTGCATGGATCGTCGTCGAAGCCGTATCGCGTCTGCATGCACCCGAGCCGATCAAGGCCATGCCGATGCTGGCGATTGCCGTCGTCGGCATGCTGATCAACCTGATCGTGCTGGGTGCATTGGGTAACCACGCGCATGACGATCTGAACACGGCCGGCGCGCGTTTGCATGTCATAGGCGATCTGCTCGGCTCGGTTGGAGCTGTGATTGCGGCGCTGTTGATCGCCGGTTTTGGCTGGCTTTGGGCGGATGCCGCGTTCTCGATTTTGACGGCCGTGTTGATCCTGCACAGTGCATGGCGATTGCTGCGCCGCTGCGCGCATATCCTGCTTGAGGGCACTCCGGACGATCTGCATGCCGTGACGCTGGTCGACGCCCTGTGCCAGCAAGTCGGTGTCGCCGCGGTGCATCATGTTCATGTGTGGCAATTGGCAAGCGGTAGCAGGATTGCAACGTTGCACGCACGCCCAACTGACGGTCACGATCGCGATGTCGTGCTGGCGACGATTCAGCGCACGTTGCGCGAACGATTTCGTATTGCCCACGCGACGATACAGCTCGAAAACAGCGATTGCACGACCCAAGACTGCGCCGATCCGGCCGAGGCAACGCACGCCATGCACGCCAACCGCTGACGGAAATTGCGTGCCAGCATCCCCTGGCGCATCGATTCCAGCTTGCGCGCGATTGAATTTCACAGTTGCGCTGGCGCGCAGCACTGTTAAGCTACGCGCGCATTTGGCAAATCACACTTTCGGAGATCGATGTAATGGGTAGAGGCGACCGCAAGACGCGCAAGGGCAAGACCGCGATTCGTAGTTACGGAAACGCGCGTCCTCACAAGGCCGAAAACAGCCCGGCAAAATCTGTCGTGAAGAAAACTGCAACAAGCAAGGCGGCAGCCGCCAAGAAAGCCGCGCCGGCGAAGAAAGCTGCGCCCGTTAAAAAGGCAGTGGTCAAGAAGGCAGCGCCAGCCAAGAAAACGGCAGCCAATAAAGACGCGTAACGCTGTTGCGCGTTTGCGTGTCGACAAAACCCCGCTTCGGCGGGGTTTTGCTTTTCGTGGATGCGTCAGTGCGTGCCTGAAACGCGAACGCCGCCGATGTAAACATCGCGAGCGATATCGCCTGCGATCCAGTAACCCAAGTCGGCCGGATGGGTGATATCCCAGATGACGAAGTCCGCGCGCGCTCCGATTCCAAGCACGCCGCGATCACGCAGTCCAAGCGCACGCGCCGCGTTGACGGTTGCACCGCGCAGGGCTTCCTCGGGCGTCATGCGAAACAGCGTGCAAGCCATGTTCATCGCCAGGCGCAACGACAGCAACGGTGACGTGCCGGGATTCAGATCGGTGGCAACGGCCATCGGTACGCCGGCCTTGCGAAATGCCGCGATCGGCGGAAGTCTACTTTCGCGCAATGTATAAAATGCACCAGGCAGCATGACCGCAACCGTGCCAGCCGCGGCCATCGCAGCTATGCCTGCAGCGCTGACGTATTCCAGGTGATCGGCAGAAAGGCCGCCAAATTCAGCGACGAGCGCGGCGCCACCCTGGTCGGACAACTGCTCGGCGTGCAGTTTTACCGGTAATTCCAGTTCGCGTGCGGTCTCGAATACTTGCCGGATTTGCACCGGAGTAAACGCGATATTTTCGCAGAACCCATCCACCGCATCGGCCACGCCTTCTCCGGCAATGGCCGGCAACATGCGCTGGCAAACCTCATCAACATACTCGGCCTGGCGTCCGGCGAATTCCGGCGGCAGCGCATGTGCGCCGAGAAACGTGGTGCGTACTTGCATGCCCAATTGGCTACCGATGCGGCGCGCAACGCGCAGCATTTTCGCTTCGCTATCCAGGTCCAGGCCGTAACCGGATTTGATTTCCAGCGTGGTGACGCCATCGCGCAGCAGTGCGCGCGCTCGCGGCAGCGATTGCGCCAGCAATTCGTCTTCGCTCGCGGCGCGAGTTTTCGTCACCGTCGAAACGATTCCGCCGCCGGCACGGGCGATTTCTTCGTAGCTGGCCCCGTTGAGGCGTTGATCGAATTCTGCGGCGCGATCGCCGGCAAAGACCAGATGCGTGTGGCAATCGATCAGGCCCGGCGTGATCCACGCGTCACTTGCCGACTCGACTCGTGCGGCCAATGCATCCGGTCTGCCCGGCAATTGCGAAAGCGCTGCGGCAAACGTGATCTTGCCGTCTTTCCAGCCCAGTGCGCCGCGCTCAATCGCGCCATAAGCGTCGCCGGTTTCGCACAGCGTGGCGAGTCGGCAGTCCAGCAGTAGGCCATCCCAGAGATTCATGCTGCTCCCGAATATTGCGTCATCGAGCCATTGTCGACGCAATCGCGTGGTTTCGCCAATCGACCGTTCAATCGTGCGTCAACCGCGCGTGCAAATCGGCAAGGTACGGCGATGCGCTCGTTGTCAACAACGGTTCGATCTGCGTGCGCAATGCCTGCGCCTCGTCGCTGCGCTTCAAATTCGTCAAGGCATCGATCAGGGCGACCTGGATTTCGAGTACGCGTGGATCGGCCGGTGGATGCACGCGCAGGCGCAGGGCGAGCGCCTCGCGCAACAGTGGTTCGGCCGCACTGGCGTGTTTGCGCGCGAGTTCGGCGCGACCCATCGCCAACAGCGGCAGACCCAGTTCGTATCGGTCATGGAGTGCCTTGCGACCGTAAGCCAGGGCTTGCGCCGCTGTGGCATAGGCGCCGCCGCTGTCGCCGCCATCGAGCTGCGCTTGACTGAGGTCTGCCAATGCGAGAGGCCGCCACGGATCGGTACCCTGCAGCGCGGTCATGCAGGCATCCATGGTCAGCGCGCGAAGTTGTTGGATCGCTTCGGTGTAGCGATGCTGCTGGCGCAAAACCTGGCCGATATCGCGACGCAGTCCGCACGCGCCCAGCGAGACGGGCGAACCATGTTTGAGCTTGATCGCCAGCGCATTGCGAAAGAGGTTTTCGGCTTCGGCGTAGTGGCCCTGCAACGCGAGCGTCAAACCCAGGTGGCGCATGGCGCCGGTGCTTTGCGGGCCGGGCACGGCGCCTGCGGGTGTGAGTATCGCCAGTGCCTGCCGCGACGCTGCTTCGGCTTCGGCGAAACGCCCGAGTTCTCGATAGTCGGTGGCAGCCGCATCGTAGTGCTGCGACTTTTCGATCGGGCTCAATTCGGTTGATGTTTTCGCACGTTCGAGCAGCGCCAAGCGTTGCGGCAAAGCCTGGGCGTAATGCCCCTGTTGCTCAATCACGCCAAGCAGGTTGAATTCGGCGACCAATGTGTCGTGATGATCGGGCCCGAGCGTGGCCAGATGAATCTTCAGCACCTGACGGTGCAGGTCCTCCGAACGTTCCAAATCGCCCTTGGCGTACAGCATGCCGCCCATTTGATTGAGCGCATAGGCCAGATGATTGCTGTCGTCGCCATACTGGCTGCGCAGCATCGTCGCGCCTGTGTTGAAGGCGGCTTCGGATTCTGCGAAGCGCGTCATGTTGCCGAGCGCTTCTCCCAGAATGACGTATTCGTCGGCCAGCGCCTCACTGCGCGCGCCGAGATGTACGTAATGCAAAGGTAAATTTGTTTTCAACAGGTCGATTGCCGCAAGGTTTTCGCCGCGTCGGACCAGGCACAGCGCGATGATGCGATGGGCATCGGCGATTTGCTCCCAGTCCTTTGTGGAAGCGGCGTCGAGCAGAGTCAGCGCCTGGCGGGCATGCGCGAGCCCGCTGTCGAAGCGGTCCTGATCCTCGCTCTCGGCCGCCGCCACACCAAGCAAAACACGTGC
>JBDTLA010000156.1:0-18046 GCA_039935035.1 Rudaea sp. | reverse complement strand
CGTACCAACATCATTCGCACTGCATCGGACACGGTAAGACCCACCGCCCCAAGAATGGCAGTGGCTTCATCTTTCACGCGTTCGTCGATGCGCGCGCGGACTACGGCATTGGCAGTCATGGCTTCATTTCCTGACTTTTCGAGTGGGCTACATTGTAGCACAAACTGTGTGGGAACAGGATGCTATAAGGCTGAATGAAATCGGATTCCTGATCTTGATGCAAAAGCAACATGGTGCAATGGAGAACAGGATCACGCGTGCAGCTGCGGTCGTGGAGCGTCTCCGGATCGCCGCTGCGCCGCGGTCGGAATGACGGGATTTTCCGATTTCCGGCTACCGGCTACCGGCTACCGGCTACCGAAATATAGTATGCGCCGTGCATCCCGCGAAATACCTCTCAACTTTCACCTCGTGCTTCTCATCCCGTCACCGCATCGTCTCAGCCAACTTTTCGGCCAACCAGACTTTGATCAGCGACTGATAAGGTACGTCGCGTTTGTTGGCCTGAGCGCGGATACTGGCAAGCAATGCGACAGGTAACCGCAATGAAATGGGCTTCGTTGCCGCACGCAGATTGGGAAACACGCCCGGCTGGGCGTGGCTCCAATCCACGGATTGTGCGCTGTCGTGATGTTCCCAGTAATGCCGTTCCTGGGCCTCATTCTTGAATTTCGGAATTTTTGTATTGCTCATAAATCACCCGTTCTTTGCGACTCATCGGTCGCGCTGAAATTACTCGGATCAGCTTTCCAGCGTCGCGCAATGTGAATGTGATGTGCAACGCTCGTTGCGCATCGGTCTGTCCCAGCGCGTGATAGCGGGGTTCCGCGCGACCCATCGGATCCTCCACGATCAATGGGACATTGAAGAAGACTTGTTCGGTCCCTTGTTGTTCGACGCCATGCGCTTCGTTTTTGCGTGCATTGCCTGCATCCCAGTCGAAGCCTGAAACTCGATCGAAATTCATTGGTGTATATTACTGCAATATACGTAGTATCGCCATGAATGCAACCTGCAAAGCCCTCCCCTTCAAGGGGAGTGTTGGCTGGGGATGATGTTGGCCCAACCCGGGGATGGTTGGGTGGAGATGGTGTTAATTTCCGAAGACTACGGACAATGCGAATTGAATGTTGGGGTTCGCTTGCGCTCACCCGCAACCTGCACCCCAAGGCTGTTGTGGGGCGCGCCCTGCATTGCAATGGCGATTTGAAGGCCCCAGGCCGGCGTTTGATCGACTGCGACCGGTCGCGCGGCCATTGACAGGCCTTTCCCACGGCCCGGACAATGCGGGTACCTTCGTGCGGGCATTTCTTGTGCATCCTGATCGTTGCTCGACATTGCGCCTTCTGGCGGTCATTCCTGCGTACAACGAGGCGGCGACAGTCGGCGAGGTGGTTGCGCGCGTGGTCGATGCGATGGGCTGCGATGTGCTGGTAGTCAACGATGCCAGTTGCGACGATACGGCAGCGGTTGCGCGCGCGCGCGGTGCGGTGGTGTTGGACTTGCCGTGGCGGCTGGGCGCATGGGGCGCGACGCAGACGGGGATGCGCTATGCGCGGCGCAAAGACTACGCGCGCGTACTGACCCTGGATGCCGATGGTCAGCACCATCCGCAGGAATTGCCTCGGCTGCTGGCCGAACAACGGCGCACCGGCGCGAATGTGACGATCGGTACGTGCACGCAGCGTTTGAGCATTCCCAAGCGCCTGGCGTGGCGCTATTTTCGCCTGCTGACCGGGATCGGCGTACAGGATTTCACCTCGGGTTTGCGTGTATATGATCGGCGCGCGATTCGCGCGTTGGCTTCACCGGAAGCCAGTTTGCTGGATTATCAGGATTTGGGAGTATTGATGCTGCTGCGCAAGAAGGGACTCCGCCTGCAGGAATTGCCAACGTTGATGTCGCCGCGACGCACTGGCGGGTCACGTGTGTTTTCCTCATGGTTTATGGTGGCGCGCTACATGCTGCATACCACGGTGCTGTGCTTCGCCCAGATCGGCGCGGCGCAAACACCACACCATACGGATCGCGCGGGAGCCCGTGCATGACCGCACAAATCACCGCCGGCATCATCGGTGTGCTGCTCGCCGGGGCAATTCTTTACCTGGTGCGTCGCGATCACTTGCATGGCAGCTACGCGCTGTGGTGGCTGGCGGTGGCGGCAGCGATTTTGCTGCTCGGCGTGTTTCCCCCGGTAATCGACTGGCTTGGACACGTAACCGGCATTTACTACCCTCCCGTACTTCCCATCGTCATCGGCATTGGCATGATCCTGATCCGCCTGCTGAAGATCGATGTCGAGCGATCCCGCTCGGAACGCCAAGTGCGGCGACTCACGCAGAAATTGGCAATTCTGGAACGCGAGATTGCCGAAGTGCGAGGTGAGGAAAAACCGACCAGGCGCGGCGACACCTCATCAAATGGAAAGACCGCAAAGGTTGTTGCGTTGTCGAAATCCGGAGAGAAGTGAGGCGATTCAATCACCTGACGTGATGGACGACACCGCGGAAAACATGTACGCTATGTTGTACATATCTTGAGGTGCTCCATGGACGCCATCACCTACACATCCGCCCGCGCCAATCTGGCCGACACCATGGATCGCGTTTGCAACGACCATGAGTCCATCATTATCACGCGCAACGGTGAGCAAGCCGTCGTAATGATGTCGCTGGACGACTTCAATGCGCTGGAAGAAACGTCCTATCTACTGCGCAGCCCGCGTAATGCGCGTCGTTTGCTTGAATCGATTGCGGCACTGGAGAATGGAAACGGCAAGCAGCGTAGCCTGATCGAGTGAAGCTGATTTTTTCCGAGCAGGCATGGGACGACTACCTGTACTGGCAGAAGGCCGACAAGAAGCTGCTCAAACGCGTCAATGCGCTGATCAAGGAAATCGCGCGTTCTCCCTTTTCGGGCATCGGCAAGCCGGAGCCGTTGAAGAATGCGTTATCCGGATATTGGTCAAGACGTATCAATGATGAGCATCGCATTGTCTATCGGGTGGCAGAAGGGTCCATGCTGATTGCCCAGTTGCGCTTCCATTATTAGCCCACCTCAATCATGAACAGCTCGAATCAGGGATGTCCTGGCTTTTGCTCGTCATCCCGGAATCGCGAAGCGATATCCGGGATCCAGCCCCTTCGTTCATCAATGGGTTGTGGGAAGGAACTGGATTCCCGCTTTCGCGGGAATGACGGTTCGGTAAGTTGACCAGATCGTCCTTCGGCATGCGCGTCCTGCACATCGGCAAGTTTTTTCCACCGCATCCTGGCGGGATCGAGCGGACCTGTGCGGATCTTTGCGCTGGTCTCGCTTCTGATGGTGTGACCACGGCGGTGTTGGCGCATGCCGAGCCCGGCAGCTGGCGTGGCCGTCGTCTTCGTCATGGCGATGTCGATGTCACCCTGGCAGCATGCCTCGGACAATGGATTTATGCTCCGGTGAGTCCCGGCTTCGGTTGGCGATTGAGCCGCCTGATTGCTCAGTTCAAACCGGATCTGCTGCATCTGCATCTGCCCAATACGTCGGCATTCTGGGCGTTGCTGCTGCCGGCAGCGCGGCGCCTACCGTGGGTCGTGCATTGGCATGCGGATATTCCGCTGGACAGCCAGCGTCTTGGGTTGCGGCTGGCATATCGCGTGTACCGTCCTTGGGAACAAGCGTTGCTGCGGCGCGCTCGGGCGGTAATTGCGACCTCGGCACCGTATCGCGATTCCAGCGCGGCGCTTGCGCCGTGGCTCAGCAAAACAATCGTTATTCCACTGGGTTTGCCTGATTTGACTCCCTCTCCCCTGACGGCGTCGGGGGAGAGGGTTGGGGTGAGGGGGCAACGCCACGGTGATGCGTCAACGCAAACTGAAGCATCTCCCCCTCACCCGGCCCTCTCCCCCAGCGCGAGCGATGGGGGAGAGGGAAAGGAAATCGCGTGGCCGATGTCCGGATTAAGGCTGCTTGGTGTCGGGCGATTGAGTTACTTCAAGGGATTCGACGTGCTGCTGCGTGCGCTCGCGCGAATTCCGGACGCGAGTGTGGTGCTGATCGGCGAGGGCGAATGTGCCGGTAATCTGAGGCAACTTGCCAACGAACTTGATATCGCGGATCGCGTGAAATTCGCTGGCCGCATCGATATTGATGCAGGCGGACAAGCAAGATTGGCGGACGCCTATGCGCGCTGCGATATCTTCTGCCTGCCATCCACCGAGCGTGCGGAATCATTCGGTTTGGTGTTGCTTGAGGCAATGCGTGCCGGCAAGGCCACAATTGCCAGCGATATTCCCGGTTCAGGCGTTGGCTTTGTCGTGCGCGATGGCGAGACCGGAATCCTGGTCGCGCCAGGCGATGTCGAAACGCTGGTCGCCGCGATTCGGCGCTTGCAGGCGGATCCGAGCCAGCGGCAACGGCTCGGCGACGCAGGCAACCGGCGCTGGCAGGACGAATTTACCCTGGAACAGGCGACGCAGCGGCTTCTCGCGTTGTATCGCGACGTACTGGCAGAGTCGTGTCGCGAAACAACAAGGCCAACAACGTAATGGTCGCTGGCACCAAATGCATGATGAGCCGATTAATCGCGGTATAGCTTTCGGCCCAGCGCGCGGCATCGGTGAGCAGAAAAAGAAACAGCAGGAAGCCGAATCCGGCAAGCAAAAACAATCCGAGCAACCGCAGCGATTCGTGCGCGCGAAAATCGCGCCAGCGCACTGCAACGATGACGGGCGTCAACCACCACAACAGGTTCCAGTTGCGTTGCGCGAATAACGCGTTGAGCACGCCATGAAATGCAGCACCGTGCCAACCCAGCGACAACCGGCCGATGACAGGGACTTCGACTGCACCGGCTTCGACATGCGTCCAACCCAGAGCAACCAACGGCAAGGCCAGATTTCCGAAAGCGATGCCCAAGCCAATCGTGCAGGCACCGATGGCGATTGCGTACCAGCGCCAGCGTCGCGGCAATGTACCGAACGCCGCAACGCACACGAACAGCAGTAGCCACACGCCGCCTTCAAGTTTCAACGCAGGCAACAGCAGCGCGCAAATTACGGCGATGACCAGTTGCCCACGATCGCGCTGTTCGATCCAGCGCATCCAGGCGAGCACGCCGAAGCCAAGCACCGTCGCAATCCACAAATCCGCATAACCGGCCAGCGCCACATGCACGTCGAGCAACGGCAATGAACCGAGTGCATACACACCGATCAATGCTTTGACACGGCTCAATCCCAACGCGCGCCATTGCCCGTAATGGCCGAATAGCAGGCCAACCCAGAGCACGAGCCACGGCAGATTGACCATCGGCTCGATCCAGCTGCCCGCAGCGCTGGCGAACCAGACCTGTACCCAGGCCAGCGTGGCCGGATAACTCCAGGCGATACCGGTGTGCACATTCGCGTCGGCATCGCGCAGCCACACTTGCAGCGATACGAACGGTGTGTAGTGCCCCAGCAGGAACCAGGTCTTGGATTTCACTGCCCACGCATCCCAGGCATCCCACGGAAACGTCGGCCGTAGCAGGATCTCACGCAAGGCGATCCAGCCGCGCCACAACAGCGACGCCATGGCCAGTGCAAGCAATCCACTTGTCCAGAAGTTTATTTTTTCACGCCGTGCGAACGAAATTGGGTGTTGCCGCCGACGCCACCAGGCGAATGCCGTGGCGACGATACCGAACGCAACAAGCCACCCAGCCGTGTGGGCCAGCGCGTGCGTGGTGTCGGCGCGTGCGAACACCGCAGTCGCGCCTGCCGCAAGCAACATGCCGCCTACGACTCCATGACCGATTGCCGCCGCTTGCCAGCCAGGACGGCGGATTGGGGACAGCAGCAACCACGTCGCGATTCCGGCGAATATCGGCAACAACCAGGCGACAATCAATGCGGAGTTCACGGCGACAGCGTCCGCAAGCGATAAAGAAAAGCGCCGCCACTATCAAATACGGGCTCGGCCGAATAGACTTTCCCGCCGCCGACGATTGCCTGTTTCGTCGCGTCGTACTGCCACTGGGTGCTGGCGTAAAGTAGTATCAGGCTGCCTTTCGGCAACGCATCGTTGCCAACTTGTTGCAACAAGGCGACGTTCTGCGGCAACAGCAAGTAGATCAGACGCAGCAGGGTGTACTTGGAATCCGACGCCACCAGAATGCGCTGCGATCCCGGCTGCGAAGTCAGCCAGTAGCCGACCTGCTCGGCAGCGAACGCGGTGTCCTGATCAGCAATCAGACGCTGGCGCCCCGTCCAGGGTTTGTCGGCATAGAGTTGTTCGGTCAATGCGTGCTTGGCATGGAAGTCGGCAAGCCAGCGCACATCAAGCAGCACCCAGAGCACGATCGCCGTCAGTGCAGAAAGGCGCAATACCATTCTCCAGCGCCAGCGCAAAATCAAGGCCGAAAGCAGAAGGCTCAGCCCGGCTCCGATCACGAGCAGCGGCATCAATGGCGTTGCCTGTGCGGTTTCGCGCTGGGGTCCCAGGGCGCTAATCGACAGTAGCGACCAAGGGCTATAGCCGAACCACGACGTGGTCAATGCCAAAAGTTCGCCGCGCCACGATGGCGACCACAACTCGACCCGATCGAATCGAAATGGTTGGAAAGCGCTGGTCTCCGGCGCGACTTGGGGCGTGGCGTATTCGGCGAATCCAAGCTCGGTAATCTCGCCATGCCAGCCGGGGACCTTGCGCAGGTCGAGACTGCGCCAACCGTCGCCGGGCCACGGCACCGTCACAACCTGGACATCTTTCGGCGCATCGGCTCGACGAAACACCAGCGACAATTCAAGCGTGCGCGGAAATCCGGAAAAGTGATAACGCAGAGTCGAAAATTTGCTCGCTGGTACACGCTCCAATGCAATCGACTGAAGTGCATTGCCACTGTCCCCGACGGCACCGATGCGCAGCGCCGTCTCGTCTTCGACTCCGGCCCCCATGACGACATGAAAATCGCGAGCGTCAAACTGCATGCGCTGCAGCGGAAAAGCAGGCGTGTTCCAACGTGTACCGGCCGCCCAACCAAACAACACCAGCCAAACCGCTGCGATAGCAAGGGCGCCGATGATGCGCCGGATCATGCCAGCGCCTCGATGCGCGCCATTTCCGCAGAGCTGAAGCCTGCGGCAAGACGTGCTGCCGTATTGAATGGCCCCTTGAGCGCACCCGGTGCGTAACGGTCGATCAACCCGGCAAATGTCGCTTCAGGGTCGTAGCCTTCGCGCTCGCAACACCAGGCGAACCAGCGTGAGCCGGCTGCGACGTGGGCGATTTCCTCGCACAGGATGGTATCGAGGATTTCTACGGTTGGCAGGTCGCCGACTGCGCGCAGGCGCGCAATCATTCCCGGAGTGACGTCAAGCCCGCGCGCTTCCAGCACGCGCGGCACCAGGGCCATTCGCGACAAGCACGAATCAGCCGTCTTTACTGCCATTTCCCACAAGCCGTTGTGCGCATCGAAGTCACCGTACGCATGGCCCAATTCGGCCAATCGCGCCCGCAGCATTGCGAAATGACGCGCTTCGTCGGCCGCCACGCCAACCCAGTCGCGATAGTAATCGACCGGCATGCCGCGGAATCGATAAACCGCATCCCAGGCCAGGTTGATGGCGTTGAATTCGATGTGCGCGACGGCATGGATCAAGGCGACGCGGCCGTCGGCCGTGCCGAGTCCGCGTCGCGGCACGTCTCGAGGAGGCACCAGCTTTGGACTTGCAGGTCTCCCGGGCACACCAATTGGCAACGCTGGTTCGGCAGCCTCAGGTACTGCAATTTTTCCTGCGGAAAATGCGGCAGCCGACTGCGCAGTCGCCGTGCACTTGGCCGCCGGATCGCACAATTCAAGGCAATGTTGCGCCACAGCGAACAGATTTGGCATATCAGCTCGCGTCGGATTTCCGGCTCCCACATCCTCTCCCCACTTCACTGACGGCTATTTTGCCAGATGAAGCGCTGTTTCAGGGCAAACCGGATCACGTTTGCAGTATATGAAATCCGCAGAGCAAAACCGGGAATCAAAGTGGCCTGCTGGTCACGACACCTGACGGCGCTCGGTTTTGGCCGCGTCGGAGCGCGCGAACTCCAATTCGCTTAAATAGCTTGGCTCGATTCCGGTCACGTACTCACCGGAAAAACACGACGTATCGAATGCGTTCAAATTCTCGTTGCCCTCGGCGACTGAAGCGATGAGATCTTGCAGGTCCTGATAAACCAGCCAGTCGGCACCGATGAATTTGCAGACTTCTTCTTCGCTGCGCCCGTGTGCAACGAGTTCGCTTGCCGCCGGCATGTCGATGCCATAGACATTCGGAAACCTTACCGGTGGCGCCGCCGTGGCCATGTAGACTTTTTTCGCGCCGGCATCGCGCGCCATCTGGATGATTTGCCGCGACGTGGTTCCGCGCACGATCGAATCATCGACCAGCAACACGTTCTTGTTGCGGAACTCAAGCTCAATCGCATTGAGCTTGTGCCTGACAGACTTCGTTCGCTGGCTTTGACCGGGCATGATGAAGGTGCGACCGATATAGCGATTCTTGACCAACCCCTCGCGCATTGGCAATCCCAGTGCAGCGGCCAGCGAACTTGCCGCCGTACGCGCGGTATCGGGGATCGGAATGATGGAATCGATATCGTGATCCGGGCGGATGCGCGCAATCTTGGCGGCGAGGTGTTCGCCCATGCGCAACCGCGCCTTGTATACCGATACATCTTCGATCATCGAATCGGGCCGGGCCAGATAAACGTATTCGAAAATGCACGGCGCATGCACGTGATCGTCCGCGCAATGCCGGCTGAACAACTGGCCATCCTCGGTCAGCAACACCGCTTCGCCCGGTGCAACATCGCGCAGCCGACGAAAGCCAAGAATGTCGAAGGCAACCGATTCGGATGCCACGGCATATTCACGGCCCTGCTCGGTATCACGCTCGCCCAAAACCAAGGGCCGAATACCGTTGGGATCTCGGAACGCGACAATGCCGTAGCCGAGCAGCAACGACACCACGGCGTATCCTCCGCGAACGCGCGCGTGCACGCCGCCGACGGCCTTGAAGATGTGATCAGGCGTCAGCGCGTGGCGTTCCTGAATCTGCAATTCGTGGGCGAAGATATTGAGCAGGATCTCGGAATCCGAATCGGTATTGATGTGGCGCCGATCGTCTTCATACATCTCGCGACGCAGTGATTGCGCATTGATCAGATTACCGTTGTGTCCCAGGGCGATGCCATAGGGCGAGTTGACGTAAAACGGCTGCGCCTCGCTAGCCTGCTCGGAACCGGCCGTTGGGTAGCGGCAATGGCCGATACCAATGCGACCGCGCAGCTTGAGCATGTCAGCACTCTGGAACACGTCGCGCACCAAACCACCTTGTTTGTGCAAGCGCAGGCGCTTGCCCTCAACTGTGGCGATGCCGGCAGCATCCTGTCCGCGATGCTGCAACACGGTCAATCCGTCGTACAACAACGGAGCGACTTCGGATTTGCTGACGATGCCGATTATTCCACACATGCAGCTTTTACTCGTTGTGATGAGGCGAAGGAGACTTCGCCGGTGGTTTTTTTTCGGTGGCCGGCATCGCCTTGGCCACCGCTGCCGGAATCGCTGCCTGTACCTGCGGCAGAAAACCGCGCAAATCAAGGTACTTCGTCACTTCAGGTGGCAATCGCGCGGAAAGCCACTGCGCATAACTCTGGAAGCTGGGCAACAATTGCGACTGGTGCCACCATGGATCGCGCGGCAACGGAGTGAATCCCAGCACCAGCACGGCCAGCGTGACGACCGCCAAACCACGCACCAGGCCGAACAACATGCCGAGCGTGCGATCGCTACCAGAAAGACCACTGCCTGCGATCAACTTGCGCATCAGGAAATTCACGATGCCGCCAGCAATCAGCACGCCGATGAAGCAGATGGCGTAACCGAGCAACAAACGCATCGAAGGCAAATCGATCGCGGTGAATTTGGCCGCCAGCTTGTCGCCAAAACTCCACGCCACCCAAAACGCCAGCACCCAACCCAACAACGCCAACACTTCCCCAATGAACCCACGCCAAAGGCCGATCAGGACCGACAGGCCCAGTGCGGTGATGATGCAGTAGTCGGCCCAGTTCATGGTTGGTGGATTTGAGAACTAAGGACAAGAGCGGAGGGCGGAGGGCTGAACATCCGGCGCGCCTTTGATATTTCGATTCCCGATTCTCGATTCCCGATCATCAGTTACCGATTTCCGCCTCAAGGCACCGTCACCACAATCGGATTTTTGATACTGAACTTCTGCTTGATCGTGTTGCGCGCCTTGTCGGCACCTGAACGATCGGCATAGGGTCCCGCGCGCACGCGCCACAATTTCTGTGCACCGTCGCCCGTGGTATCAACGAACCCGGCGATTCCCGCAACGCGCAAACGGTCGCTCAATTTGTTGGCATCGGCTTGCGTGGAGAAAGCGCCCAACTGCACGGCCCAGCCGCCAGCGCGACCCGTGGGCAACGCAGCAGGCGGTGCGTCGGCCGTCTGTTCGGCGGCAGTCTCGATGACACTGCTCGGTACCCTTGGTTCCGAACGCTTGATTTTCAATCGCGCGGTTTCCGCGGTGGCCCGACTGTCGAATGGCCCCACGCGCACGCGTTGCACGGATTTGCCTTGATATTCGCCCGCTTCGTCGTAAGCGGGATAGCCGAGCTTTTTCAGCTTCGCCACCAACGCGTCAGCGTGGCCGCGATCGGCGTACGCGCCCAAGTGAACGGCGAAACGTCCGCCCGTCGTTGCCGATGCCACGGTCGCCGCGGGCGCGGTAGCGGCCGGCGTGACTATCGGCGCGACAGCGGGTGGTTTTGCTGTCGGGGCCGTTTGTGCAGGTGCAGCGTCGGGTTTGGCTACAGCGGTTGCGGGCGTTGGCGACGATGGCGATTTGGCGACGCTATCTTCGGGATGCGCATCGAACTTTGCCGGAGCGTGGGTATCGACGGTAACGACCTTGTCACTTTCGGCATTAGCAGTCGATGCTTGCACCGGCAGCGTGCGCGTCTGGAAATCGGTGGTTGGCGGATTGGGAATCGCCAGATTCAGGGTGGTTTTGTCTTGCTGCTGGGGCGATTTGCCGAGGAACATCGGCACGAAAATGACCGCCAGCGCGATCAGCACGATCGCGCCGAGCAGGCGTTGTTTCAAGGCGGAATCCATACGGCATCCTCAGGTAGCGTGCCGATTATACGCGGGGTGCGATCAACCTGCCGCTCGATATCCGTTTTGTTCGGCCCATTCCAACGCGGCGGCGGCGATGAAAAATGATCCAAAGGCAACGATTCTGCCCGTGTCACCAGCCGTGGTTGCCGCTGCATCCAGCGCTGCCGCGACGCTTGCATGCTCGCTGATGGCAGCGTCCGCAGATGCCGTGCGCATGCGTGCCACAAGTTCATTCAGATCCAGGCCGCGTGGCGATGCCGCACTTAGATCCGCGGCGAACCACACGTCGATGTGTGACAACATTGGTGCGATTACACCGCCGACATCCTTGTCTTGCAGCGCCCCGAACACGGCCAGATTGCCGGCATTCGGACCCTGATGAGCCAACCATTGCGCCAGGGCGCCGGCTGCCTGCGGATTATGTGCAACATCGATCATCAAATCGGCCCGGCCGGCACGCGTGAATCGATGCAACCGCGCTGGAACACGGGCCGCCGCGACGCCGTTTGCAATCGCCCGGGGATTCCAGCCTAGACGATCGCGCAAGGCATGCACGGCGGCAATCGCCGCCGCGGCATTATCGATCTGACACAGGCCGGGCAGACCGGGAGCTGGCAACATCAACGTGTCGGCGCAATCGTCGCCACCCTGTGCATGGCCGGTAAGTTCACTCTGCCAGCGCCATGCATCGATCTGCGGTGTGACGGAAAAGTCGCGCCCCGCCAGCTGCAATTGCGCGCCGATGCGTTTGGCTTCGGTGATCAGGCCACGCGGCGGATCGCGCATGCCGACGATCGCCGGGCGCTGTGCCCTGAAAATACCCGCTTTCTCGCGGCCAATGCTGTCGCGATCGCTACCTAGCCAATCCATATGGTCCAGATCCACCGTGACCACGATCGCGGCATCGGCGTCGATCATGTTGACCGCATCCAAACGCCCACCAAGACCGACTTCGAGCACCGCAACATCGAGCGCGCTTTGTGCAAATGTCCATAATGCAGCAAGTGTGCCGAACTCGAAATAGGTCAGCGCGATCTCTTGGCGCACGCTTTCGATTGCCTCGAACGCAGCGATCAAGGCCGCATCTTTGACATCAATACCCAACACACGCACGCGCTCGTTGTAACGCAACAAGTGAGGCGATGTGTAACAGCCCACACGTTTGCCAGCAGCCGCCAAAATCGCTTCCAGGCATGCCACGCTGGAGCCCTTGCCATTGGTGCCGCCAACGGTAATCACGACCGGCGCGGGTCGCGGTGCGCCCATGCGCCGCCAGACTTCACCGATGCGTTCGAGTCCCAGCTCAACATCGCGCGGATGAATGCGCTGCTGGTATTCCAACCATTCGTCCAGGGTGCGCATTGGTGAGAGCTGAAAAGGGAATACGGTCTCAGCCGTCCCGGCTCAGGCCGCCTGCGGTTGGCGCATCAGCAGCGCCAGCAACGTCGCCAGCTTGTCGCGCATTTCGCGGCGGTCGACAATCATGTCGATTGCGCCGTGTTCGAGCAGGAATTCGGAGCGCTGAAAACCTTCCGGCAACGTTTCGCGAACGGTTTGCTCGATCACGCGCGCACCGGCGAACCCGATCAGCGCCTTGGGCTCGCCGATATTGATGTCGCCGAGCATGCCGAGGCTGGCCGATACGCCACCGGTGGTTGGATTGGTCAGCACTGAAATATAGGGAATGCCGGCGTCGCGCAAACGCGCAAGTGCTGCGGATACTTTGGCCATCTGCATCAGCGACAGCAGTCCTTCCTGCATGCGCATGCCGCCACTGGCGGAAAAGCACACCAACGGAATGCGCTCATCGAGCGCGCGTTCAGCGGCCAGCGCGAATTTTTCGCCGCCGACCGAACCCATCGAACCGCCCATGAAAGCAAAGTCGAACACGCAAACAACCAGCGGGTGCGCTTTGAGCAAGCCGCGCATCACAATCAACGAATCCTTTTCGCCGGTCTGCTTTTGCGCGGCGACGATGCGATCTTTGTACTTTTTCGAATCGCGGAATTTCAGCGTATCAACCGGCTCGATCGTGGCAAACAATTCCTCGCTGCTGCTGGCATCGAACAGGTGAGCCAACCGATCGCGCGCGCCGATCGCGCGATGGTGTCCGCATTTCGGGCAGACCTGCAGATTGCGTTCGAGCTCGGGCCGATACAGCACCGCTCCGCAGCCGCTGCATTTTTCCCATAGACCTTCCGGCACTTTGCCGCGCGACGTGGTCTGCGTGCGAATACGCGAAGGCATCAATTTTTGCAACCAACTCATATCTTCATCTTCTCCCGTTTCCTCCGGCACCACAATGCCATCGGGTATTGGTGCCGCCTTTGGTTCTTTCGGATCAGGCGGCATGGTCGCTGGCCGTGGCGTCGAGCGCTGCACGGATTGGCGAGAGGAATTGGCAAGCCCGTGCGCATGCCGCTTGCGTCGTTTCCGCACCGGCAAGGCGTTCGACCAGAGCACTGCCGATGACCACTGCATCGGCAAAGCCGGCGATCGCAACGGCAGAATGCGCATCACGCACGCCAAAACCTACTGCGACCGGTACCTGGGTTTGCGCCTTGATTACCGCGACTCGCGCACGCACCGACTCCAAATCCAGGCTGTCGGCACCGGTGATGCCGGCGAACGAAACATAGTACAAAAACCCCTGCGCATGTTCGCACAATGCGTCCAGGCGCGTCTTCGCTGTGGTTGGTGCGGCGAGCAGGATTTGGCGTAATCCGGCATCCTGCAGCACGCGGGTGTATTCGAATTCTTCCAGCGGGCAGTCGACCAGAAGTATGCCATCCACTCCGGCGGCAACGGCGTCAGCAGCAAATCGCGCACGACCGTAAATTTCCAGCGGATTCAAGTACCCCATCAGGATGATCGGTGTTGTTGAATCCGTCTCGCGGAACTCGCGTACCCAAGTGAATATTTCACGCACGCCAACCCCGTGCAACAGGGCACGTTCGCTGGCATGCTGGATCACGGGCCCGTCGGCCATCGGATCGGAAAACGGTACACCCAGTTCGATCAGGTCAGCACCGGCTGCGACCAGGGAGTGCAAAAGTGGCACGACTGCATCCGGGGCTGGATCGCCCGCCGTGACGAACGGAATCAATCCGGCGCGGCCGGCGGCTTTCAGATCGGCAAAACGTTGATCGATTCGGTTCATGGTGGGTCTGGGATTCGGGATTTTGGATTTGGGTTTGAGACTTGGGACGAATCCCGATTCACGCCCTCACAACTCAATTCCTTCCCGCGCTGCAATCGTATGCACATCCTTGTCGCCGCGTCCGGAAAGATTCACAAGTATCAATTTATCTTTTGTCATATCGCGCGCCAGCTTGATCGCCTGCGCCACGGCGTGGCTGGATTCAAGCGCGGCAAGGATGCCTTCGGTGAGCGCCAACTCATGGAATGCCGCCAACGCCTCTTCGTCGGTGACGCCGACGTAGTCGGCACGACCGCAATCTTTGAGAAACGCATGCTCTGGCCCGACTCCCGGATAATCGAGTCCGGCCGAAATGGAATGCGTTTCGGTAATCTGGCCATTATCGTCGCAGATCACATACGTGCGATTGCCATGCAGTATGCCTGGCCGACCTGCGGCCAGCGATGCCGCGTGGCGCCCCGTAGCAATACCGTCGCCAGCGGCTTCGGCACCGACGATGGCGACATCGCGATCATTGAGAAATGCGTGAAACAATCCGATCGCGTTGGAACCGCCGCCGACACAGGCGACCAGCGTATCCGGCAATCGCCCAAACTGCTCGATCATCTGCACCCGCGCTTCGCGTCCGACAACGGCATTGAAGTCCCGCACCATCAATGGGTATGGATGTGGCCCGGCCACGGTGCCGATGATGTAGAACGTGTCGAGCACATGGGCAACCCAGTCGCGCAGCGCTTCGTTGAGCGCATCCTTGAGCGTTTTCGATCCGGATGTCACCGGCACCACGCGCGCGCCGAGCAGCTTCATGCGATACACGTTGATCGCCTGGCGCTGGATATCCACCGCGCCCATGTAGACCACGCATTCCAGACCCATGCGCGCCGCGACAGTGGCGCTGGCGACGCCATGCTGACCTGCGCCGGTCTCTGCGATGATACGCGTCTTGCCCATGTGTCGCGCGACCAGCGCCTGGCCGACGGTGTTGTTGATCTTGTGCGCGCCGGTGTGATTGAGATCTTCGCGTTTGAACAGGATTTGCGCGCCGCCGATCTTTTTCGACAAGCGCTGCGCGTGATAAATCGGGCTGGGTCGCCCGACGTAGTACTTCAGATCGTGATCGAGTTCGGCGATGAATTGCGGATCGCGGCGCAAGCGCAAATAGGCCTCGGTCAGCTCAGCCAACGGCGCCATCAGGGTTTCGGCAACATAACTGCCGCCATAGTCGCCAAAGCGGCCATGGGCGTCGGGCCATGCGTTGAAGTCGATTGCAACAGAATCAGGCATGGCGTTCATGATTCACTAATTACGAGTAGGCGCATTGTCGACACGGTGGTTACCCAATCATTTTGACTTCACGAACGGCTTCGACGAAACGTCGCATCTTTTCAGCATCCTTGATTCCGGGTGCCGACTCGATGCCGCTGGATACGTCCACTGCATATGGACGCGCGGTGCGAATGGCCGCCGCCACATTATCGCAGGTCAATCCACCGGCCAAAATCAACGGTTGTCGCAATTCGCGCGGAGCCAAGGCCCAGTCAAATTCCCGCCCACTGCCACCGGACTCACCTGCGGCATGCCCATCCAGCAAAAAGCCCACCGCATCGGGATGTTGTGCGATGACTGCATCCGGATTCTCACCGCCGCCCATCGCAACCGCTTTCAGATACGGCCGATCGTAACACGTGCACTGCGCGGCGCCCTCGCTGCCATGAAATTGCAAAAGATCCGGCGCTATCGCATCGATGCACTCGCGTATCCATCCCTGATCGTCGTTCATGAACAATGCCACTGCAGCAACGAACGGCGGCAAGGCACCGCGAATTTCCACCGCGAGCCCGAGACCGACGAAACGGCGGCTCTGGCGCGTGAGCACCAGGCCGATTGCATCGACGCCGAGCGCCACGGCGGCGTGCGCATCTGCCGCGCGGGTCATGCCGCAAAACTTGATGCGCACGCGCCCGATCATGGAAAACTGACCTCGTCGGGAAGTCCACAATTGGCGGGATACAACGGGCCAAGAAAGGTAAGCCCGCTTGCCAATGCGGTGGGACCGGCCGCTGCGCGATCGCGTCCGGCAAGCAATTGTGCCATCCACTCGACCGATTGTTCTGCACGCCCGATCGGCAACAGGCTGCCGACGATGTTGCGCACCATGTGATGCAGGAACGCATTGGCCTGGATACGCACGCGCACCAGATCGCCATCGCGCGTCACTGAGATCTCATGCACGCAACGCATCGGCGTGCGCGACTGGCACGAAATCGCACGAAATGCGCTGAAGTCGTGTTCACCAATCAAGGCCTGCGCTGCGCTGTGCATCGCATTGGCATCCAATGGCGCTCGTTCCCACGTGACATAGCGCGCCTGCAGTGCCGCGCGTACGCGACGATTGAGCAGCGTGTAGCAGTAGCGTCGCGCACGCGCGCTGAAACGCGCATGAAGGTCGTCTGCCACGGGTTGCGCCCAGCGCACCGCGATGCTCGACGGCAAGCGCGAATTCGCACCGAGGGTCCAGCCGCGATTGTCGCGTTGCGCGGCGGTTTCGAAATGCGCGACCTGACATTGCGCATGGACACCGGAATCGGTGCGTCCGGCACACAGGACATTCACCGGCTCATCGGCGACATACGAAAGTGCGCTCTCGACGGTAGCTTGCACCGTGCTGCCATGGCTCAGGCGTTGCCAGCCGAGAAAATCCGTGCCGTCGTATTCGATGCCAAGCGCGATGCGCATAATCTGTCGCTGTGGAATTTATTGGGTCGACCCGTACGATCGCACATTTTCTTTCGCGATTTCGACCGGCTAATCCAAGCCTAACAAAAAAAATCGGCCGGGCATGAACCCGGCCGCAAGGACGTTGGAACGAAACCAGCTTAGTGAATTTCTGCGAGCAATTTCCGCGCTTCGTCTTTTTGCGTGTCGTTGCCTTCGGTCATGACTTCATCGAGCATCGAGCGCGCGCCTTCGGGATCGCCCATGTCCAAATAAGCCTTGGCCAGATCAAGTTTGGTGCCGATGGCATCTTCGCCGGCGAAGAAATCTTCGGCCGGTACGGCCATCGTCTGGGTCGTCTGGGTATCCACGTGAGCTGGCGGTGGCGGGGTCGGATGCTCCGACAAATCCGGCAGATCCAGTTCTTCCACGTACGCCGGGGTTGCCGGTTCCGGCTCGTGCGCCGGCTCGGATGTGGCGGTGTGATCGGTTAGATCGAAATCGAAGCCTTCATCTTCATCAGCCTTGGCAACGTTGTCGAATGTGCCGAGATGGTCTTCGTGCCCATCGCCGTGGCCGTGCAAACCGGCATCGAGATGGTCGGCGTCGCCGTGATCGCCATCGGCATGGGCCATATGGTCAAATCCGGCCAGATCGGCATGTTCGTCGAACAGCGGATTGTGCGGACACAGCTGCTTGCCCATCACCAGCACCTGCTGCCATTCGGCTTGATGCGGGTCGGCAATGTGCGCGTACATCGCCTCGGCTGCGGCCTCGAATTTGTCCGCGTCGTTGTGCGCGTAGTAGAGGCTGAGCAGTTCCAGGGAAAGTTGTGGGTCGCCCGGATGCTGCGCAAGTTGATCGAGAAGTTGATGCTCCTCTTCCTCGTCGTGCACTGATCCAAACCCTTCCATGTCCGCGTCATGACCATCGACACCGGCCAATACGGGCTGCGGTTTGGGTCTGCGCATGAAACGCATCAACGCCAGCAAGCCAATGATTATCAG
>JBDTLA010000155.1:0-10167 GCA_039935035.1 Rudaea sp. | reverse complement strand
GCATAATCCGGCGCGAGCAGGCCGTAGATCGCGCTGTCACAAATCTCGCCGTTGACATGCCAGCGTTCGCGCAGCAAGCCTTCGCGGACGAATCCAAGCCGATCAAGCAGATTCACCGACCCGACGTTGCGCGGATCGACGTCGGCTTCCAAACGGTGCAGGCCGAGTGAGCTGAACGCAAAATCGAGCATGAGATGCATGGCATCCTGCGCGTAACCGTTGCCCCAATATGGGCGGCCAATTCCGTAACCGACTTCCGCGCGGCGTTGCCCCTTGTTGATGCTGAATATCGTGCAATGCCCGATCAGGCGATCATTTTCAGGCAACGTAATCGCCCATTCATTGAATTCGCCCGCGCTCACGCCGCGATCCTTTCTGTCGAATAGTTCCTGCGCTTGCGCTATCGACACGTATGGCGGGCAGCTCCAGTAGCGCATGAATTGCGCATCCGAAAACATGCCGAACAAGTCCGGAACATCCGATTGCGCGAACCTGCGCAGGCGCACTCGCGAGCTCTGCAAAATGGGTTGTAGTGGCGCGCTCATGTTCGAAGTTTGACACAGCTCAATCGGACATTGGCAAGCCGTCGTACAATACTTGATCTGGTTTCAATCGAGAAAGGCAATGGCGATTTTGCGCATGAGTGATGTGGATCTGGCCGGCAAGCGCGTATTGATCCGCGAGGATTTCAACGTGCCGCTGAAAGATGGCAAGGTTGCGGCCAGCCAGCGTCTGCGAGCGGCGCTGCCGACGATAAAGCAGGCCTGCGAAGCCGGTGCACGCGTGCTGCTGATGTCGCATCTCGGGCGTCCGACCGAAGGCGAATTCAAGCCGGCCGATTCGCTGGCGCCAGTGGCGGAATGGCTGAGCCAGGCGCTTGGTCGGCCAATACGACTGGTGCGCGACTACCTGCAAGGCGAGACGATCGACATAAATGCCGGCGATGCCGTGCTGCTGGAGAATTGCCGCTTCAATGTCGGCGAAGTGCACGACGACACCGCACTGGCCGAACGCTACGCGATGTTGTGCGAAGTCTTCGTTATGGACGCATTCGGTGCCGCGCATCGCGCCCACGCTTCAACCCACGGCATCATTCATCGCGCACATGTCGCCTGCGGCGGCCCGCTGTTGATGGCCGAGCTCGATGCACTGGGCAAGGCGATGGAACATCCCAACCATCCGTTGCTCGCGATCGTGGCCGGATCGAAAGTTTCGACCAAGCTCGAGTTGTTGCGCAATCTGGTGGGTGTGGTCGACCAGCTGATCGTCGGTGGCGGCATTGCCAATACGTTCATCGCCGCCGTCGGCCACAACATCGGCAAATCCCTGTACGAGGCCGATCTGGTCGACGTCGCCAAGCAAATCATCGAAGCGGCGAAAGCGCGTGGCGCGCAAGTGCCGATTCCGGTCGACGTCGTCGTCGCGACTGAATTCAAGGCCGATGCGCGGGCCACGGTCAAAAATGTGGAAGACGTGGTCGCCGATGACCTGATTCTGGATATCGGCCCGCGAACAGCTCAACACTACGCTGAAATCATTGCGCACGCCGGCACGGTATTGTGGAACGGACCGGTTGGCGTATTCGAGTTCGATGCGTTCGGCAGGGGCACGCAGACCGTGGCGCAGGCGATTGCCGCGTCCAGCGCATTTTCCATTGCCGGTGGCGGCGATACGCTGGCGGCGATCGAAAAGTACGAAGTGGAAAAACACATTTCGTATATTTCCACGGGTGGCGGCGCATTTCTGGAATTCCTCGAAGGCAAGGAATTGCCGGCCGTGGCGGCGTTGCGCGAGCGCGGACGTTGATGCCGCGAGTTGGTGCGCGCTTGGTGCTGTTCGACCTGGACGGCACCCTGATCGATTCCGCGATTGGCATCTTCGCCAGCCTGGATCATGCCTTCGAGCAAATCGGTGCGGCGCTGCCGCCGCGAGAAGAATTGCACAGCTGGATTGGGCCGCCGTTCCATGTGACGTTTCCGAGCGTGCTTGGCGACGATCCCGTTCGAGTCGAACTGGCGATTGAAAAGTACCGCGAGCATTACATGCAAACCGGCTGGTCCGGCCACAACATCTATCCGGGAATTGCCGCATGCATCGCTGCGTTGGCGGGAGCCGGTTGTGCGCTCGGTGTGGTCACGACGAAACCGCTTGCCCAGGCCCGCCAGATCATCGATCACCTGCCGTTCGGTGCGAACTTTGCGCGCGTCTACGGCCCGGAAATCAAAACCATGCACAGCGCCAAGGCGGAAATGATCGCGCAGGCGTTGAACGATTTTGGCGTCGCAGCTGAGGATGCGGCGATGATCGGCGATCGCCATTTCGATATTGATGGCGCGCGCGCCAATCGCATGCGCGGCATCGGCGTGAGCTGGGGATTTGGCAGTGTCGATGAACTGCGCAATGCCGGCGCGCACGCGATCGCGCATGCGCCGGATGAATTGGTGCCGATGTTGCACGCGTTTTAGTGCGTCGCAGACGCCTCCAGCATCGCGCGCAATTTTTCGGGTTTTGCCAGCGACAACAACAGCGTGAGGCGATCTACATCGCTGCGCAGCCAGCTCACGTGATCTCGATCCAGCAGCAGGCATACCGCCTTGTCGCCGTTGCGCAACTTGAACCAGCCGGCGGCGAAGCCAGGCAATCCAGTGCCCCACAATCTGATCAACGGCTTGAGTTCGGTGTGCTCCGATAGATTCACGACGCGCAAACCGTGTGCGCGCAAGTTGGCGAGCGCGATTCGTTTCGTACCGATACCGGTGTTGACGACCAGCATGTCGTTTTCAACACGAATTGCGGATCGACCGATTGCGAATGCAATCAACTGCAATGCGACGACCAGGACGATTGCATTCAGCGCAAGGACTCTCACGTTGTTGTGAGCGTCATGCCCTGAAATAACCCACCAGGCCATGCTTATCCCGAAAAACACAATGCTGACGATGACGATAAGCCAGAATTGCGGCCGCCCCAGCGAGCCGTTCAAATCCAGACGTTGTCCCGCGTCGCTGCCGTTCATGGGAACGCTCCGCTAGTTTGCCGCTGTGGTAGTTTAACGCCTTCGCCAACAGAGATTTGCGCATGGATTCACCACTGCGACGCACCAAGATCATCGCCACACTGGGGCCGGCCACCGACGCGCCGGGAATGCTCGCGCGAATTCTGCAAGAGGGCGTCGATGTGGTACGCCTGAATTTATCGCATGGGTCGGCAGAAGATCACCAACGCCGCGCCAACGAAGCGCGTGCGGTCGCCGCTGCGCTGGGGCGCGAAGTTGCCGTGCTGGCCGATCTACAGGGGCCGAAAATTCGGATAGCCAAATTCGCCGCGGGCCCGGTGTTGATCGAACCCGGGCAAGCGTTTGCGCTGGAATGCGATGCCAATGCTGCGCCAGGTGATGCGACGCACGTTGGTGTGAGCTATCTGAATTTGTATAAAGATGTAAAGGTCGACGACACGCTGTTGCTGGATGACGGCTTGATCGCATTGCATGTCGACAAGATCGTTGGCAGCACAATCCGCACCACGGTCATGATCGGCGGTGCGTTGTCAGATCGCAAGGGAATCAATCGTCAGGGCGGTGGTTTGTCGTTGACTGCGCTGTCCGAAAAAGACAAGCAGGATATTCGCGTCGCTGCGCAACTGGGGGCGGATTTCCTCGCCGTGTCGTTCGTCAAATGCGCCGACGATATCGAGCAGACCCGCAAGCTGATGCGCGCGGCCGGTGGCAATGCCGCGCTGGTGGCGAAAATCGAGCGGGCCGAGGCGATCGAAGTGCTGGGCGAGATCATCGATGCATCCGATGCGGTGATGGTCGCGCGCGGTGACCTCGGAGTCGAGATTGGCGACGCCGCATTGCCGGGTATCCAGAAAAAGATCATTCGCGAAGCACTGGCACGCAACAAGGTGGTGATCACGGCAACGCAGATGATGCAGTCGATGGTCGAATCACCGATTCCCACGCGCGCTGAAGTGCTCGATGTCGCCAACGCCGTGCTTGACGGTACCGACGCGGTGATGCTGTCGCAGGAAACCGCATCCGGCAAGCATCCGGACAAGGCCGTGGCCGCGATGCGCCGCGTCTGCCTGGGCGCGGAAAGCCAGTTTGAACCGATCGAGGATCTGACCCCGGGCACGCATAAACTCGACCGCACCGATCAAGCCATCGCGCGCGCGGCAATGTTCCTGGCCGGTCAGACCGGTACGCGCGCCATCGTCGCGTTGACCGAATCCGGTGGCACGGCGCAATGGCTGTCGCGCTACCGTTCCAGCGTGCCGATCTATGCCTTGTCGCGACGCGAATCCGCGCGCCGGCGCATGATGCTGTATCGCGACGTCACGCCGGTCGATTTCGATCCGCATGGCGTCGACCCCACGCAGGCCGCCAAGGCCGCCATCCAGCATCTTTTCAACATGCAGTTGCTGAGCGACGGCGATCGCGTAATCCTCACCACCGGCGACCACACCGGTCGGCACGGCGGCACGAATACGCTGAAGCTGTTGCTGGTCGGGCCGGGTGGCGTAGCGGAGGGCTTGGGGGAGTTGTGAGCCAGGGCGTTATTTCGAGGTATCGCGCTTGTTCCGGCGCTCTTTCGCGCAGGTGACGATTAATCAGCGGAATCCAACGTGGGAGGGTGTGAATTCAGCCGAATGAACTTTAAGCAGTCTTGCGTCTACATGATGGCAAGTGGTCGCAATGGCACGCTATACATCGGAGTAACTTCGAACCTGATACAACCGATTCATCAACATCGCAGCGATGCGGTGCCTGGATTCACCAGACGCTACAAGGTTCACGATTTGGTATGGTATGAGTTGCACGTGGAGATGGCATCGGCGATCTTGCGCGAGAAGCAACTGAGGAAGTGGTCGCGGACGGCCAAAATATGCACGATTGAAAAAGTGAATCCGCAATGGCTGGATTTGTGGTCCGAATTGCTGGATTGTTGAATGCTCGTTTCAGGTTTTCAGCAACGCTAGAATAGAACGTCATCCCGGCATGGATTGCCGGGATCCATGGCGCAAGGATGCAAAAGCCTGTGCAGCGATGGTCAGACACGTTGCCATCCATGGCAACTGAATTCCGGCAATCCATGCTGGAATGACGTGTTCAGGAATCAGCCGCTGCTGATGACATTTTGGTGTTCAGGGAATCGTCATGAATAAAATTATTTTGCCGTGTGTGTGTTGCCTGATCCTCGCCACCGCCATCGCCGCCGAAAAAGTCCAGGTGATCCCACCTCAGCGCGTGGCGAACTACTGGTTGCTCGTATCCAGTTCCGCGCAGGCGCGCGCGCCGAATTCTGGTCGCAACCTTAGTACACCAAGCTGTGCGGCCGTGGCCTACACCATCGAAAAAAATGGCAACACCAGCAACGTCAAGCTGGAAAAACTCGCGCCACCCGGTGATTTGGGCAATGTCGCGGTGCGGGTCGTTGCAGGAATGCACTTTGCGCCCGCGCCGCAGAATCTGGGCAAGGATCGTGTGTCGACCTACGTGGTGATGCCTTTCAACGTTCCCGCAGCTGATCCGAACAAGCCGGACGTCCAGGCACTGCGCGCGCGCGTGCTGGCGCCGTGCAATCTGAAGGGTTTCGACAAAAACACCGATAACGTGGTGAATATCGTTCAGTAGCCTGAATCGAAAAATAACCCCTGGTCTTGTGGCTCGCTTCCGCTGGCCAGTCGGCCTATAATCCGCGCCCTCGCAAAGCGGCCGATTCCACGGCCTTGCAGAACGTATCCGCGGAGTAAGCCATGAGTATCGAACAACTCGAATCCATTGCCCAGGCGATGGTTGCGCCGGGCAAGGGCATCATCGCCATCGACGAATCAACAGGCACGATCAAGAAGCGTCTGGAGGCCGTGGGCGTGCAAGCCACGGAAGAAAATCGTCGCGCCTATCGCGAGATGCTGCTGACCACGCCGGATCTGAGCGCGCATATTTCCGGCGCCATCCTGTACGACGAAACGCTGCGTCAATCGACCAAGGCCGGCGTGCCGTTTACGCAAGTGATGATGAAGGCGGGAATCCTGCCTGGCATCAAGGTGGACAAGGGCGCCAAGCCGCTCGCCGGATTCCCCGGTGAAGTGGTTACCGAAGGCCTGGATGGCTTGCGCGAACGCTTGGCCGAATACGCGAAACTCGGTGCCAAGTTTGCGAAATGGCGCGCCGTCATCACGATCGACGACGAAGCACCGACCGGCACCTGCATCGAATCCAATTGCCATGCGCTGGCGCGTTACGCCGCACTGTGCCAGGAAGCCGGCATCGTGCCGATCGTCGAACCTGAAGTGCTGATGGATGGCGATCACGATATCGATGTCTGCTACGACGTGACCGAAGCCACGCTGCGTTCCTTGTTTGGTGCGCTGTACGAGCAGAACGTCATGCTCGAGGGCACCATCCTCAAACCCAGCATGGTCGTGCCCGGCAAGCGCTGCGCGGAGCAGGCGAGCGTGGATGAAGTGGCCGAGGCAACGATACGTTGCCTGAAGTCGTCAGTGCCGACGCTGTTGCCGGGAATCGTGTTCCTGTCCGGTGGCCAGTCCGACGAGCAAGCCACCGCGCACCTGAACGCGATGAACCAGATCGGTCCGCATCCGTGGCCGCTGAGCTTCAGCTATGGCCGCGCAATGCAACAGGCCGCGTTGAAACTCTGGTCAGGCGATATGAAGGCGAATTTCGCCGAAGCCCAGAAGACCGTTGCGCAGCGTGCCAAGGAAAACGGCATGGCGGCGCTGGGGCAGTGGAAGCCAGCCGCGTAAACGGCACGGAATGGCTGTGCTGCCGCAGCTTCAATCAGCGGCAGCGTAAATATTGCTCGGTGACGCACTGGGCGGTCGCGTCTTGAAGCGTTTGTGCACCCACAGGTATTGAGTGGGTGCTGCGCGAACCATGGTTTCGATAGCGGCGTTAACGCGTGCGGTATCGGCAACGACGTTGTCGGTCGGAAAATTTTCCAGTGGCGCCTGCAGGCGGATGACGTAGCCGTCGCCATTCGCGTTGCGCGCGTGGTGAAACGCCATCACCACCGCACCGGACAAGCGCGCCAGATGATGCGTGGCCGTGATCGTAGATGCCGGCACACCAAAAAACGGAACGAAGACGCTGTCCTTGCCGCGCATATCCTGATCCGGCGCGTACCACAGCGTGCCACCGCGTTTGAGGTATTTGACCGACGCGCGCAATTCCTGCTTGGCGAACATCGCATCGGCGTAACCCAGTCGCGCGTTCAGCACCACGTGCTCGAACACCGGGTTATCCATGACCCGATACATTCCCGCAATGCGGATGCGCTGTGACACCAGTCGCGCGCACAGCTCCAGATGCGAGAAATGTGCACCGACCAGCAATACGCCCAGGCCGCGATCTCGACACGTCTGTAGATGTTCCAGGCCTTCGAATACGCAGGGCACGCGCGCGATGGCGCGATTGCTGCCCATCCATGCCAGTGCAAACTCCACCAACATCATGCCCAAATCGGCCAGCGACGCGCGCAGAAGTTGCTCGCGTTGTTGCGTGATAAGTTCTGGAAAACACAGTTCAAGATTACGCTCGGCAACGCGACGACGATTGCCCGGCAGGCGCGTGGTCAGCCAGCCCAAGCCTCTTCCCAACCTGTACAGCGCAGCGTAAGGCAACCGTGCCACCAGCCACAGCACCCCGACGCCAAGCCAACTCGGCCAATAGCGTGGTGACAGCAATCGTTTGGGAACGGGTGAATCCGTACGCGACGTCATGCAGGGATTGTAGCTTGTGGGCTGGGATTGGGGATTGGGAATTCGTATGGCGGGAATCGGGAAAATTGTTTCGTGACATCAAAGGCTCGTCATTCCTGCGTAGGCGGGAATCCGGTTCTTGCTTTGCTCTTGGGCCCCTTTGGAACAAGAGAAAGAACTGGATGACCAGCCCTCCGGATGTTGTGGAGCGTTGCCGGTTTCCGCACTGCGCGCGATCTCGGAATGACGCGCTCCTGATTTTCCGATTCCCGATTCTCCAATCCCGGCTCCAACATCCCGAGTCCCCAATTTCGGCTGCCCCGCTATACTCGCCCATTGCCAACCGCTGTGCTCGCATGCGCCTTCGCCGCTTCATCTACACCACGACCATGTACCTGCTCACGCCGGTGATTCTGTACCGGTTGGCGGTGCGTGGTTTTCATTATCGCGAGTACTTTTCGCGCTGGCGCGAACGCTTCGGATTCTTTCGTAATCCGCATATTCGCGACAGCATCTGGCTGCACGCCGTGTCGATGGGCGAGGTCAATGCCGCGTTGCCGCTGATTGATGCCTTGATGCAGCGCTATAAGGGCGCGCCGTTCGTGATTACCACGGTGACGCCGACCGGATCAGAACGCGTGCGCAGGGTTTATGGCGACCGCGTATTCAACGTCTATCTGCCGTACGATCTGCCGGCTTCGATCGGGCGTTTCCTCGATCGCGTGCAACCGCGCCTGGCAGTCGTCATGGAAACCGAAATCTGGCCGAATCTGTTTTTTGCCTGCGAGGCGCGAAACATCCCGCTGGTCGTTGCCAATGCGCGGTTGTCGGAAAAGAGCCTGCGCGGTTATGGGCCGGTGCGGCCACTCGCGAGGAAGGCACTGGCCAGCGCGCGCTACATCGCCGCGCAATCGGCCACTGACGCGCAACGCTTGCGCGATCTTGGTGCCGATGTAGAAAAGTTGGGCATCGTCGGCAATCTAAAATACGACATGACCGTGCCACCCGAATTGAAAGGGCAAGCCCAAGAAATGCGCAACACCTGGGGAACTCGGCGTCCCGTGTGGATCGCGGCAAGCACCCACGAAGGCGAAGAAGAGCCAGTGCTCAAGGCGCACGCGGCCGTGCTGGGTCGATTTCCCGATGCGCTGTTGTTGCTCGTCCCGCGCCATCCGGAGCGATTCAAGCCGGTGGAGCAGGATTGTCGAAGTTTCGGATACGTCACTCGCACGCGCACCGGCGACGGCATTGCAGGCTCGGACACGCAATGTTTTGTCGTCGACACACTGGGTGAACTGCTGCTTTTCTACGCGACCGGCGACGTGGCGTTCGTCGGCGGCAGCCTGGTGCCGATCGGTGGGCACAATGTGCTGGAACCGGCAGCTCTGTCGGTGCCAGTGATCGTCGGGCCGCAAACGTTCAACTTCACTGAAATCACGGGTGACCTGATCGAGGCTGGTGCGGTCTTGCGTATCGAGGACGCTGACGAACTCGGCGCCACGGTCATTCGGCTGCTGGCCGACGCACCGTTGCGCCAGCAGATCGGCACGGCCGGACGTGCCGCGTTCGAGCGCGAACAAGGTGGCGTGCTGCGCACGGTAGGCATCGTGGAGAAAGTGCTCGAACAAGCCTCAAGTGCCGCGCGCTTCAGCGGGAATCAGTTGTCGAGCAGATGACGATACGTCGCCGCGATTGATTCGCCGAAGCAGCACACGATTATCCGATCCGGCGAATCGAATCCTTTTCGGTGCCGTCGCAATTCGGCCAGCGCGACTCCGGTTGCCAAGGCGATCGGATAGCCGTAAACGCCGCAACTGATCGCCGGAAATGCGACGCTGCGCACCGCGTTTTCGCGCGCCAGTCGCAGCGATTCGCGATAACAGCTTGCAAGTAATTGCGGCTCGCCGTTGCCGCCGCCGTTCCATACCGGGCCCACGGTATGAATGACAAAGCGCACAGTCAAATCGAAACCCGGCGTAATTCGCGCCTGTCCGGTTGGGCATCGCACATTGGGTCGGACTTGCGGCAGAGCGCGGCAGGCCGAAAGCAATTGCGGTCCGGCGGCACGGTGGATGGCGCCATCGACGCCACCTCCACCGAGCAATGTCTCGTTGGCGGCATTGACGATGGCATCGACGGCCAGTTCGGTAATGTCGGCTTCGAGAATTTCAATGTTGGGTTTTGCGGACGCCATGAATGGATTGTAGCGGAGCCGGGAACCCTAAATGATCGGATCAATTAAAGTCTGTAATGAGCGCAATACCCAACTTATTGATTCTTCATCGGAGAAAAAATAGACCAAAAGTTGGAAAGTCTGTCATGGGGGGCGCTTTCCCGGGTCGGCACTGCGATTTCGACAATAATGTCTGTAGTGTGGCCTTGGCGAGCCGTCCGCGAGCGTTTTGAACAGCCCGTGTCGCGAAACCGATAGGCGACGCAGATCGTCAC
>JBDTLA010000154.1:0-52544 GCA_039935035.1 Rudaea sp. | reverse complement strand
GCCGACGTGCCGCGTCATTTCCCGCACGGCAACAAGATTCGCCGGATCTATTGTACGAATGAGCAGCTGGCGAAACTCAACCTTGGCGAGTTGGCCGTAGTGCAACTGTCAGGGCGTTATCTGCTGGTGACGCAGGAGTTGGCGCTGCAGGCGCAGGCGATCCAGCCTGAAGCATTGGTGCTGCTGTGCGACCCCGATGCGCCCGCCGAGGACGACGTGCCGGTGGATTTGATTTGGTAGGCGGAGCGTGCAGCACTGCACATTCTGCTCATCACGTTGGTAGTAGCGTTCACACCACATGTATCGGGGAGAGGCTCCATGCGTGGCTTCGCTATGCTCATCGCTGCAACCGCATGTTTATCCGCAACTGCGGCAACCCTGCCCGAATTTCCACCAAATTCGGTGTGGCGTCGGGACGTCAGTAGTGTACCGTTGAACGCGAATTCAACGGCGATGCTCAACCATTTGCAGTCGCTTGGAGGGTGGGGAACCGGGGCGACACACTTGCAGATCGATTTTTCGTTTTACGTGTTGCATGCAAACAGTGGCATCGCAGCCACGCCAGTGACTCCATTGGGCGGCGTGGACAGCTACTATTATCCTGATTGTGGGGATTTCCACACCCCGCTAGTGGCGCCCAAGCCGCTGCCGATACCCTTGCCTCCTGGCGGTGGCATTGAAGGCACGGGGCCGCCATATGGTGCATCGCAGCCGAGCTATTCCTGCGACAACAACAACGAAGATTGTCACTTGCTGATTGTGCAGGGGAACACTTTGTATGAATCCGGCAATGCGAATGTTACCGGCGGTCAGGTCCAGTCGGAGTGCGCTTTGACATGGGACTTGACCAGGGTATATCCGCCTCAGGGGCGCGGGGAGCAATGCACGAGCACCGATGCGGCTGGGTTCCCGGTGGCGCCACTATTGTTCAATGCCGACGAAATTTACGCAGCTGAGCAAATACCGAATGGTGATCTTGGCCATGCGATTCGCTTTATCCTGAAAAACTCGCGCATGAAATATGCGGCGTACGTGCATCCGGCCAACCACGGAACCAAGGGTAGCGGCGAGCATGGGGCCAGTGACATGGATCCGAATGCTGTCCCGTACGGATCCAGGCTTCGACTGAAAGCGACGTTTCCGGTATCGACGTTCACCGCGGGCAATCACTCCGATGGCGGCAGCGCGGCGGATGCCGCTGCGCGAGTCTTGTTGCGGACCATGCAAAAGTACGGCATCGTACTTGCCGACGGTGGCAGTGTGCCTTTGACTGCGGAATCGGACTACTACACCACGCACAAATGGTCGGAATTCGGCATGGACCCGGACACGCAGACCGGTGCGCAACTGCTTTACGGCATGCAAGTGACGGACTTCGAGATTGTCTACACCGGCGAGCCGATCACGCTGACGTACGATTGCGACAGCAACGGCAACCATCTCACCCCGCCGGATTTCATTTTCATCGATCCGTTCGATTACTGACGGTTTGCCGTCGCGATGCCGACTCAGAAATCCATGAAGTAGCCGCCGTTCACCGGGATGTTGGCGCCGGTTATGAAGCCTGATTCTTCAGCGCATAGAAAATCGACGACGCGCGCGATTTCCGATGGTTCGCCGAGGCGGCCGACCGGGATTCCGGCGATGATCTGACTACGCACATTTTCCGGGATCGCGGCGACCATGGCGGTGCGGCAATAGCCGGGCGACACACTGTTGACGGTCACGCCCTTGCGTGCGACTTCACGCGCCAGCGCCATGCTGAATCCGTGCATACCGGCCTTGGCGGCCGAATAGTTGGTCTGGCCGAACTGACCGGTCTGGCCGTTCACCGACGAGATATTGACGATACGCCCGAAGCCACGATCGCTCATGCCTTCGACGACATTGCGGCAGGTGTTGTAAACACTACTCAAGTTGATGGTGATTACATCGGCCCACTGTTGCGGATTCATCTTGCGCAAGCTCGTGTCGCGTGTAATGCCGGCGGCATTCACCAGGATATCTACGCCACCGTGCGTAGCTTCGATCTGTTTGATAGCAGCGGCGCAAGATTCGAAATTGCCGACATCGACGGCATGAAAATGCACGCCGGGAAGGTTCGCCATTTCCAGCTTGAATTCCGCAATGCGTTCAGCGCGTGCGCTGAGATCTCCGGCGACGACGGTGTGGCCCGAACGCGCAAGATATTTACAGATTTCAGTTCCGAGACCGCCAATGCCACCGGTGACGAGCGCGACGCGCTTGGTCATATTCAACTCCGTTGCTTTTGCAATCGTCCTTGATTGCGAAGATCAGGAAGCGGACATCCTTTGCGCGCTATTTAGAGATACAGTTACGATGCCGCAATGCAGCAAACGCGCGATGGTAGGCAGAGCGAGAGGCGCTGTCAAACCCTGCTTGAAGTCAGGATTTGGAATCCTTGGGGGCTGCCCCGGTCTTGGCAGAGCTGGCAGCGGCGGTGAGGAAGCCTTCCTGTACCGATTTCCACAGATCCATGTTGCGGTCGGTCATGTCGTTGAGCATCGACCACGGAGTCTGGCCGAGGATATTGTTGAGCTGGCTGCGGAATTGACCTTGCTGGTCGAGGAAGATCTGCAAGCTCTTTTCCAGATAACTGCCCATGAATCCCTGCATCGAATCGCCGTAGAAGCGAATGATTTGCGTCAACAGCCGGGTGGTGAACATGGGCTGCCCGGTTTCTTCATGCTCGGCGATGATTTGCAGCAATACCGAGCGGGTCAGTTCGTCCCCGCTCTTGGCATCGCGCACTTCGAATTCCTCGCCGTCGACCACCAACTGGCGCACCTCTTCGAGCGTGATGTAGCTCGAAATCTCGGTGTCGTAGAGACGACGGTTCGGATACTTCTTGATGATGCGTGTTTGTGCCATGCCGCAAAGTTAGCAGATTGTGCGGCGCGGCGCACTACCAACCCATGTATTGACCACCGTTGATGGACAGATTCGCCCCGGTGATCCAGCGTGCCTCGTCGTTGACGAAAAAGGCCAGCGCGTAGGCAATTTCGTCCGGTTCGCCAAGACGACCCAGCGGAATCTGCGCCGCGATCTTGTTGCGCACTTCTTCGGGTACTGCCATGACCATTTCGGTGGCGACATAACCGGGCGAAATCGTGTTGACGGTAATGCCGAATTTGGCGTTTTCCTGAGCCAGTGAAATGGTGAAGCCATGCATGCCAGCCTTTGATGCCGCGTAATTGGCCTGGCCGTACTGGCCCTTCTGGCCATTGATCGAGCTGATCTGAACGATGCGACCCCACTTGCGCGCGCGCATGCCTTCGATCACCGGACGGGTCATGTTGAAGCAGGAATTCAGGTTGGTATTGATGACCTCCTGCCACTGGATTGCAGACATCTTGTGGAACGTCGTGTCGCGAGTAATCCCGGCATTGTTGACCAGAATGTCGATCGGGCCGAGCTGCTTTTCCACACCGTGGGCGATTTGTTCGGCCGATTCCGGAGTAGATACGTCGCCCGCAACAATAGCGACATCGATCCCTTGCGCCTTCATTTTTTCCGCCCATGCACGGCCCTTGGCCTCGTCGCGGTAATTGGTTGCAACCTTGTGGCCCAGCGAAGCCAGGCGTTTGACGATGGCTGTTCCGATGCCACCGGTGCCGCCGGTAACCAATGCGATGCGTGCTGTCATTTCCGTCTCCTTTGGCTTGAACTGTCGTGGGCCGATTGTACACAGCGGCGACCCGGTCCGTTTGCTGCACTGCGAAGCCCGGCAATGTCGAAATGCCGTACGGCGGCCAACAGCAAGTCGTCGACGCTGCGCGCAGCAGCATCTGCGTGCAAATCCAGAAATTTCAGCGCGGCTCGCAATGCGGGTGCGGGATCTGTGTGATCCACGCGCAAATCGCGATCCTGCTTTGAAAGCTTTCGCCCCGTCGCATCCACCACCAAAGGCAAATGCAGGTACGTTGGTGCCGGGTAGCCGAGCAGGCGTTGCAGGTGGATCTGGCGTGGCGTGGAATCGAGCAAATCTGCGCCGCGCACGACTTCCGTGATGCCTTGTTCGGCATCGTCAACGACTACGGCGAGCTGATAGGCATACCAGCCTTCGACGCGGCGGATGACGAAGTCGCCGACATCGCGGCGCAAATTTTGCGATTGCGGGCCGAGCAGCAAGTCGTCGAAATCGATCTGCGTGTCGGCAACGCGCAGGCGCCAGCAGGGCAGGTGAGATGTATCGGGCGGCGAAACACAGGACCTTCGATGCAGTCCGCGCTGGCTTTCGAGGTCGGCACGGCTGCACCGGCACTCAAACACAGTGCCCATTGCCTGCAGACGCTCAAATGCATCGCGATAGGCCGCTTCGCGCCGGCTTTGATACATCACCGGTTCGTCGGATTGCATGCCGAAGGCGGTCAGCGTATGCAGGATATCCGCCGCCGCGCCTGGCATTTCGCGTGGTGGATCGATGTCCTCCATGCGCACCAGCCAGACGCCGCCGCGCGCGCGCGCGCGCACCCAGGTGCCGACCGCGGCAACCAGCGATCCGAAGTGCAAAGGGCCGCTCGGCGACGGGGCGAAACGACCGCGATAGGCGAGCGTGGGTTGGTGAGAGTCGCAAGGCGAAAACATTCAAGGCTCATCTGCGCAGGCGCGAGTTGCTTCACAACGGCGGCAGCCTGGATATCGGGCGCATATTTCTGGATGGAAAGGACTGGATTCCTGCCTTCGCAGGAATGACGAACACGTTACGCTTTTACCGATTCCCGATTCCCGATTCCCGGCGTAACCCAATCACGCGGTCTCGAACGACATCACCTTTTCAGGTTCCTGCAGGAAGTTGCCCTGTACGAAATTCACGCCGCACGAGAACAGGATCGACATGCTTGCGGCATCTTCGACGAACTCAGCCACAGTCAGCTTGCCCGCATGGTGAGCCTGGTCGCAGAGTTCCTTGATCTTGTCCTGATTTTCCTTGTTCTTCGGTAATTCAGCCATGAAGTTGCGATCGAGCTTGAGGTAATTCGCATCTACATGTTTCAACAACTGGAATGAATTCAGGCCAGAGCCGAATTGTTCCAGCGCGAAGCCGCAATGAATCTGTTTGAGTCCGGTGACGAAGGCACGCGCAGGTTTGAGGCTGGTGACGACTTTGCTTTCGGGCATCTCGAACACCAACGCATCGCCGCGCAGGCGCGCGTTTTTAAGTTGTTGCGCAATCCACGGCAGCAGGGTCTGGTCGTCGAGCGACTGTGGTGTGAGCTTGACGAAAAACGTGGTCTTGTGACCAGCCGTTTCGCGTTCGACCAGCGCCTTGATGGCATGGGAAATGACCCATCGATCGACCGCTGGCATGAGGCCATGGTGTTCGGCGATGGGCATGAAGTAGTTCGGCGTGATGTCGCCCTTGGGACCTTGCATGCGCAACAGGATTTCGTAGAACTCGCCCTCGGCGCCGTGCAGGCTGATGATCGGTTGATAAAAAAGCACGAAGCCATTGTTGGCCAGCGCGTCTTTTACCAGGGTCAACCAGTGTCGGTTCTTTTCTTCATTGGCCTTGTCCTGTGCCGCAGGATCGAACAACACCAGGCGATTGCCGCCTTCGGTCTGGGCCGAGCGCAGGGCATTGCTCGATTGGGTCAAGACGGCCTGCGCATTGGCATTCTTTTCGCCGATCAATGATCCACCGATGCTGACGTTGGCGTTGACCGACTGCTTGCCGACTTCAAAAATCCGTTCATCGAACGACTTGCGCAGCACATCGGCCAATTGACGAACTTCGTCCGCGCTGCGTCCTTCGACCAGAACGCCGAACGTGTGTTCGCCGAAGCGTCCAGCGACATCGGTTTCCTTCAGGTGCCGGCGCATCAGGTTGGCCATGTCGCCAAGCAGCAGATCTGCGTTGCCCAGACCCACGGTATCGAGCAGTTGCTTGAAGTTGTCCGGCTCCAGCAGCAGCAGGGCCTGGTCGTTGCGGCCTTTGGCGGCTTCACCGATCACACGGTCCAGTTCGGTGAGGCAGTATTGACGGTTGAACAGATCCGTCACCAGGTCCTTGGAACGCAGCACGTCGAGTTCCTTGGCCAATTCTGCACTCATCGTCTGCTGGCGCAGGATGATTTGCTGGCAGGGTTCGCCTTCGTAGCTGGCTGCGGTGAACTCCATGATGGCGTCGAACGCCGTACCGTCGCTGCGTTGCGCTTTCAAGTTGACTTTCTGTGGCGGCTTTTCGCCTTTCGACAATTGCTTTAGCAGGGTCTTGAAGTCGTCGGCATCGTCGGGGGCGACCATGTCCAGGATCGACATTCCCTCGATGTCCTCGAATTCCTCGAAGCCGAAGATTTCCAGATACGCCTTGTTCGCGCGTACATGCATGCCTTCATGCACGTAGGCAATCGGGTCGCGTGAGGAATCCAGCAGCGCATTGCAGCGGCGTTCGGTTTCGCGCAGCGCGCTTTCCAGGCGGCGCACGCCCCGGCGCATGTTCAGGCTGTCGAATTCGCGCCGCACGATGGATTGCACATGCTCGGCGCGATGGCGCAATGCCAGTGCACGCGCGCCGGCGTTGAACGCATTGACAATCACGTCTTCGCTCACATTGCCGACCACAGCGACGATGGCGATGTCCTTGCCTCCTTTGCCAGCGGCCGTAGCGACGTCGGCAAGATTCAAGCCCTTGGCGCCGGGATTGGCGAGGATCAGATCCGGCGTCTGCGCGGCAAGGGCTTTTTCGAGTTCATCGGCATTGGCGGCGCGGGCGGGGCGCAGCGAGATACCGCCATTGCGCAACATGCTGATGATTTGCTCGGCTTCTTCGACCGAATCCTCGATCAGCAGCAATTTGATGACTTGGTCTTGTTTGCTCATTGGCAGCAATTTCGAGGGTAGGAACAGCTTTTACTTGATTCTGGCGGCTATTTCCAGCAGATGAACGGTGCCGAAAGACGAGTCAACGGCGCGTGAGTGCGATCATAAAGGAGTCTTGGCCGGCGCGCCGGGAATTTCACGCACCAGTCTGGGCACGAGAAAACCGGAGAGACGGTCGCGCAAGCCATGCATCAGATTACGTGCGCGATCATCGTCCACGGCAAAATGGGCTGCGCCAGCCACTGGATCGAGCTGATGCAGGTAGTAAGGTAATACCCCGATTGTGAACAGACGCCTTGACAGCGCGGCCAGTGCATCGACATTGTCGTTGATGGTGCGTAGCAGCACCGATTGGTTAAGCAAGGTGATGCCGTTCGCGCGCAAGCTGGCGCAACGGTCGGCGACGCTGCCATCGATCTCGTTGGCATGATTGGCGTGCAGCACCATTGCGACCGGCCAGGGCTGGTTGCGCAGCCAGGCAATGAGCGCGGCATCGACGCGTTCGGGCAGCACGATGGGTAGTCGCGTATGAATACGCAGGCGCTGCAAGTGCGGTATCGACGCGAGCGCATCGGTCAGCTCGGCAAGCTTGGGCGTGGACAGCGAAAGCGGATCGCCGCCGGAAAGAATGACTTCCTCAATTGAGGAATCCGACCGAATGTGTTCGATGGCTTCGCGCCAGTGGTTGGCTGCTGCGGTTTGTTCAGCGTAGGGAAAATGACGCCGAAAGCAGTAGCGGCAGTTGACTGCGCACGAGCCGGTGGCTATCAGCAAGGCGCGCCCGGCATATTTGTGCAATACGCCGTTGGCCGCGCGCGCGGCAAGATCGCCGACTGCGTCGTGGATGAAGCCCGGGATAACGTCCAATTCGTGCATTTGCGGCAAGACCTGCAAAAGCAGCGGATCATCAGGGACGCCGTAGCGCATGCGCGCGACAAAGCTGCGCGGTACGCGCAACGAAAAACCGGTATCTGCCGTTGGCAACAGCCTTGATGCAAGGTGGCCCAAGCCCAGCAACGACAGCAGTTCGTGCGGATCGGTCACTGCTTCGCGCCACAGCCGTTGCCATGACAGGGTGTCGCTAGTGTGCTGTTGCTGCGCGGAAAGAGGGCTTGCGGTTATCATGGGAGTTGTGATGGCCGGCGAGTCTGGCATTCGCAACCTCTTATCTTAGCCGCATTCCCCGGGCACATCCTGGGGGCGGCCCAATGCAACGGAGCATGTATGGCCGGTTATGGCATGAACGACGTCAAAAATGGCATGAAGATTATCGTGGACGCACATCCATGCACGATCATCGACACCGAATATGTAAAACCCGGCAAAGGCCAGGCTTTTACGCGGGTCAAGTACCGCAATTTGAAAACCGGTCGTGTGGTCGAACTGACGATGAAATCGACCGATTCGCTGGAAGCCGCCGACGTGCTCGATCAGGACATGGAATACCTGTACAGCGATGGAGAGTTCTGGCATTTCATGCACCAGGACACGCACGAGCAGATCGCCGCTGACAAGTCAGCGATGGTTGACGCCGCGCAATGGCTGAAGGGCAATGAGCTGTGTATCGTCACGCTTTGGAATGGCGCGCCGTTGATTGTCAGCCCGCCGAATTTCGTCGAATTGGCCATCACCGAAACCGATCCCGGCGTCAAAGGCGATACCGCGGGCACCGGCGGCAAGCCAGCTACGCTTGAAACCGGCGCCGTAGTGCGCGTCCCGCTGTTTGTCGGCAATGAAGAAATCATCAAAGTCGACACGCGCAGCGGCGCCTATGTCGGAAGGGTCAAATGACGCATCGGCCCGCGAGCGCTAGCGCGAGCGGCTTTGCGGATGCGTCTCCCCGGCAGGGTCGACGCCGCGACAGCGGCGGAGGGGGATACAGCAGTCATGGATGGCGATTTGAACGCGCGCGCGGCTTTGCCTTGGAAATGACACAAGATGAGCGCGGTCGATAGCGTTCTCGAAGCCCGCTGGGTAATTCCTATCGAGCCATCTGGCGTGGTGTTGGAGCATCACGCTGTGGCCGTGGCTGGCGATACCATTGCCGACGTACTTCCGATCGCGGCAGCGCGCGAGAAATACGCCAATGTGGATCGTGTCGATTTGTCGACACATGCGCTGATACCCGGCCTGGTCAATGCGCACACACACAACCCCATGACGCTAATGCGTGGTCTGGCTGACGATTTGCCACTGATGATCTGGTTGCAAGATCATGTCTGGCCTACCGAGGCACGCTTCATGGGTGCCGAATTTGTTCGCGACGGCATCGAACTGGCGATTGCGGAAATGTTGCGCGGCGGCACGACCTGCTGCAACGAAAGCTATTTTTTCCCCGACGTCCAGGCCGCGACCTATTTGCAGCATGGATTTCGCGCGAGCGTCGGCTTGCCCATCATCGAATTTCCAAGCCCGTGGGCAGCCAGTCCCGACGAGTATTTCGACAAGGGTCTGGCGACGTACGATGAGTTCAAAAGCGAGCAGCTGATTACGCTCACGATCGCGCCGCACGCGCCGTATACGGTGAGCGACGAGAGTTTTGGCCGCATTCGCGTGTTGTCTGACCAACTCGATATCCCAGTGCATATCCACCTGCACGAGACCGCGCAGGAAGTCGAGGATTCCAAAAAACTCCATGGCGTGCGGCCATTCGCGCGATTGCAGGGGCTGGGCCTGATGAACGATCACCTGATTGCCGTGCACATGACCCAGTTGCTCGATGCAGAAATTGCTGCGTGCGCCGCGGCCGGAGTCTGCGTGGTGCACTGCCCGGAATCCAATCTCAAGCTGGCGAGCGGTTTCTGCCCAGCGGAAAAATTGCGTCATGCCGGCGTCAGCCTGGCGATCGGTACCGACGGCTGCGCCAGCAACAACGATCTGGACATGTTTGGCGAAACGCGCTCGGCGGCATTGCTGGCGAAGGGTGTCTCCGGCGATGCCAGCGCTTTCGATGCAAGTTACGCACTGCAAGCCGCAACCCTGAACGGCGCGCGCGCGTTGGGGCTGGGCGAGCGAATTGGTTCGATCGTACCCGGCAAGCAGGCCGATTTGACGGCCGTGGACATGGATTCTCTGGAAATGCACCCTGTATACAATGTCGCATCGCAGCTTGTGTATGCCGGTAGCCGGCGTGAGGTCAGCGATGTGTGGATTGCCGGAGTGCGCAAATTGCACCACGGTGTGCTGGTCGGTATCGACGTCGATGCCTTGCGCGCAAAAACGCAGGCATGGCGCGCTCGCATCAAGGCTTGAACGAATGGCCATGGAAAACGTCCATCCTGCCGAGACCGCGAAGTTCGACAAACTTGCCGCCCGATGGTGGGACAAGAATGGCGAATCACGCGCCTTGCACGACCTGAATCCGCTGCGTTTGGATTACGTCGCGCAACGTGTGACGTTGAAGGGCGCACGCGTGCTCGATGTCGGCTGCGGAGGTGGCATTCTGAGCGAGGCGCTGGCGGCAGCCGGTGCGGACGTCGTCGCCATCGATCTTGCGCCGCGCGTGCTCGAAGTGGCACGGTTGCACCTGCTGGAATCCGGACACGACGTGGACTATCGGCAAATCAGTGTCGAGTCGTTGGCAGCAGAAATTCCTGGTACTTTCGACGCGATCACCTGCATGGAGATGCTCGAGCACGTTCCCGATCCAGGTAGCATCGTCGCGGGCTGCGCAACCCTGCTCAAACCCGGCGGGCGGTTGTTCGCTTCGACGTTGAATCGCACTCCACTGGCGTTTGGCGCAGCAATCGTCGGTGCTGAATACGCATTGAACCTGTTGCCGCGCGGTACTCACCATTACGCGCAGTTTATTCGTCCGTCGGAACTGGCGACGGCCCTGCGTGCCAGCGGACTGGATCTGGAAGACATTGCAGGGCTCGCCTACAACCCGCTGACGCGACGCGCCTGGACGGTGCAAAGTACACAAGTGAATTATCTCGTCTGCGCACGCAAGCCCGAATGATCCTGCGCGGCGACGAAATCCGGATTGTGTTGTTCGATCTCGATGGCACGCTGGTCGATTCGGCGCCGGATCTGATCGTGGCCATGCGTGCCTTACGCGCCGAACTTGGCGAGCCCGATCTGGATTTAAGCGCAGTGGGTGCCGTGGTGTCGAAAGGCGGTCGGGCGATGCTGCGCCAAGGATTCCCAGGCGCGGAAGAAGCACGCATCGAAGCGCTGTTACCGCGCTTTCTCGATCTGTATTCCACGTCGATCGCTACGCATTCGAAGTTGTTTGCGGGCATCGAAGAAGTTCTGTCCGGACTCGACGCGAAGGATCTGCCGTGGGGCATTGTGACCAACAAGCCCGGCTGGTTGGCGAGGTCGTTGGTGTCGGCGTTTGCACTCGACCGGCGTTGCGCGAGCCTGGTTGCGGGTGATTGCCTGGCGCAACGCAAGCCCGATCCGGAACCCATTCTGCACGCCTGCAAGTTGGCGCAGTGCGATGCGCGTTACTGCGTCTACGTTGGCGACGATGCACGTGACATCGAAGCCGGACAAAAGGCTCAAACCATGACGGTTGCCGCGGCGTGGGGTTATCTGGATGGCGACGATGCGCATACCTGGGGTGCCGATCTGGTTGTGCAGTCGCCGGCGCAGCTGTTGCCCGCGCTGGGGCTTTCCTGATCTGCCCATGCCGCACGCGAATTCCGCATTCGCCAGTTTCGAGCAAAAATGGCTCGGTGAGTTTCCCGAAAACGTCATGGTCGCAGTGTTTCTTCCCGGAGCACAGCGCTCGGGTGCGAATGCGTTCGGCAGCCTGGTTCATGAACTGATGCAAACCGCGTTCTATCGCAGCGAAGCCCACATCGCCACAACCAAACTTGCGTGGTGGAGGCAGGAATTGATTGATGCGCATGCCGGTCGTCCGCGTCATCCAGTCACGACCGTGTTGTTTGCGGATGCGTGCTTACAGGCGAGTGATCCATCCTTGTGGCCCGCACTTGCAGATGCCGCGCTAGGGCAAATCGGTCGTTCCAGCGCGACCAATCTCACAGAATTGATGCAACGGTTCCAGCCTTGGCATGTCAGCGTTGCGCGCGCGGATGCAGCGGTATTTTCGATTCGACCAGAAGTTTGCGACCGAGCCGCGGCATTGTGGACAATTACACATCTGCTGCACGACCTGGCGCGAATTCCGGCGCGTGCCGATGCCGGGCAACTCGAACATGTCGCATTGCCGCTGGATTTGCTGGCGCGACATGGCATTTTGCGAGCGGACTTGTTCAATCACGGATCTGCGCGCAACGCATTCGTTCGGGATTATCTCGATGGTTTGTTGGGCGAACTTGATCAGTGCCTTGATCAAGGCGTAGTACTCAGTCTGCCGCGGCGCGTGCGTACTGCACTTGACCGCGGTCTCATTCTGCGTGCGCGTTACAAAACCGATCCGCTGGCCTGGCTTGCCGCACAGAACCGCCCCGGATTTGGGCGCAGTCTATGGACCGCCTGGAACATGGCGCGACGCAGTGGAGTGGCTTGATGAATCCTTCGCGTGCCCCAAGTTATGCTGTCCGTCCGCGGCCAGTTTTGCCTGAGCCCGATGGCCACACCGGTTATCCGCGATGCGATTTTGGCTGAATGGCGCGCAATTCCTGCGCCGCAGGATACGAGGAGACTTCATGCAGCACGATGACAATAGCGCACGCTCGATGCCGGATATCGCCAACGCGGGCGCGGTGGCGGTGGCCGGAACGCTGGATTGGGTCGGCATGGACGAGATCGATGTTCCGGTCCGGTTGCCGGCCCAGGACGGTGTTGCCGTGCAGTCCGCCGCACGCGTCGCCGCGTTCGTCAATCTCAAGTGCCCTGAGGTGCGCGGCATCCACATGTCGCGACTGTATTTGCACGTCGACGCCGCACTTTCCTGCGAGCCACTGACGCCGTGTTCGATTCGTCGATTGTTACGCGAATTCCTGGATTCGCACGCGCAGCTTTCGGATCGTGCAATGGTGCGCATTGCGTTCGATCACCTGATTCGGCGACCCGCATTGAAAAGCGATAACAGTGGCTGGAAAGCGTATCCGGTCGTTATCACTGCCAGCATGGATCAGGGGCAGTTTTGTCTGGAATTGGGCTGCAAGGTTGTCTATTCGAGCACGTGTCCGTGTTCCGCCGCGCTGGCGCGACAATTGATCCAGCAACGATTCGCCGTCGATTTTTCGCGCGATGCGCCGCTCGATCACGCTGCCGTCCTGGCATGGCTGGGCAGCGAGCAAGGCATCTGCGCAACCCCGCACAGTCAGCGCAGCGTGGCCAGCGTGCGCGTGAAATTGGTGCCGAGTTTCGGCTTCCCCATCGAGGACTTGATCGACGTGATCGAGCAATCGTTGCAGACGCCGGTACAAACAGCGGTAAAGCGCGAAGACGAACAGGCTTTCGCCATGCTCAATGGCGAAAACCTGATGTTCTGCGAGGATGCCGCGCGACGCATGCAGCGCGCGTTGGGTGCCGATGAACGCGTTACCGATTTCTGGATACGCGCAGCCCATCACGAGAGCCTGCATCCCCACGATGCAGTCGCCATTGCGACCAAGGGAATTCAAGGCGGTTACAGTGCGCAGCCGCAGGTTTGATCGAAGCAAGCCCGAATCGAATATTTTGTCCGCAAAGTACGTCAAGGGCCAAATATATCGAGCGACCCCAAGGTATCGGACGGACTAGTGGCCTGTAACAGAGGAATCGACAGCACCTGGCTTGGTCTGTCGTCGTCTGGCTTGATCTTCACTCGGCCAATAGCTTCGGCTATTGGCCTCGCTCCAGATCGGCACCAGCCACCAACACCCCGGCGCGATCTATCTACCGCTTCCTCTGTTACAGACCACTAGTTTCGCTTCCCGCGCAAGGCGGGGATCATTCCTGGCTTCCCTTCTTCAGCAGGCGGGAGATCATTCCTGGCTTCCCTTCCCCCGCATGCGGGGGATCATTCCTAGCTTCCCTTCCCCCGCAAGCGGGGGAAGGTGCCTAAGGCGGAAGAGGGCGCTCTTGGTTCCTCGCATGCGAAAAATCAAAGCGTCCCCACCAGCTGTCCGAGCAGCTTCTCCCGCTTCGCGGGGGAAGCGAATGCTACGCATCATGCGCCAGCGGCGAGCAGTCCCGGTGTCGCGTGTGGGGCGATGGCTTTCACCATCGCACCAGTAATATGAAGGTTGCCTGCGACGAGATTGCCGCTGGCCGGGATGCCTTCGCGTCCGGCGAAATCGCAATATGTACCACCGGCTTCACGCACCAACACGAGGCCGGCAGTCATGTCCCAGGGTTTGAGCCCAATTTCGAAAAAGCCATCGATGCGTCCTGCGGCGACGTAGGCCAGATCCAATGCGGCCGACCCGGTACGACGGATGTCCTCGGCTTGCTGGAGCATGCTGCGGGTCATGCCGAGCTGCGCATCCAGATGTTCGCGTTGACGGAACGGAAAGCCCGTGCAAAGCATTGCACCATTCAGGCTTTCGCGTTTGCTCACGCGCATGCGCCGATCGTTGCAAAAGGCACCATCGCCCTTGCTCGCGGTGAACAATTCGTCGCGCAAGGGATCGTAGACAACGCCATGCACCGGATCGCCGTGGTCGAGAAACCCGATCGACACGCAAAAGTGCGGAAACCCCCGCAGGTAATTGTGCGTGCCATCCAACGGATCGACAACCCAGAGCTTGTCGGACTTGCCGCTTTGTCCGGTTTCCTCGCCCAGAATGGCGTGGTCCGGATACGCGCGCCGCAATTCCTTGACGATCTCGGCCTCGGCCAGCCGATCGACTTCGCTGACGAAATCCATCCGCGACTTTTCCTCGATGGTCAGACTATCCACGCGATTCAAATAGCGCAGGATGATGGAACCGGCGGCACGCGCGGCGCGCACCGCGATAGTTACTGCGGGTCTGGGCATGGAAACTCCGATCGAGTCAGGCTGGAAAAGAACGTGCGCGTGGGGCACCAAACGCGGCGGAAGGGTAGCAGAAGCAGGGCGCAGGGCCTAGGGCTTAGGGGCAGGGATCGGGGGATTCGGGATTCGGGAAACGCGTCAAAGGGTTCGACATTTCTGCCTGCACAGCAATGACGAGCAAATGAGTCTTGCGTCGGATGCGTACCAGCGCCTTCTATCAGCCAACACCTTCATCGGCGATAATACCGAGGTGAACGATCAATCAAGAATCCCCAACCCCACTTCTGGCGGGTCGGCACCTGCAAATGGCAACATCCGCTTCGTTCTCGTGCGCACTTCGCATCCGGGCAATATCGGGGCGTCGGCGCGGGCGATACGAACCATGGGCTTTCATCAATTGGGCCTGGTTGCACCGCATCAGTTTCCGCACGATCAGGCAACTGCCATGGCAGTCGGTGCCGACGCGTTGCTCGGCCAGGCGCAGGTCACGGCAACGCTGGTCGAGGCCATCGCCGATTGCACTTTGGTGCTGGGTTGCACGGCCCGCCACCGCGGGATTTCCCTGGAAGAATTGTCGCCAACGCAAGCTGCCAGGCGTGCATTGGACGCGAGCGCTTGCGGCAACGTGGCGATTGTCTTTGGCAACGAACGAACCGGGCTTGAAAACGACGAGTTGATGTCGTGCCATGCGGCCGTCACGATTCCAAGTGTTCCGGATTTTTCATCCTTGAACCTGGCTCAAGCTGTTCAGGTGCTTGCTTACGAATTGCGCCTGGCAACGTTGCAGCAGCAGCCCGAGCCGGAAGCAACGACAAAATCCGAGCCTTTGGCAACGGTCGAACAGCTTGATTACTTTTTCGGCCACCTCGAACAGATGCTTGAGGATATTGATTTCCACAAGGGCCGTTCGCCGCGCACAATCATGCAACGCCTGCGCCGACTGTTCCTGCGCGCGAATCTGGAACAGCGCGAAGTGCGGATCTTGCGCGGGATATTCGATGATGCGCAACGCATGGCGCGAATGGCAGGGAGTGAGGTAGGCGGGGAGACGTGAGACCTGAAAGGTCAGACGTCAGTCGTAGTTCAACAGGTCGTCATTCCAACCTGCGCGGAGATGGCGAACATTTCATACCCTTCCCGATTTCCGATTCGCTATATCGCAACCTTCTGCACCAGAATCTTGTCGATCCGGGCGCCGTCCAGGTCGACGACCTCGAAGCGCAATCCTTGCCAGGTGAAATACTCACCGGTTTCGGGGATGCGTCCGAAATGCGCAACGACCATTCCCGATGCCGTATGGAAGTCGTGTTCGTCCTGCAAGGGAAGTTCGCCAAGTCCGAGCAATTCGCTCAAATCCTCGGCCCCCAGCGATCCATCAATCAACCAACTGCCGTCTTCACGACGCACGATTGGCGTTTCGTGCAGGGTCGGGCCCGGGGCGGCATTTTTTCCGACCACCGCGCCGAGCAGGTCGTTGAGCGTGACCAGGCCTTCGATATCGCCGTATTCGTCGACCACCAGGGCAAGGCGTGTTTCGGCATCGCGGAATTCCTCGAACAAGTCCAGCGCGCGTGCGGTGCCGGGCACATACAGCGGTTTGGCCAACTGGGCGAACAGGTCGATTGGGGTCTTGCCCAGCATTGCCGGCAAACGTTTCAGTGAGAGGATGCCAAGCACATCCTTGTCGCTGCCGCGATAGACCGGATAACGCGAATACGGCGTGTCACGCATGCGGGTCAGGTTTTCCAGGGTTGTCGCCGCTACATCGAGCCACACGATGCGTGGACGCGGCGTCATCAAGCTGTCGACGCTGCGATCGCCCAGGCGCAACACGCGGTTGACCATGTTGCGTTCATCGCTGTCGATCACGCCCTGTTCGGCGCTTTCGGACACCAGCAAGCGTATTTCTTCTTCGCTGACTTTTTCCGCACTGGCGTGGTTCATGCGCAGAACGCGCAACAAACCACGTGTAATGCCGATCAACACGAATGCAAATGGCGCTGCAATCCACGTCAGCACGCGCATCGGGATGGCGGTGGACACCGCAAAGCGCTCGGGATTGACCAGGGCAATACGTTTGGGCAGCAATTCGCCAAGCAACATGTTGGCGAACGTGATGCCGGAAATGCTCACGACCACGCCGATCACTGTAGCGTAGCGAGCCAGCATCTCGTACTGGGTGCCAGCCAGATGCGTGGCAAGCTGTTCGCCCATCCTGGCGCCAAGGGCAGTACCGGTACCTACGCCGATCACGGTAATGAACACCTGGACCGTGGAGAGGAACTGTTCGGGATTCTGGGCAAGGCTGAGCGCAATCTTGGCGCGACGGCTGGTCCGCGACAATTGCTTGAGGCGACTTTTGCGCGCAGCGATCAAGGCCATTTCGCTAAGCGCGAAAAACCCGTTGAGCAGCGCCAGCACAACGACAAGTGCGACTTCGACGATCATCCGTTTCTATGGCAGGTATCCCTGTTTGGAGTGTAGCAGACAGTGCCGATCAATCCGTCGGCCTGCACGCCAGAATCCGTTGTGGCTGCCGCAACGCATACAAACTTTGGCGAACGAGTGCCACAAAACGGTAAACTCCGCCGGCGCGAAAAAGACTTTCGTGCACACAGACCTACCGAACGAGGCCACATTCATGTTTTCCCTGCAAACCATTTTCGGCAAAGGCGACAAGTTCTACGGCATGCTCGAAGCCAGCGCGGATGCTGCGCTCACCAGCACGCGCGCGTTGATCGCGATGCTGAAGCAGAAATCGCCGACGCCTTCGCTCGACGAATTCCGGCTGGCGCGGCGACGCGAAAAGGAGGTCATGGCGCAGATCAGCCAGGAACTGGTCAACACCTTCGTCACGGCAATTGAGCGCGAAGACATCGAGGCGCTGTCCGCGGCGCTTTACAAGATTCCGAAAACGGTGGAGAAATTCGCCGAACGCTACACCTTGTTTGCCAGCCAGTTGATGGATATCGACTATGCGTCGCGTGCGGCCATGCTCGAGAAGTCGACTGAAATCATTGTCGAGATGGTCAAGCAATTGCGGCGCGGCATGAAGCTCGAGGAAATGAAGGCGCTCAATGACAGCATGCAGGCGATCGAGAGCGAGGCGGACCGCCTGATTCTGGAGATGTACAAGGAATTGTTCTCCAACACCAACGATGCGTCGCGCCTGATTCTGCGCAAAGATTTGTTCGAGCTGCTGGAAAAGGCCATCGACCGTTGCCGCGATGCAGGCAACGTCATCTATACGATCGTGCTGAAGAATTCTTGAGGCTGCCATGAGCTTGAGCCTCGTCCTCGTTGTGATACTCGTGGCGCTGGTGTTTGAGTACATCAATGGATTCCACGACACCGCAAACTCGATCGCTACGGTTGTTGCGACCAAGGTGTTGCGACCAGGCCAGGCAGTGTTGCTCGCGGCTGCCACGAACCTGGTTGGTGCCATGTGGGGCACGGCCGTTGCCAAGACCATCGCAACCGGGCTGATCGATATCGGCGTGATTTCGATGACCCCGCAACTGCTGATCTGCGCCTTGCTTGGCGCCACCGTCTGGGATCTCATCACCTGGTGGTTGGGATTGCCGTCGAGCTCGTCGCACGCGCTGGTTGGTGGATTGTGCGGCGCTGCGCTGGCTGCCGCTGGTGACAATTGGCACGCGATCATCTGGTCGGTGCCGGCCGCACACTGGTGGTTGGGTCAGGGCATGCTCAACAAGGTGATTCTGCCGATGGTGGTGTCGCCCGCGATCGGATTCGCTCTGGGTTTCATCATCATGGGTTTGCTGTTTGCGGTATTGTCTTTCCTCAACGGGCTCGGCGGAGCCGCGCAGCGCGCGTCGCGTCCGCGCGTGGTCAATGCGATTTTTGCCAAGTTGCAGATCATGTCGTCGGCGTTCATGGGCCTGTCGCACGGCATGAACGACGCGCAGAAGACCATGGGTATCATTGCGCTGGCGTTGGCCGGCGCGACTGCTGCCGGCTCGCTGGACAAGTTGCCGCACTGGCTCGAATTCCTGCGCGTACACACTGACGCGAATGGCAACTTCGGCATCGCTACCTGGATCAAGGTGTTGTGCGCTGCGGTGATGGCCTCGGGCACGATGGTTGGCGGCTGGCGCATCATCCGAACGCTCGGGCACAAGATCGTGAAGTTGCATCCGATCAACGGCGTGGCAGCGGACATCTCCGCGTCCAGTGTGATCATCACCTCATCGATTTTGGGAATTCCGGTATCGACTACGCACAACGTCTCAGCCGCAATCATGGGTGTAGGCGCGGCCAAGCGCTTCAATGCCATTCGCTGGACCGTCGTCGAACGCATGGTCTGGGCGTGGATACTCACGATTCCGATTGCCGGTGGCTTGGCGTACCTGATGGTGCGCGGATTGCAATTGCTGGAATGGGTCATATAGCGCGCAGCGACGCTTGCGGCCCAGATTTTGGTTGCAATAAACCCCGTCATTCCGCTAAACTTCTCGTTCGGCTGATGCGGGGTGGAGCAGTCTGGCAGCTCGTCGGGCTCATAACCCGAAGGTCGTAGGTTCAAATCCTACCCCCGCTACCAGAATTACAAAAAAGCCTCCATCGGAGGCTTTTTTATTGAAGTAGTGATTGAAAAGGGCGGCCAAGGATGGATGCTCCTTGATTCCCACGATCAGGATGATCGGAGCAAGCTGCAGGTTTTAGATTTCAGTCGCGCAGGATGCGCATTGCCGGTGTCTGGATGCGCAACAACGGCGGACTATGGAATGGGCCTCGCGCCCATTTTTTGTTTGCAAAATTTATCCCTATGCGAAATGAAGAATTGACCCAATTGCTGATTCCGGTTGTTGCGGACATGGGACTGGAATGTCTCGGTGTCGAGTACAGCCCGTCGCAAGGCAATGGGTTGGTGCGTGTGTACGTTGATGCGGCTGATCGTGCGGTGACCGTCGACGATTGCGAAGCGGTCAGTCGCCAGGTGTCGGCCACACTCGACGTGAACGATCCGGTGGATGGTCACTACACGCTGGAAGTTTCATCGCCGGGGCTGGATCGCCCGTTGTACACACCGGAACAGTTCGCCCGGTTCATTGGCGATGCGGCGAAGCTTGAGGTTAACCTGGCGATCGATGGTCGGCGACGCTTTCAAGGTCCGATTGTTGCGGTTAATGGCAACGATATCGTGATCGAGCAGGACGGCCACGCAGTGACGATCGCTGGCGGGAATATTCACAAGGCGCGCCTGATACCGGATTTCGGCGATCAGGCGGAAGCACCGAACAAACGCAGCAAGAAATCGAAAGTCGAAAAAAAACGGGCAAGCCGTCCGGTAGACCGGGCGCAGGAGCAACTCGAATGAGCAAAGAACTACTGCTGGTCGTTGATGCCGTCGCCAACGAAAAAGGTGTCGACACCGAAGTGATCATGGAAGCAATGGAAGCGGCGTTGGCGTCGGCGGCGAAGAAGCGTTACCCCGAAGAGGACGTTGCTGCGCGTGTCAGCATCGACAACGAGACCGGCGAATACGAAACGTTTCGGCGCTGGGAAGTCGTGGCTGACGATGTCGTGATGGAATCGCCGGATCGGCAGATTCGACTGATGGATGCGGTTGAAACGCAACCTGACATCCAGGTTGGCGAATTCATCGAGGAACCGATCGAGAACCCCGAATTCGGACGTATCGCCGCGCAAGCCGCCAAGCAGGTGATTGTGCAGCGCGTGCGTGAGGCAGAACGTGCGCAGGTCGTGGAAGCCTACAAGGATCGGGTCGGCGAACTGATTACGGGTGTGGTCAAACGCGTCGAGCGCGGCAGCGTCTATCTGGATCTGGGCGGTAACGCCGAGGGCTACATCCCGCGTGATCGTTCGATTCCGCGCGAAGCAGTGCGGGCGGGCGACCGCGTGCGCGGATACCTCTACGAAGTTCGACCGGAACCGCGTGGGCCGCAATTGTTCGTATCGCGCAGCGCTCCGGAGTTCATGATCGAGTTGTTCAAGCTCGAGGTGCCCGAAGTCGGCCAGGGCCTGGTCGAGATCAAGGGTGCTGCACGTGATGCCGGCGACCGCGCGAAGATTGCAGTGCTCGCGCACGACAACCGCACCGATCCGATCGGTGCGTGTATTGGCATGCGCGGTTCGCGCGTGCAGGCTGTTTCCAATGAGCTCAACGGCGAGCGCATCGATATCGTGTTGTGGAACGAAAATTCCGCCCAGTTCGTGATCAACGCGATGGCCCCGGCGGAAGTGCAATCGATTATCATGGACGAAGAAAAGCATTCGATGGATATCGCTGTGGCCGAAGACAAGCTGTCGCAGGCGATCGGCCGTGGTGGCCAGAACGTACGCCTGGCGAGCAAGCTCAGCGGCTGGCAACTCAACGTAATGACCCAGGATCAGGTGGCGGCGAAATCCGACGCAGAGCAGGAAACGGCGAGCAAGCTGTTTCAGGACAAGCTCGAAGTGGATGCGGAAATTGCGACGATCCTGGTCCAGGAAGGCTTTACCTCGGTCGAGGAAATCGCCTATGTGCCGACCGCCGAACTGCTTGCGATCGAAGGTTTCGACGAGAACATCGTCGAAGAATTGCGAGCGCGTGCGCGCGACGCGTTGTTGACCCAGGCGCTCGCGGTCGAAGAAGGCATTGAGGACAATAAACCCGACGACGATCTGCTCGGCCTGCCGGGAATGGATGAAACCACGGCCTATGCTTTGGCCGAACACAAGATCGTGACGCGCCAGGAACTTGCCGATCTGGCCACCGATGAATTGGTGGAATTGGCGATCGATGGTGTTGATGAAGCGCGTGCCGGTGAGCTGATCATGGCTGCCCGCGCGGACAAGGCGGCCTGAACGCGGCTTGATTGACAAGCCCGCGACCGCAACCGCCCACGGAGGACCCGAACCATCATGTCGAACGTAACCATCAAGCAACTCGCCGATGTACTGGGCATGAGCGTGGACAAGCTGATTACCCAGCTTGAAGGCGCCGGTATGGAATTTTCCAACCCGGATCAGGTCGTGTCCAGCCGCGAGAAGGTCATGCTGCTGGGCTTCCTGCGGCGTACCCACGGCAAGGCGGACAAGGATGACGCAGACGACAATGCGCCGCGCCAGATCACGCTCAAGCGCAAGACCGTCAGTGAGCTGACCGTCAATCAGGGCGCTGCACGCGGCAAGACCGTCAATGTCGAAGTGCGGCAGAAACGTACTTACGTCAAACGCAGCGCCGTTACCGCCAACGGCGAAGTTGATTTCGAGCGCGAAGATGCGCTGAAGAAACTACAGGAATCGCAACTCAAGCGCGAGGCCGAGGAAACTGCACGCCAGGAACAGGAGCGCCGCCGTCAGGAGGCTGATGCCAAACTGCGCGAAGCTGAAGAAGTGCGTCGCGCGGCAGACGAAGCACGTGCGACGGCCGATGCACAGGCCAAACAGACACAGGAGCAGCCAAGTGGGGGCGCTGCAGCAGCTGTTGCGACAACCGAAGAAGAACGCAAAGTCACCGCACGCAAGGCGCCGCCCGCGGAAGTGCGGCGCGGTCGCCCGCCGCCGGCTCCGAGCGACGCGGCACCCAGCAAACATGCCAAGCAAAAACATGGCTCGCATCAGATGCGTGACGACGGCGAGGATGCCGCACGTTTTTTCGCCCCCGGCGAACTGCATCTTTCCGATGCCGGGCATGCACGCCGTGGTGCGACCAAACGCAAGCCGCGTCGTCAAATAGAACCCGCACGTGCAGGCACTTCGGCCCACGCATTCTCCAAACCGGTTGCACCGATGGTGCGCGATGTTCCGCTGGGTGAAACAATCATCGTGTCGGAACTGGCCCAGAAGATGGCGGTCAAGGGCGCCGATGTGGTCAAGGCACTATTCAAGATGGGCGTGATGGCGACGATCAATCAGGTTATCGATCACGACACGGCGGTGCTGGTTATCGAAGAATTCGGTCATAGGGCCGTAGCGGCCGACGAAAATGACGCCGAGTCGGAATTGTCACGCGTCGAAGTACAGGGAGAAAAGTCGCCGCGGCCGCCGGTCGTCACGATTATGGGCCACGTCGATCATGGCAAGACCTCGTTGCTCGACTACATTCGGCGCACCAAGGTAGCCGCGGGCGAGGCCGGTGGCATCACCCAGCATATTGGCGCTTACCATGTCGAAACCGACAAGGGCGTCATCTCGTTTCTGGATACGCCCGGCCACGCAGCCTTCACCTCGATGCGCGCGCGTGGTGCCAAGCTCACCGATATCGTGGTGATCGTGGTTGCCGCCGATGATGGCGTAATGCCGCAGACCGCCGAGGCGGTGCAGCACGCACGCGCGGCCAAGGTGCCGCTGATCATTGCGATGAACAAGATGGACAAGCCCGAAGCCAATCCGGAGCATGTCAAACAAGGGTTGGTGCAAATTGAAGTCGTACCGGAAGAGTGGGGCGGCGACGTACCGTTCGTGCCGGTATCGGCCAAGACCGGCGACGGTGTTGATGCGTTGCTCGATGCGATCCTGCTGCAGTCCGAAGTCATGGAACTCAAAGCCGTCTATGACGGCAACGCGACCGGTGTCGTGGTGGAATCGAGCCTGGACAGGGGGCGTGGTCCGGTGGCAACGGTGCTGGTCCAGCAAGGCACCTTGAAGAAAGGTGACTTTATCGTTTGCGGCATCGAATACGGTCGCGCACGCGCGCTATTCGATGAACGTGGGCATCAGGTCGACACCGCGGGACCATCGATTCCGGTGCAGGTGCTGGGTCTTTCCGGCGTACCGGAAGCCGGCGACGATTTCGTCGTCGTGCAGGACGAGCGTCTGGCCAAGCAAGTAGCAGCGGAACGCCAGCACAAGCGTCGCGAAACGCGTCTTACCAAACAGGTTGTGAGTCTGGAAGACGTGATCTCGCAGATGGGGCAGGGCAGTGGCCCGGAAGTGTTGAATCTGCTGATCAAGGCTGACGTGCAAGGTTCGGTCGAAGCATTGCGCGATTCGCTCACCTCCATCAGTACCGATCTGATCAAGATCAATGTCATCGCTTCCGGCGTTGGCGGCATTACCGAATCCGATGCCACGCTCGCTGCTGCGTCGAAGGCGATCATGATCGGCTTCAACGTGCGTGCCGATCCGTCGGCACGCAAAGTCATTGCCGACACCGGCGTGGATCTGCGTTACTTCTCGATCATCTACGACGTGATCGACCAGGTGAAGCAAGCCGCTACCGGATTGCTCGGCAATGAGATCCGCGAAGAAATCATCGGTACGGCGCAAGTACGCGACGTGTTCCGCTCGTCCAAGTTCGGTGCCATCGCCGGTTCCATGGTGATTGAAGGCGTGGTCAAGCGCAGCAAACCAATTCGCGTATTACGCGACAACACGGTCATTTTCCAGGGCGAACTCGAGTCGCTACGCCGCTTCAAGGAAAACGTCGACGAAGTGCGTAACGGCATGGAATGCGGCATCGGCGTCAAACAGTACAACGACGTCAAGCCGGGCGACCAGATCGAGTGCTTCGAGCGCATTGAAGTAGCAAGGACGTTGTGAGACCGGGACTCGGGACTCGGAAAAGCGTATACACATAGGCCGTCATTCCCGCTTTCGCGGGAATGACGAAAAAGTCTTTCACTCCCGCTCAGCCACCAGAAGCCCAAATGCCTTCACGAGACTTCAAACGCGCCGACCGTATTGCCGCAGAACTGCGTCGCCTGATTGGCGTCATGGTGCATGAGGCCGTGCGCGAGCATGCCTTACCGTCTGTGAGCGTATCCGACGTCGAGGTCAACAAGGATTTCGAGTTGGCCACGGTCTATGTGATTGCGCTGGTGCCGGAGACGGCGACCGATGCGGTCAAGGCGCTTAATGCCATGGCCAAGGAATTCCGCCACTCGCTGTCGCAACAGATGCGCATGCGCCGCGTGCCCGAAGTGCGTTTCCGTTACGACGATTCGGTTGACCGTGGTGCGCGCATCGATGAGTTGCTGCGCGCGAAGCCGGGAATCGGGAATGAGGAATAGGGAATCGATCCGACATTGAATGCTGCGGCACCGTCGAATTGCGCTGTTGCCGAAACGCAGTCCGGTGCCTATCGCCAATCCAGTTTACCGATGCGTTCTTACGAACCCCGAATCCCGAAATCAAAATCCAGGCCGCTCAGCGGTATTCTGCTGCTCGACAAGCCGCAAGGTTTGAGCTCGAACCAGGCGTTGCAGAAAGCCAAGCGCATTTTCGCGGCAAGCAAGGCCGGACATACCGGTAGCCTCGACCCGCTGGCAACCGGGTTGCTTCCAGTGTGTTTTGGAGAAGCAACCAAAATTGCCGGACATCTATTGGGCGCACGCAAGGCCTATGCGGCACAAATCCGGCTGGGTGTCACTACCGAAACCGATGACGCCGAAGGTGCGGTTGTGAACACGCACCCGGTGCCGCAGCTGAGCGTCGAAGCTATCGAAACCGCGCTCCATACGCTGCGCGGGCGAATCGTGCAGACGCCTCCGGTGTATTCGGCCTTGAAGCAGGGCGGGGTACCACTGTACAAGCGTGCGCGGCGCGGAGAGCAGGTACATGTGCCATCGCGCGAGGTCGATGTTTATCGGTTGGTTATCGAGCGATTCGAAGTTGATCGACTGGATGTCCATGTGGAGTGCGGGTCCGGAACCTATGTACGCAGCCTGGCCCGGGATCTCGGCGAGCGCCTGGGCTGTGGCGCGCACCTTACGGCCTTGCGTCGATTGTGGGTCGAACCGTTTAGCGCGCCGCAAATGTTCGGTTTGGAGTGGTTGGCGCAGCAACACGCACACGGTGGCGAAGCGGCCATCGATGCCTTGTTGTTGCCGATCGAGGCCGGGCTCACCGGCCTGCCGGCATTGGAACTGGACGCGGTTCAAAGTGTGCAATTGCGCCATGGCCAGCGGATGCAAGTTGTCGTGCCGCCCAGTTTGGGGCTGCATCGCGCCCTGAATCCGCAGGGGCAATTGGTCGCCCTGGTCGAAATTGACGCGGGTGGTTTCGTCAGCGTGACCCGCGGTTTCAATCCGGATCAAACGCGAGTTGACGCTGTCGCGTCGAAATAGGCTAAAATAGAGAGCTTCCCGAGATTATCTCATTCACTTTGCGGGGCTTGTGAACCGTCATCCGTGTGGGTGGTCGTCCACAAGTCTCGCCTCACCGTTCAAGGCCAACATTCATGTCACTTACAGTTGAACAAACCAGCAAGGTCATCACGGATCATCGCCGCGCTGCCAACGACACCGGGTCGCCGGAAGTCCAGGTCGCGTTGCTTTCCGCACGCATCGATCATCTTTCCAAGCATTTCGCCGATCATGGCAAGGATCACCATTCGCGCCGCGGCCTGCTCAAGATGGTCAACCAGCGTCGACGCCTGCTCAATTACCTCAAGAATTCCGATAACGATCGCTACAAATCGCTGATCGAGCGCCTCGGCTTGCGTCGGTAATTTTTGCGGTTGTGCTTGAACGCGCAGATCGTCAAGCGAATCTGCGTGGTCGCACTTTGAGTGTTCATGCATACATCTGTTGTGAACGCGAAGATCAAGAAGCGGCCATGCTTGGCCGAAATTTGAGTACTTGTGCGTTCATCCTTGAACGTGTGGATCACAATGCGACTATCCATAGCCGTATTTTTTAATTAGAGCCGTCATTTCAGACTGCTCGTTTATTTATCAGGAGCCCCATCGTGGCGAAAGTAACCAAGTCGTTCCAGTACGGGAAACACCAGGTCACGCTCGAAACGGGCGAAATCGCTCGTCAGGCGTCCGGCTCAGTCGTCGTGAGCATGGGCGGGACCGTTGTGCTGGTCGCTGCGGTCGCTGCGACCAAGGCTCGTGAAGGGCAGGATTTTTTCCCGCTTACCGTTGACTACGTCGAGAAGTTCTATTCCGCTGGCCGCATTCCCGGCGGGTTTTTCAAGCGCGAAGGCCGCTTGACCGAAAAGGAAACGTTGACCTCGCGCTTGATCGATCGTCCGATCCGCCCGTTGTTTCCGGAAGGCTTCAAGAATGAAGTGCAGATTGTTGCGACAGTGGTCTCGATGGACCCGGAGATCGACGGCGACATCCCTGCATTGATCGGTGCATCCGCTGCGCTGATCTTGGCGGGCGTTCCGTTCAATGGCCCGATCGGTGCGGCTCGCGTCGGTTATGCCGATGGCAAATATCTGCTCAATCCAACCGCGACCGAATTGCTGACCTCGCAACTGGATCTGGTCGTTGCCGGAACATCCAAGGCGGTGTTGATGGTTGAGTCCGAAGCGAAGTTGCTCAGCGAAGACGTGATGCTTGGCGCAGTCGTGTTCGGTCACGAGCAAATGCAGGCAGCGATCAATGCGATCAACGAACTGGCTGCTGAAGCCGGACGCAAGGACTTCCATTGGGAAGCTACGCCCGAGGATACGGCGCTGCGCAGTGCGGTCGAAGGCGTCATCGGAAATCGTTTCAGTGAAGTCTTCCAGATCCGCGACAAGCTCGCGCGTCGCGATGCCGTGTCAGCACTTAAATCCGAGGTCAAGAAAGCACTCGCCGAGCAGGCCGTAGCCAACAGTTGGAGCGACGCCGCTATCGGTAATGCATTTGGCGATGTCGAATATCACACCTTGCGCAACGGCGTACTCAAGACCAAAAAACGCATCGATGGGCGCAACCTCGACGATGTGCGCGCAATCACCGTGCGTGCCGGCGTATTACCACGAGCACATGGTTCGGCACTGTTCACCCGCGGCGAAACCCAAGCGTTGGTGGCGATCACCCTGGGCACCAAGCGCGATGCGCAAATCATCGACGCCCCGGGTGGCGAATCGAAAGACCCGTTCCTGTTCCACTACAACTTTCCTCCGTACTCGGTTGGTGAGGCTGGTCGCATGATGGGCCCGAAGCGCCGCGAAATCGGCCACGGTCGCCTGGCCAAGCGCGGCGTGCAGGCGGTCAAACCGGATATGGAAAGCTTTCCGTATGTGATCCGCGTGGTCTCGGAAATCACTGAGTCCAACGGTTCCTCCTCGATGGCATCGGTGTGCGGTTCGTCGCTGGCGATGATGGATGCCGGCGTGCCGTTGACTGCACCGGTGGCGGGTATCGCCATGGGTCTGGTCAAGGAAGGCGACGAGTTTGTCGTATTGAGCGACATCCTCGGCGACGAAGATCATCTGGGCGACATGGATTTCAAGGTGGCTGGCACTTCGACCGGCGTATCCGCATTGCAGATGGATATCAAGATCGACGGCATCACCGAAGAGATCATGCGTACGGCACTGGAACAGGCCAAACGCGGTCGCCTGCATATCCTGGGCGAGATGGCCAAGGTGCTGGATAAGCCACGCACGGAAATGAGTGAGTACGCCCCGCGCCTGCTGACCATCAAGATTCACCCCGACAAGATTCGCGAAGTCATCGGCAAGGGCGGCACTACCATCCGCTCGATCACCGAAGAGACCGGCGCGACGATCGACATCAGCGACGACGGCACGGTTATCATCGCTTCAGTCAATCGCGAAGCGGCCGAAGCGGCCAAGGCACGCATCGAACAGATCGTCGCCGATGTAGAGCCGGGCCGGATCTATGAGGGCAAGGTCGCCAAACTGATGGACTTTGGTGCGTTCGTCACCATTCTCCCCGGCAAGGACGGACTCGTGCATGTTTCGCAGATTTCCAACGAGCGCGTCGAGAAAGTTTCCGACAAACTCAAAGAAGGCGACATCGTCAGGGTCAAGGTACTCGAAGTCGACAAACAGGGCCGTATTCGCTTGTCGATGAAAGCCATCGATGACGACGCCCCGGTCGCTTAACGAGAGTAACCACAAAACAAAAAACGGGCTTCGGCCCGTTTTTTTTGCGACGCAACATGACGCGTGCTAGCATCAATGGTTCGCAGGAGAACAACGATGAGTGACAAGAAATCGCCCCAGGATTGGAGCAACGATTGGCAAGCCATGCAGCGCCAATACTGGAATGCATGGTCGGATGCGACACGCAATAGCGTGGGGCAAGTGCCTTCGGCATCCACGCCGTGGCATGAAGGCATCGAACAGTGGTCGCAGATGTTCGCTGGTTCCGGCAAACAGAGCGAGTCGACCGAACGCGTCCTTGGCAGCGCCAAGGCATATGTAGCCATGATGCAGTCGCTTTTGTCCACGGCCAGCGGAAAGAATGTCGACGGTCAGGCATTCCAGACATGGATTGAGGCAATGCGCAACGGCTTCAATATGCCCGGCATGGATGCGGCGATGCAGAACAATCCACTGGCGAGCATGCTCGGCGGTATCACCGGCCCAGGTGCGCACGGATTCGATCAGCTCAGTGCCGTTTTCACGCCGATGCTCGAACAGGCGCGTGAGGAAAACCTCTCCTGGTTTCGCATGCCGACATTCGGATATTCGCGCGAGCAGGATGAACAAAAGCAGAAGGCGCTTTTGGCGTTTGCCGATTACCAACGCGCGCTTCGTCAGTACAACGCGTTGATCCTGAAGTCCAGCCAGCTCAGTTTCGGGATACTGGAATCCAAACTTGCCGAACGCGCCGAACCAGGTCGTCAGATCGAATCGATGCGAGCGCTGTACGATTTGTGGGTGGATGCGGCCGAAGAAGCCTATGCGCAAGTGGCATCATCCGAAGAATTCCGCAAAGCGTATGGCGAGTTGGTCAACGCGCAAATGCGCGTGCGTGCGTCAATGCAGCAGCAAGTCGAACGCGTCAGCGTCGATTTGGGCATGCCAACACGCACTGAACTCAATGGCGTCCATCGCCGACTTCACGATTTGCGCCGCGGACGTGTCAATGTCGATGCATCCGAAGCGATCGATACCGATGAGTTGCGCCAATTGCGCGATGAAGTAGAGGCGTTGAAGCGAGCGCTGAGTAGCAATACCAAGGTCAATCCAGTCAAACCTGAAGCACGTCGCGTTGCACCGAAGCGTGGCCGCGCAACGAAGAAGACTTCGCCGCAACGTGAAACACCGAAACTGGCGCGCTTCAGCGATGCGATCACCAACATGCGCACTCACGTCACTGACAATGCGGGCAGCAAATCGAAAACCAGGAAACTGGCCGTAAAGAAAAAAGCACAACCGGCAAAAAAACCGGGAAAAACGCCGAGTAAACGCGGAGGCAAACGATGAATCCCGTACGTATCGATCCCGTTGCGGCTCTGGCCGAAGCGCAAAAATTCAATCGCAAGCTGGCGGCCGGGCTGACCACCTTGCGTTCGCTCGACGACGTCCACTATGGCGCGACGGAGAAGGAAGAGGTTTATCGCGAAGACAAACTGGTGCTTTATCGGTTCAAGGGCGCGAAAACGCCAACCGCCAAGGTACCGTTGCTGATTGCGTACGCACTGGTCAATCGCCCCTACATGGTCGACCTGCAGGAAGACCGCTCGTTGGTCCGCAACCTGCTCGAAAAGGGTGAGGACGTCTATCTTATCGACTGGGGTTATCCGGATCCGTCAGACCGTTATCTCGACCTTGACGACTACATCAACGGCTACATCAAGCGTTGCGTGGATGTAGTGGCCAAACGCCACAAGCTTACCAAGATCAATCTGCTTGGCATCTGCCAAGGCGGTGCGTTCAGCTTGTGCTTTGCGTCGATATATCCGCAAAAAATCCGCAACCTCATCACCATGGTTACGCCGGTGGATTTCCACACGCCGGACAACATGCTGTCGAGTTGGACGCGCAGCATGGATGTGGACTTGTTCATCGATACGCTGGGCAACGTGCCGGCCGACATGATGAATTGGTGCTATCTCACGCTCAAACCGGTGCGCCTGTTCCAGCAGAAGTACATTGGACTGGTCGATATTCTCGACGACAAGGATGAGCTTGAGAATTTCCTTCGGATGGAAAAGTGGATTTTCGACAGCCCGGATCAGGCTGGCGAGGCGTTCCGCCAGTTCGTCAAGGAATTCTATCAGGGCAACAAGCTCATCAAGGGTGGTTTGAAGATCGGCGACAAGTCGGTCAGCCTGAAAAACATCACCATGCCGGTGCTCAATATCTTCGCCGAACAGGATCATCTCGTGCCGCCGTCGGCTTCGCGTCCACTGGGCGATCATGTCGGCACAAAGGATTACACCGAACTGGCGTTCAAGGGCGGCCATATTGGCATCTACGTTTCCAGTCGCGCCCAGCGCGAAGTGCCGAGTGCGATCCACGACTGGCTGGCAGCGCGAGCCTGAATCCAGTGTGGGGTAGCGATTCACGTTGCCTGACATTTATCCTTTGCAAGAAGATCAAGCGCACCCGCACTCGTATTCCCCCGCGTGCGGGGGAAGTTACGATGTAGCGTTCGCGCTTGTCTGGACGCACCGATCGGTTGCGTGCGCGTGATTGTCGTAATAGCGAGCAGAGAAAAACCATGAACGACGTCATTTTTCAGTTCCACCACATCGTCATCACGCCGTGGAAGCTGATCGGTTACCTAGGCCTGTTCCTGTTCACCAGCCGCTGGTTCGTGCAGATGTACGCGACGAAGAAAATGGGCCGCGTGCACATGCCGCGCGCTTTCTGGTGGTTGTCGTTATGCGGCAGCATCATGCTGGTGAGTTATTTCACGTTCGGCAAGAACGATTCGGTCGGCATTTTTGCCAATCTGTTTCCCGCCACGGTATCGATCTATAACCTGATCGTCGATGCTCGCCATCGGCGCGATGGCGAGGCTTCTGCGTGAAGGTGTTCTGCACTACTCACTCCGGATCGTAATCCAGATTCGACGCCAACCAGCGTTCAGTCTCGGCCAAGGTCCAGTGCTTGCGCCGGGCGTAGTCTTCGACTTGCTCTTTGCTGAGTCGACCGACGACGAAATACTGGCTTTGCGGATGTGAAAAGTACCAGCCTGAAACGGCGGCCGCCGGGTACATTGACATGCCTTCGGTGAGTTCGATGCCGGTGTTGGCGGTGACGTCGAGCAGCTCGAACAAGGTGGTTTTTTCGGTGTGCTCGGGGCAGGCCGGATAGCCGGGGGCGGGGCGAATGCCGGCGTATTTCTCGGCAATCAAATCGGCGTTGCCCAGGTTTTCATCGGCGGCATAGCCCCAGAATTCGCGGCGCACCCGCGTGTGCAGGTGCTCGGCAAACGCTTCGGCCAGGCGGTCGGCAAGCGCCTTGAGCATGATCGCCGAATAATCGTCGTTGTCGTCCTTGAATCGTTGCAGGTGCGGCTCGATGCCGATCCCGGCAGTGACGGCGAAGCCGCCGATCCAGTCGTGTACGCCGGATTCTTTCGGTGCGACGAAATCGGCCAGGCACAGATTCGGACGTTCGGGCGGCTTGTCCGCTTGCTGACGCAGGTGGTGCAAAACAAGCCCTCTCCCCTGAGCTTGCTCGGGGGAGAGGGCTGGGTGAGGGGGACGGGCTTCAGTTTGCGCAGACGTATCCGCAGTGCCATGCACCGCCCCCTCACCCCGGCCCTCTCCCCCAAGCGGTGCTTGGGGGAGAGGGAGAATTTCTACATCGTCGCCAACAGAATTGGCCGGCCAGAATCCAATCACGCCACGCGCCGTAATCCACTTTTCGCGAACCACCTTGTCGAGCAACGCCTGCGCATCGGCGAACACTTCACGCGCCTGCTTGCCGACAACGGCGTCGTCGAGGATCGCCGGATAATGTCCGGACAATTCCCATGCGGAGAAGAACGGCGTCCAGTCCATGCATTCGCGTAGCGTCGCAAGATCGTAGTCATCAAACACCGTCACGCCCGGTTTGACTGGTGTCGGCGGTGAATAGTTTTTCCAGTCGCAGGTAAACCGGCGCGAACGCGCGTGCTCGATTGACACGAGCCGCTTGCCAGGTCCGCGCAGCTTGTGGCGTTCACGGATTTCGGCGTATTCGCCGCGAATCTTCGCCATGAAGGGGCCAATCAAGTCTTTGCTCACGATTGTTTGCGCCACGCCAACCGCACGCGAGGCATCCTTGACCCACACACACGGTGATTTGTAATGCGGTTCGATCTTCAGCGCGGTATGCGCGCGCGATGTCGTCGCGCCGCCGATCAGTAGCGGCAGATGAAAGTTTTGGCGTTGCATTTCCTTGGCGACGTGACTCATCTCTTCCAGGGACGGCGTGATCAGGCCGGACAATCCGATCATGTCGGCTTTCTCGGCGATTGCGATGTCGAGTATTTTTTGCGCCGGCACCATTACGCCCAGATCGATCACTTCGAAGTTGTTGCAACGCAGGACTACGGCGACGATGTTCTTGCCGATGTCGTGCACATCGCCCTTGACCGTGGCCATGACGATCTTGCCATTGTTTTTTCCGACATCGCCGGTGCGCAGCTTTTCGGCCTCGATATAAGGCAGCAGGTGGGCGACGGCTTTTTTCATCACGCGTGCCGACTTGACTACCTGCGGCAGGAACATCTTGCCGGCACCAAACAGATCGCCGACCACGTTCATGCCGTCCATCAGCGGACCTTCGATGACGTCCAGCGGGCGCGTGGATTGCAGGCGTACTTCTTCGGTGTCCTCGACCACGAATTGATCGATGCCGTGAACCAGCGCATGCGCCAGGCGCTTGGCTACGGGAAATTCGCGCCACGCGTTGGCGTTCACGTCTTCTTGTGCACCATGCTTGCCGCCCTTGTGGCGATCAGCGATTTCCATCAGGCGTTCGGTGGAATCCGGGCGCCGGTTGAGAACCACGTCTTCGACGCGCTCGCGCAATTCGGCATCCAGGTCGTCATAGATCGCCAGTGCGCCGGCGTTGACGATGCCCATGTCCATGCCCGCGGCGATAGCGTGATACAGGAACACGGAATGGATTGCCTCGCGCACCGGGTTGTTGCCACGGAACGAGAACGAGACGTTGGAAACACCACCGGAAATGTGCGAATCCGGGTAGCGCTTTTTCAGTTCGCGTGCGGCATTGATAAAATTGACTGCGTTGTCGGCGTGTTCGTCGATGCCGGTCGCAACCGGAAAGATATTCGAGTCAAAGATGATGTCTTCGGGTGGAAAGCCGATCTCTTCGGTAAGCAGGCGATACGAGCGTTCGCAAATCTCCAGGCGTCGCTCCACGCTATCGGCCTGGCCTTGTTCGTCGAACGCCATCACTACCGTCGCGGCGCCGTAGCGCAAAATCTTGCGCGCTTGTTCGAGAAACGGGCCTTCGCCTTCCTTGAGCGAAATTGAATTGACCACACCCTTGCCTTGCAGGCATTTCAGGCCGGCCTCGATCACGCTCCACTTCGATGAATCAACCATCACCGGAATGCGCGCAATGTCTGGCTCGGCCGCAATCAGGCGCAGGAACTTGACCATGGCCGCTTCCGAATCGAGCAGGCCTTCGTCCATGTTGACGTCGAGAATCTGCGCACCATTGGCAACTTGCTGGCGTGCTACTTCGACGGCTTCGTCGTAAAGATCCTGCTTGATCAGTTTCTTGAACTGCGCAGAACCCGTGACATTGGTGCGCTCGCCGATGTTGATGAAATTCAACTGTGGCGTGATGACCAAAGGTTCCAGGCCGGACAGGCGGGTGAAGCGGCGTGTCGGTTTCATGTGGGGGTTTGCTCGATACAGAAAGCTCCCTCTCCTCCAAGCTGCGCTTGTGGGAGAGGTCTCATTGGCGCGTGCGTGCTCATGCGGCGACCCGGTTGTGCGCTGGCAAGGCACGCGGTTTGAAGTTGCTCACCGCTGCGGCGATCGCGCCGATATGCGCAGGCGTCGTGCCGCAGCAGCCACCCACGAGATTCAGCAATCCGGACTGTGCGAATTCACCCAGCGTACGGGCCATGTCTTCCGGCGTTTCGTCGTAGCCACCGAAGGCATTGGGCAGGCCTGCATTGGGATGCGTACTGATACGACAATCGGCGACTCTGGCAAGGCTTTCGATGTGTTCGCGCAAGTCCTTCGCGCCGAGTGCGCAGTTCAGGCCGATCGACAAAGGTTGCGCGTGACTAAGCGAATACCAGAACGCTTCAGCGGTCTGGCCCGACAGCGTGCGTCCGGAACGATCGGTAATGGTGCCCGAGATCATCAGCGGCAAGCGCCCGCCGACTTCATCAAATACTCGGGCGATGCCCATCAATGCAGATTTCGCGTTCAGGGTATCGAAGATGGTTTCGATCATGATGACATCGGCGCCGCCTTCGATCAGGCCGTGCGTGGCTTCGGAATAGGCATCGGCCAATTCATCGAAATCGATGTTGCGAAAACCCGGGTTGTTGACGTCCGGACTCAAGCTGGCGGTGCGGCTGGTCGGGCCAAGCACGCCGATGGCGAAGCGCGGCCGGTCAGGTGATTCCGATTCGATTTGAGCGCACGCTGCGCGCGCGAGTCTCGCACCTTCGCGATTGAGTTCACGAACCAGGTGCTGCAAACCGTAATCGGCCTGGCTGATCGAGGTCGAGTTGAAGGTATTGGTTTCGACCATATCCGCACCCGCGCGCAAGTATTCCAGATGTACGTCGCGAATCAAATCCGGTTGCGACAGGCTGAGCAAATCGTTGTTGCCTTTGAGATCGTGAGCGCATCCGGCTGCGTGGTCGTGCGCCTGCAATGCGTCGTGCCCGTCGGCGAATCGGCTGCCGCGATAGCCGTGCTCGTCGAGCTCATGCGCCTGCAGCATGGTTCCCATGGCGCCATCGATGATCAGAATGCGCTGCACCAACGCATCGTTCAATTGTGCGACACGCTCAGGCTGTAGCCAGGGCAAAGTGTTGTTCATGGGCTTGTTCCAAGCTTGTTTGGACGGGGATTTACATGAGTGCACGCAGATAGTGCGAGCAGAACTGCATTGTTGATGCTCACATCCGCGTTGATCCGTGTCTGCTGCTTTCCGCACTCATTTGCCGTTGCTCTTGCGTGCCAGCAAACTCAGTACCTCAAAATGCGGTGAGCGGCGTTCGCGTGTCACGCGCTCGCAACTAAGCACGTCGAGCCCGGCCCTGAGTGCGAAGCCGCGTAATTCTTTTTCGTGAAAGCCCAGGTTGAGATGATCAAAGGGTTCTACGACCGCGCGGTGGGCATGTTTGCCCAGGGTTGTCGCAAGTAGACGACCGTTCGGCTTCAGAACGTTTGCTGCCTGTTCGATGACCAGTGCTGGCCGGTCGCTATATGTCAGCGCGTGCATGAGCAAGACCAGATCAAATCGGCGCTTGCCCACGTTCAACGCATGCATGTCGCCCTGCCGGACTTCCACGTTGTCGAAGCGCTTGAGCCGAACCCGCGCGGCGGCGACGACGCGTTCGCTCGCATCCACGCACAAAATCGAGCGTGCGTGCGGGGCCAGCAATTCGGCAAGCACGCCGTCGCCGGAGGCGATATCGAGCACGTCGCCGCAGTCGATCAGTCCGGTGAGGGCGCGCGCCAGCGTCTCCCAAGTGCGGCCAGGCGAGTAGTGGCGTTCCATGTCGCCTGCGACCGTATCCGCCCAGCCTTCGCTGCGCGCGCGATTTGCGAGTACGGATGGAAGCCGGCGCAGATCCTCGGCGATCAATGCGTCGGTGACGTTCGCCTGCAACGCCTCGAGCAGGGCGGAAGATCTGGCGTCCAATTCCGAATTGCGACGATAGTATGCCGACACGCCAGCTCGCCGATCGCGTACCAGGTTGGCTTCCTTGAGCTTGGCCAGATGCGTGGAAACGCGCGGCTGAGCCAGACGCAATACGCCGGACAATTCGGCCACGGTCAATTCCTCGCACTCCAGCAGCGCAAGCAGGCGCACCCGAGTCGAATCGGAGAGCAGGCGCAGCAATGCGGATGTCGCAGACAAATCCACGAATATCCTTTCATCTTGATTAAAAGATAGATGGCTAGATTAATCCCACATGCTGCTGGCGTCAACGACGCGAAACCGCTTGCTCGCCGCGATCGTCCCTGGTTTGTGGGCCGGATTTTGCCTGCGTTGTACCGATGGATGTGGGTTCTGGCGACACCCGGTTATACTTTCCGCAACGACCGGATGGCTCGGTGTCGCTGGTGGTTTCACGCAAAGGAGTTGGACATGCTACATATCGGTCGGATTTTCAGCCTGGTTGCTGTGACAGCGATTTTCTCGGGATTGAGCTGCGGCGTTCAGGCCGGCGTATACCAGTGGCGCGACGCCGCCGGCAATCTGCATTTTTCCGACACGCCACCTCCGGCCGCTGATGCGGCGAAATCCCAGGGTGGGGTCAAGCAGGTTACGTTGAGCGCGGATTTTGCCGATGCGAAAGTTGAAAACAAGCTGCCGATCGCCAATCCGACGCCCGACTCCGGAGCGACGGTGGCGCTGGATGATTTCAAGCTGCGTCTGGATTCCGCCAACGGAAACAACGTCACTGTCGGACGCATTTTCGGCGGCAAGAACTGTGCGCTGATTTCGGATATGCAATGGAACGAAGGCGTGCTCGATCTGAAAGACAAGGTCTCCGCCGAAATGGTCGCCGATCGGTTTCGGAATTTTGGCTATCGTTTCGCCGCAGTGGATAGGGATGGCTCGTCCGGATATGGCGACTTGCGCCTGGATGCCGAAGTGCTCGCCATCAAGTTTGATGTCTGCAACGATATTGCCGCCAACGGCGTGTTCGGGCCGGGCTCGCGCGCCTATGTGAAAGTACGCTGGACGCTGCGACCGCAAAAGGGCGACGAGGTGCTTTACCACGGCATCAGCGCCGGTTCGTTTGATGCATGGAAGCCCGGCGCAGGGACCAAGGGAACGGTGCTCAAGGCAATACGTGCGGCAACCGACAATCTGCTTGGCGACAAGGCGTTTGTCGCTAATCTCACGGGCGGACGCGGCAGTAGTCACACCAGCGCCATCGCCGCGAACAGCGATGTCAAACCCGACGTCGTCTATGGCGATGGACGCGGCAGTTTTCGTGATCACTCCGACGCCACGTTAGGCAGCACGGTGACGGTGAAGACGCTGCGCGGGCATGGCAGTGGCGTTTTGATCGATGCTTCGGGTCTGGCGCTGACCGATGCCCATGTCGTCGGCAAGGAAACGCAAGTCCAGGTGATTCTCGACGATCAGGTACTCGATGCGCAGGTCATTCGCAGCGACCCACGCAACGATGTTGCGTTGCTCAAGTTCGATCCAAAAGGACATCACGCGGCGCTCATTGCGCGGGCCGAGCCGCATCCTGGTGACGTGCTGTACGTGGTCGGGACACCGCTGGACCTGCAACTTAGCAAGACGGTGACACAGGGCATTTTGTCGGCGGTGCGCCAGGTCAATGGCATGGAATTGTTCCAAACTGACGCCGCGGTGAATCCGGGCAATTCCGGTGGACCGGTTTTCAATAACGCTGGCGAACTGGTGGCGTTGAGCGTATCCGGACTGGTCAATCGCGACGGTGCATCGTTGAACGTGAACTATCTGATTCCGGTTGCGCGCGCGCTGGCTGCCGTCGGCACGCACGACGACTGATGTTCACTGCTGTGCTCGGTGTTTTGGGTTGAAGTGTTGCAACGGATTGTTGGCGGCGATGTCGAATTCTGGTTTGGCAAAGTGTCTGTTGCGTAATCGCGTGCGCGTTGCGCGGTGGCTTTGTGCCATCGCTGTGCTGGCTTTGCCGGTATCGGCAGCTGCGATCGACGAGTCACAACTTGGCAAGTACTGGACGCGCGACGCGTTGAAAGTACCGTATCGCGCAATCCAGACGCCGGGTCGCATCGGTGCTGAACGCGTGCCCTTGATCGTATTCCTGCACGGCGACTGGCAGGATGGCACGGACAACGAATCGCAATTGGCCGGATACGGTAACGGTTCACTGGAACTGGTCGACAGCGCCATCCACGATGCAATTCCACTGGTATACATCGCAGCGCAGACGACCAAGGGCTATTGGCCGCCGCGGCGCGTGGCGGCCGTGGTGCGCGATGCGCTCAAACGCTTCCCGATCGATCCACGCCGAATTTACCTGACCGGTATTTCCGATGGTGGAACCGGGGTTTGGGATGCGCTCAAAACCTGGCCCGCGTGCTTCGCCGCCGGTGTGCCGATGTCGGGAATGACCGAACTATCTGGCCTGGCCTCGATCCGTGATGTGCCGCAGTGGATATTCCACGGCGGCAAGGATAACGATACCGATGTCGAAACCGGTTACGGCGGTGCCATGGTTGGGTCGCGCGCGATTGTGCGCGAGTTGCGTACGCTGGGCGGCAAGCCGGTTTACACGGAGTACCCGAACGAAATGCATGTGATTTGGCATGAGGCTTACGCCACAGACCAGTTATTGCCGTGGATGCTCGATCAGCGCCTGACGCACCCAGCCTGCGATTTTGATGATTTGCCGGCACCCGGATCGTTGGCTACGGCAGGTGAGCGTCGAAAACGGTAAAATGAACGCTTGCCGAATTGGCATCGAAGCGCAAAAGTTTTTCCAAGCCTCATGCGTAAACGACGACGCGGTGCGCCCGATAACGGCTGCCGTGCAGGAGATTTTGCATTTTGACATTGACCGACGGTTGCGTTGCATCCCGACCCTTACCCCAACCCGTCTCCCGGTGGAGAGGGGCTAAAACGATGGAGCGAAACATGGATTTCAATTTCACTGAAGAACAACTGCAGATTCAGGCCATCGCGCGTGATTTCGCGCAAAAGCGCATAGCACCAGTGGCCGCGGATTTCGACAAGTCCGGCCAGTTTCCGCTCGACAATATTCGCGAGATGGGCCAACTGGGTTTGATGGGTATCGAAGTGCCAGCCGAGTACGGCGGTGCCGGCATGGATTCGATTGCCTATGTGCTGGCAATGATCGAGATTGCCGCAGCCGATTGCGCGCACTCGACCATTATGTCGGTCAACAACACGCTGTATTGCAATGGCTTGCTGAAATTCGGCAATGAGGAACAAAAGCACAAGTACGTTACGCCGATCGCGTCGGGCGAGGCCATCGGCGCGTTCGCGCTGACCGAGCCGCAGTCCGGTTCGGACGCCACGGCGATGCGCTGTCGCGCGGTCAAGCAGACCGATGGCAGTTTCGTCATCAACGGCAAGAAGAGCTGGATTACCTCCGGTCCGGTAGCCAAGTACATCCTGCTGTTTGCGATGAGCGATCCAGACAAGCATGCGCGCGGCATCACCGCCTTCATGATCGACACCGGGCGTGAAGGTTTCCAGTGCGGCAAGACCGAACCCAAGCTCGGCATCCGCGCCTCGGCCACCTGTGAAATCGAATTTTCCGACTATCGCGCGACAGCCGCTGAAGTGATCGGCGAGCAAGGCCATGGCTTCAAGATCGCCATGGGCGTGCTCGATGCCGGACGTATCGGCATCGCCTCTCAGGCAGTCGGACTAAGCCGCTCAGCGTACGAGGCCACGCTGGTCTATGCGCGTGATCGCAAAGCGTTCGGGCAATCCATTGGCTCGTTCCAGATGATCCAGCAGAAAATTGCCGACATGAAATGCAAGCTCGATGCCGCGCATATTCTTACCTTGCGCGCCGCCTGGGCCAAGCAGCAGACCCAGATCAATGGCGGGCGTTTTTCCACCGAAGCTGCGGTCGCCAAGTTGACTGCATCCGAAGCCGCAATGTGGATCACCCACCAGGCCGTGCAGGTTCACGGCGGCATGGGTTATTCCAAGGAAATGCCGTTGGAGCGATACTTCCGCGATGCCAAGATCACCGAGATCTACGAGGGCACCAGCGAAATCCAGCGCCTGGTCATTGCGCGCAACGAAACCGGGTTGCGTTGACAGCGCGATTGGGTGGCGGCTGTCGCCGCCGTTTGGACACCATTATTTCAGGCGGTTTCGTCGTCGCTGGCGGCAACCACACGATTGCGGCCTGTACGTTTGGCTCGGTACAGCGCGCTGTCGGCGCTGCGCAGCAAGTCAGCGCCGATGCGCGCATTGTCCGGGAATAACGCCATGCCGATCGAAACGCTGACGTGCTCAAGCGGCTGGCCGCGGTGTAACGCGACCAGCTCGGCGGTGGCAGCGCGTATTTGCTCGGCACGCTTGCGGCCGTTGGCGTCGTCGACTTCGGGCAGAAGGATGGTGAATTCTTCGCCACCGTAACGACAAGCGATGTCTTCGGAACGGGTATTGCGTTTGAGCACCTCGGCGAATTCCATTAGCAAGGTATCTCCGGCATCGTGGCCGTGGGTGTCGTTGAAGCGCTTGAAATGATCCAGGTCGAGCATCAACACGGTCAGCGGATGGTTGCGGCGTGCGGCACGCGCCAGTTCGCGTTCGAGCGATACTTCCAGATAACGGCGATTGAACAGGCCCGTCAGCGGATCGCGGATCGACTGCGTGCGCAGCGTTTCCTGCAGGCGCAGGTTGGCCAGCGCCATCGCCAGTTGCTCCGCGGCGGTTATCGCCAGTCGACGCGAGTGGGCGTCGATGGGGCCGCTTGCATCAAACGTCATCACGCCGATGACCTCTCCTTGCGCGGCAAGCGGTACGCACAAGTAGCGCGCATCAGGCAGGTCGGGATTCGGCCAATGCACGTGTTGGCAAACGAATCCGCCACTGGCTCCGGCCAGCGGATAGGTTTGGCCGCGGCGCAACGCCCAGCAGTCTTCTGGCGCAAAGATCGATTCGGCAATTACGCCATGTTCGCCCCAGTGCACACCGACGGCGAGCAGGTTCTGTGAAGGATTGAGCAAAGCTACGCGGCCACCGATTCCCGGCAGCAAGTCGCCAATTGCATCGGGAATGCCTGCGCGCACTTCATCCAGCGTACGGCAAGCCTGCAACATCTCGCCAAACTGATTCAGATGCTGCAGATCGCTGCTGCTGCGCTGGGTTTGCTTCAAAATGTCGGCGAGTTGCGAATTGGCAGCGCGCAGCTCCCGTGCGGCAATCGCATTGCGACGACTAGAAATGCGAATCAGCCAGAACATCAGCGCCAAAAAACCGATACTCAGTAGCACGGCCGAGGCCGTCAGGGCGCGCGTCAGGCGGGCGGTGTAACGCGCCTCCTGCCGGCGCGTCGAGAGCAACGCATCCTCGGCGGCGATGATCTGCGCAGCACTACGGCGGGCACCGGTCGGCGCATTTTCCGGCAACGGTGGAATCTTGCCCGTTTCCCGGCGCTGGGCAACGATGCTTGCCAACAGGTCCTGCCGCCCCTGCGCCGCGGTACGGAAATCGCGCACGCGTTTTTGCTGCTCCGGGTTGTCATTGACCAACGCCGCCAGGGCGGCGAGATCATCGTCCAGTAGCGGAGATTCAACAATGAACTCCGCCGCACGCAAGGGTGCGCCGGTCGCCCCATAGACGGTAGCCGCGGCCTGGATGGCACCGAGTCGAGCCAACACCGTCTGTGTTGCACTTTTGACTTCCAGCGTATGTGCGACCCAGGCATCTTCGGCGACGAAACGATTGCTCGTGCGCCATACCAGGATGCCAATCGTCATCAGGATCATGACCAGGACGGCAAACAGGATCGAAAGCCGAACCATGTAAGGTCCGGCGTCGAGGTTTTCTGCATTTGTACTTTCTGTTGCGGCGCCCATGACCCATCGTGCTCGGAAAAGATCAGCGATGCTTGAATTAGCAAGTTGCGGGCCAAGTGGCGCGGCTGGCAAAGGGTGCAGGCGTAGCAGTATCCTAGGCATCTGCGCTTTTGCACCCCACTCCGGATTCCCCATGAACGCCCAAGTCGATGCCGCAACGCCTGTCGTTGATCTTGTCCTGCAGCAATTGAAACAGCGCATTGGCAGCGCACAAAGCGCACAGGCAGTGGGTTTCGCCACTCATTTTTTTCGCCGTGTCAGCGCCGACGATCTGGCCTCGCGTTCTGCCGAAGATTGGGTGGCCTTGATGGTCAGCTTGCTCGATTTCGTGCGCGAGCGTCAGGCCGGCACACCCAGCGTGCGCGTGTACAACCCGAACGCCGCCGACAACGGTTGGGATTCCAACCACACCGCCATCGACGTTCTTGCCGACGACGCGCCGTTTTTGGTTGATTCGGCCGGAATTGCGATCGCGCACGCCGGATTGTTGCTGCACATGGTGGTACATCCGGTTTACGGCATTGAGCGCGACCCGGGTGGGCACGTGCTCAACCTTGCCGCCGAAGGTAGCAAGGGCCGCCCCGAATCGCTGATGCATATCGAGATCGATCCGATCGCCGAGCCCGCTGAGCGCGCGCGCATGGAACAGACGATCCGCGCCATGCTGGCTGACGTTGCGGCAAGCGTCAGCGACTGGAAAGCGATGCGCGAAAAGATGCTTGCCGTCGCGGCAGATTTGTCCAATCAAAAGCTTCCGATCAGCGACGAGGGCGTCGCCGAGGCGCAGGAATTCCTGCGCTGGGCCGCCGACGACAATTTCACGTTCCTCGGTTATCGCGAATACCGCGTGGCCAAAGTCGATGGCGATGAAGTGTTGGTGGCCGCAGCGCAATCCGGTTTGGGCATACTGCGTGGCAACGAGCGCTCGATTGCACCACGATCTCTCAAGACTCTGGTCGCGCGGCAGCTGCCGCAATCAGGCTCCATGGATGCGATCATCCTGACCAAGACCAATGCGCGGTCCGTCGTGCATCGGCCCGGTCACATGGATTATATCGGCGTGCTGGAGTTCGATTCCAAGCGCGTTCCGATCGCCGAACAGCGCTTCCTCGGCCTGTTCGCGTCCGGCGCCTACAACAAGCGGCCGTGGGAAATTCCTCTGGTGCGACAGAAGTTCGATGCGGTAATGCAGCGCTCTGGCCTACGCCGCGATTCGCATTCGGGCAAAGTCTTGCGGCACGTGCTCGAGACCCTGCCGCGCGACGAGTTGTTCCAGTCCAGTGAGGATGAACTGTTTGCCGCAGCAACCGGCATCTTGCAGATGCAAGGGCGTACCCGGTCGCGGCTGTTCGTGCGCAGCGACAAGTACGGGCGCTTCTTTTCATGTCTGGTTTTCGTTGCCCGCGATCGCTTCACCAGCGACGTGCGCGAACGCATCGAAACCCTTCTCAAGCGCACCTTCCATGGCCAGCGGCTGGATTCCACGATCCATGTTGGCGAGTCTGCGCTGGCTCGCCTGCACCTGGTGATCCGGCCGAAGCCGGGCGAAAAACCAACCTACGATACTGCCGAACTGGAGCGCAAGATCGCCCAGATCGTGCGCAATTGGCACGACGAGCTGCGCGAGATCCTGGTTGCCAAGCACGGAGAATTGATAGGCCTGAAACTGGCCAACAGCATCGGCAAGGCATTGCCGGCGGGATACATCGAAGAGGTCAGTGCGAATGTTGCCGCGACCGATGTGGAAGCGATAAGCAACCTCAAAGACGCGAACGATATCCGCTTGATGCTGTACCGATCGCGCAAGAAGGACGATAGCCTGCGCTTCAAACTGTTCCGTTACAACGCGCCGATTACCCTGTCCGAAGCGCTGCCACTGCTCGAGAACATGGGCCTGAAGATTCTTTCCGAACATCCGTATGCGATTGATGTTGGCGAGTCGCGCATCGTGATCCAGGATTTCGAAGTGCAACCGGAGCGGGAACTGGATTTCAGCATCGAGCAGATTCGCGAAACATTCCAGACCAGCTTCGAGCGCATCTGGCGCGGGCAGGCCGAGAACGACGGCTTCAACAAACTGATCTTGGCCACGATGCTCGACTGGCGCCAGGTTTCGGTACTGCGCGGGCTGTGCAAGTATTTGCTGCAGACTGGCGTGTCGTACTCGCAATCGTACATGGAAGAAACGCTCAACCACTATCCGCTGATCGCTGGATTGCTGGTGGAATTGTTTGAGGCCAAGTTCGATCCGCAGCGCGAGAGCGCTGGAAAGACCGTGGTCGAAGGCGCAAAGAAACGCCTGCGCCGGGAAGTGCAGCCGATTTTGCCGGAAGATATTGCCAAGGCACACCCGGGGTTCGTGGACGATCTGGTCGCAGCCCGTAGTGAATCCCGCGAAACACAATACATGGCGATCGTCGCAGCGCTGCGCATCCTGCTCGACCGTGTCGCGAGTCTGGACGAAGACCGTATCCTGCGCGCGTGGCTCGGCGCGATTGGCGCGATGCTGCGCACCAGCTATTTCCAGACGCCGGGTGGAAAAGCGCGCGAATACATCAGCTTCAAGTTCGATCCGTCGAAAGTACCGGATCTGCCAAAACCGAAACCGTATCGCGAGATTTTCGTTTACGCGCCGCGCATGGAAGGCGTGCATTTGCGCTTCGGCCCGGTTGCCCGCGGCGGCCTGCGCTGGTCGGATCGTCGCGAGGACTTCCGCACCGAAGTGCTCGGTCTGGTAAAGGCGCAGATGGTCAAGAACACTGTCATCGTGCCGGTTGGGTCGAAAGGTGGGTTTTTTGTCAAGCACCCGCCTGCCAGCGGTGAACGCGATGCCGTGCTGGCCGAAGGCGTTGCATGTTACCGACTTTTCATCAATGGAATGCTCGACCTCACCGACAACCTGGTCGATGGTTCGGTCGTGCATCCGGTTGATTGCGTGCGGCACGACGACAACGATACATATCTGGTTGTCGCCGCCGACAAAGGCACGGCGACGTTCTCCGACATCGCCAATGCAGTCAGTGCCGAACACGGCTACTGGCTCGGCGACGCATTCGCGTCCGGTGGTTCGGTCGGTTACGACCACAAGGCGATGGGCATCACTGCCAAGGGCGGTTGGGAATCGGTCAAGCGGCATTTCCGCGCGCTGGGTCGCGATTGCCAGAGCCAGGACTTCACGTGCGTGGGCATCGGCGACATGTCTGGCGACGTGTTTGGCAATGGCATGTTGCTGTCGAAGCATACGCGCGTCGTCGCTGCGTTCGATCACCGGCATATCTTCCTCGACCCGGATCCGGATGCTGCCAGCTCGTTCGTTGAACGCGAACGGTTGTTCAAGTTGCCGCGCTCGTCGTGGGCCGACTACAACAACAAGCTCATCAGTAAAGGTGGTGGCGTGTTTCCACGTAATGCCAAAACCATCGCGCTAGCGCCGGAAGTGCGCCAAGTGTTGGGTATCGACGATAGCGCCGAAACGATGGCGCCGAATGAGTTGATGCGCGCGATCCTCAAGGCACCGGTGGATTTGCTCTGGAACGGCGGAATCGGCACGTACGTCAAAGCTGAATCCGAATCCAATGCCGATGCCGGCGATCGCGCCAATAACCCAATCCGAATCAACGGCGGCGACCTGCGCTGCAGGCTCGTAGGCGAAGGCGGCAACCTCGGCTTCACCCAGCGCGGACGTATCGACGCCGCGCGCAACGGGGTGCTGCTCAATACCGATTTTATCGACAACTCCGCTGGCGTGGATACCTCTGATCATGAGGTCAACATCAAGATTCTGCTCAACGACGCCGTTCAGCGCAACGAGCTGGATTACGACGCGCGCAATCGGCAACTCGCGGCAATGACCGACGAAGTCGAGCGTCTGGTGTTACTCGACAACTACCGCCAGAACCAGGCAATCAGCCTGATGGAACGCATGTCAGTATCGCGTTTGGGCTCGAAGAAGCATTTCATCCGTGTGTTGGAGACTCAGGGGCTGCTTGACCGCCAGATTGAATTCCTGCCGTCGGATGCCGAATTCGCCAAACTCAAGGCGCGCGGTGAGGGTCTTACGCGTCCGGAACTTGCGATACTTTTATCGTATTCCAAAATTGTACTTTTCCAGCAATTGCTGGAATCCGACGTACCCGAGGACCCGTACCTGTCAAAGGAATTGCGCCGCTACTTTCCCAAGCCGTTGCACGAGAAATATGCCGCCCACATGCAGCGCCATCGCCTCAAGCGCGAAATCATTGCCACTGCCGTAACCAACTCCATGGTCAATCGCATGGGTGCCACGTTCGTGATGCGCATGGGCGAGGACACCGGCAAAACACCCGCGCAAGTCGCACGTGCTTACAACATCGCGCGCGAATCCCTGGATGCGCGTGCGATGTGGGGGCAGATCGAGGCACTCGACGGCAAAGTCGATGGCAATGCCCAGATCGACGCGCTGTTGGTGATCTGGAATACCTTGCGCAATATGACGCGCTGGCTGCTCAATCATTCCGATGCCACGCTGAACATCGCCGCGGCAGTCGATCGTTACTATCCTGGCATGCGCGATTTGCTCAAATGCATCGAAGCGGTCATCACTCCGTATGAACGCGGACGTTTTGACGCCTCCAAACAACACTGGATCGGCGCTGGTTTCGGCGATTCGATCAGCGGCACGCTTGCGGCATTGCCGACGCCGGGTTCGGCACTGGACATCATCCACGTCGCCGCCCAGCACAAGCTGCCGATCGAGCGCACAGCCGAAGTCTATTTTGCGCTCGGCGAGGCATTGAACCTGAGCTGGCTGATGGGGAAAATCGAGGAACTACCGGTCGAATCGCGCTGGCACGCGCATGCCCGCGGTAGCCTGCGCGACGAGCTATACAGCCAGCATCGCGCGCTCACCGCGCAAGTGATCGAGCAGGCTGGCAAGGGCCGCGGGGCCGAGCTGGTGGATGCCTGGATCAAGCGCGACGATCCTACGTTGCAGTTCACATTGAACATGTTCACCGACATGCGCGCGCAGGTGGTAACCGATTACCCGATCGTCTCGGTTGCGGTGCGCCGACTGGCGCAGTTGCTACAGTCTGGAGGTCCGGTATAGGGCTGCCCGGCTTCTCCGGTCCCATATTTTTCAGCGCGTAGGGCGGGAGCAGCGCAGCGAATCCCGCCGGAGAAATTCGGGGTCGTGGCGAACGTCTTCAAACCGCCCACACTAAGTGTGGTGCGTGCATGGATGCGATTGGATTCACCACGAAGGACACAAAGTACACAAAGGGAAGCCGGCGTTATTGTTCTTCCTTCGTGTCCTTCGTGGTGCGAGCTGTCGGCCGTCGATCCGGCAGCGGTATGCGCGGATGTGCATTTGGGATAACCTGCCGGCGCATTGGGGGGAGCCTGAATGAAGAATCCAGAAACGTCCGATCGGACACGCACATTCTTCGGCCAGCCGATGGCCTTGGCGTATCTTTCTTTCACCGAAGCGTGGGAGCGGTTTTCCTATTACGGGATGACCGCAATCCTCGTTTTGTACATGACTCAGGCGCTGCTGCTGCCGGGCCATGTCGAACAGATCGTCGGATTCGCGGCGTTTCGTTCCACGCTGGAATCGGTATTCGGGCCGATGTCGACGCTGGGGTTGGCGTCGCAAATCATGGGCCTGTACACCGGACTGGTGTATTTCACGCCGGTACTTGGCGGCTGGATTGCGGATCGCTGGATCGGACGACGGCTGGCCGTGATGATTGGCGCTGTGATGATGAGCGCCGGCCATCTTGCGATGGCGTTTGATGCCTCGTTTCTACTCGCGCTGTTCTTGTTGATCACAGGCTGTGGATTGCTCAAGGGCAACATCTCCACCCAGGTCGGTGAGTTGTACGCGGAATCCGATGGAGAAGGTCGCACGCGCGCGTTCACGATTTTTTCGATGGGCATCAATGTCGGTGCCGTGGTGGGGCCACTGGCATGTGGTTTGCTCGCGCAGCTGTACGGCTGGCACGCGGGTTTCGGCTTGGCCGGCGTGCTGATGCTCATCGGCCTGTTCACCTACATCGCTGGCTTTCGATATCTGCCGGCGGATCGGCCCCAGGTTGCAAAGACTCAAACGAAATCTGCAATGACGGCGAGTCAATGGCGCATTGTCGGTGCACTGGCGGTGGTTTCGGCAATCACCATTTTCCAAAGCATCGCGTATTACCAGAACACCAATCTTGCGCTGGTCTGGATCGATCGCAGCGTCGATCTGGATTTTCTCGGCTTCCACGTACCGGTGGCATGGTTCAATTCGATCGATCCGCTTGCAAGCATCGTGGGCGTGCCATTGCTGCTGGCGCTGTGGCGATATCAGGGCGCGCGTGGCAGCGAGCCTGACGATCTCGGCAAGATTGGCACCGGTGCGTGGCTGGCGGCGATTGCGAACCTGTTGCTCGTGGCAGCGTGCTTGCTCGGAACGCGAACTTCCGTGCTCGTTCCCATCGTGTACGACACATTGCTTGGTATCGGCTTTTTGTACTACTGGCCGCCGCTTTTGGCGCTGGTCTCGCGCGCGGCGCCCACGCGCGTCAAGGCGACGCTGATGGGCGCGGTGTTTCTTACCCTGTTCATTTCCAACACGATCATTGGCTGGCTCGGTAGTTTCTACGAACACATGACACCAGCAGGTTTCTGGGCGATGCATGCTGCAATCGCGGCTTGCGGCGGAGTGCTTGCGTTCGCGTTGAAGAGGCCGCTGAAACGGGCGCTTCAGATCGAATGACGTGGACAGGAAAATGACGCGTATGAAATTGGCGAGCGACAAAACAGCGACGACTTGCATCCATTCCGAAGGAAAAGTCTGATGTCAGCAACGCTTCAGGCGCCGCCTGTTTCAACCTCCGGGCATCTGTTGCGCGTGCTCGGCCTCGCCTTCGGGTTAGCCGCGCTGATCGGTAATTCCATTGGCATGGGAATACTGCGAACGCCGGGTGAGATCGCCGCGCAGGTTCATTCGGCGCCATGGTTTTTGCTGATCTGGGTGTTGGGCGCGACCTATGCCTTGCTTGGCGCGTTGAGCCTGGCGGAACTAGGAGCAATGCAACCACGCTCGGGCGGAATCTATCCGCTGGTGCACGATGCGTTGGGACCATTTGCCGGTTTCGTAGCTGGCTGGACCGATTGGATCGGTACGACCGGCAGCATCGCGGCTGTTGCCATCGTGCTGGGCGAGTATTCGGGTCCGCTAATTCCGGGGCTCGAAGGTCACGCGGCCGCCAGTGCATGCGTTGTCGTGATCGGTTTTGCGTTGTTGCAATGGCGAGGCATTCGCGTTGGCAACGTTGCTCAGTTGATTACCAGTTCGATCAAAGGCGTGGCGTTGATCGCGTTGGCCGTTGCGGCCCTGGTGCTCGTCGTGCCATCTGCGCCAGCCACGAACGTGCCCACAGCGACAGCCGTGGCGCCTGTCGGCCTCGCGCTGTTTGCTGCCGTGGTAGTCGGTTTGCAGTCGGCGATCTATACCTACGATGGCTGGACAGGACCTCTGTATTTCGGTGATGAAATCCAGAATCCCGGCCGCGAAATACCGCGCTCGATGATCGGTGGCGTAATTCTGGTGTTGCTGATCTATCTCGGCTTGAATCTGGCGTTCCTGCGCGTGGTTGGCATCGACGCGATGGCCGGCGATCCGTTTGTCGCTGCAACCATGGCCAGCCGTTTGTTCGGGCCTGCAGGCGATACTGTGCTGCGCATCCTGACTGTCATATCGTTATTCGCATCGGTGAATGCATTGCAGTTGATGGGATCGCGGGTGCCGTACGCGCTGAGCCGCGATGGCCTTCTTCCGCCCTGGTTCGCGAACGTGAACAAGGGCGGGACTCCGCTGCCGGCGCTGCTGGCCGGTACTGCTGTAGCGCTTGCATTCATTCTCACCGGCACGTTCGACACGGTTCTGGCGTTGCTGGCATTTTTCTTCGTGGCCAATTACGCACTCGCTTTCATCGCGCTGTTCGTCAAGCGACGCCGTGAACCGGACGTGTCACGACCGTTCCGCGTGCCAGGGTACCCGTTTGTTCCGGCACTGGCCTTGATCGGGTCGCTCGTGTTTTTGGCTGCGGCAATTTGGAGCGACCTGCGTCACAGCGAGATTGCGCTGGTGCTGCTGGGTTTGAGCTGGCCCGCCTACCGCATGCTGCGTTTGTGGATCAAGGCACCTGCCGCTAATTAGTGGAGTTCGTGCAACGTCCTTGGCGTAAACTGCCCGCATGCAACTGCGCGATCTAGGGTTTCTGCTGCCGTTTTCGAAGGCGCTTTTACCGCCGTTGGCAGTGGCGCTGGCGGCTGTCGGCGTGCCATTGGGACTCGCCGCATGGTTTCCCTTCGTGTTTATTTTCGGCGTGGTGCCGTTGTTCGATTTGCTATGTGGCAAATACACACGCAACTGGATCACGCCAGAAGAATCCGCAGCGTTGGATGAACGCAAATACTTTCGCGTGCTCGTGCTACTCGCACTGCCGGTGTGGCTAGTGACGCTGGTTTGGTGCACGCAGCAGTTCGCTATGCTGGATTTTGGATTCGCCGGCAGTGTTGGCTGGATAGTTTCGACCGGCGTCATCGGTGGCGTGTTGGCAATCAATCCGGCGCATGAACTGATCCATAAATCCGGGCGTTTTGAACCTTTTTGCGGTGGCGCTATGTTGACCAGCGTCGGCTACCACGGATTCAAGGTCGAACACGTGCGTGGACATCACGTACATGTGGCCACGCCCCAGGATTCTTCGTCGGCACTGTTGGGCGAGTCGGCGTTTGCGTTCGTGCCGCGCGCGCTGTGGCGCAATATGCGCAACGCCTGGCGATTGGAAGCCAGACGCATGCGCGATCGAGGTCGGTCGGCATGGACATGGCGCAACGAAATGGTGACGTGGTCGCTGCTGTGGTTGTTGCTGGCCGGCATCGCTTGGACGATCTGGGGCAGTTACGGCTTGCTGTTCTTTGTCGCCCAAGGCCTGGTTGCCGCAGCAACGCTGGAAGTCATCAACTACGTCGAGCATTACGGGTTGCAGCGGCGCGAAATTTCGCCGGGCCGTTACGAACGCGTCACCCATCATCACTCATGGAACGCCCCGCAACGTTACACGAATTGGCTACTGTTCAATCTGCAACGGCATTCCGACCATCATGCGGTCGCCAAGCGCCGCTACCAGTCGCTGTTGCATCACGAAGACAGCCCGCAGTTGCCTGCGGGCTACGCGACGATGTTCGTGCTGGCCTTGATTCCTCCGGTGTGGCGGCGAATCATGGATCCGAGAGCGCGTGCTTATCACACGATTCGCGCGGCGGACTCTTGGTAAACATTTTTTAGTTTCAAAGGCTGAGGCCTTCCCCCCTTCCGCCCTCCAGGCACCTTCCCCCGCTTGCGGGGGGAAGGAAAGCAGAAATTGCCCCCGCAAGCGGGGAGCATTCTTAATTTCCCTTCCCCCGCAAGCGGGGCGCATTCCTATTTCCCTTCCCCCGCAAGCGGGGGAAGGTGCCAAAGGCGGATGGGGGCGCTCTTGATCTGAATGTGCAAGGGAGATGCGAACTCTGTGAATCCAAGCGTAGTACCTCCGGAAGCTACCAGCTGTAGCGCACCGTATACGTCAGCTTGGCCTCGCCATCGGCCGCGATATCCAGCGGGAAGTCGATGGTTTGCGCGTCCTGCTTGTTGAAGGCGTGATTTTTTTCGGTGATCTGCCAGTTGTTCCAGCGATACAGGTATTCGCGCACGACGACCGTGGCGGCTTCTTTCTTGCGGTTGCGTACGCTGATCTCGAACGTTTCATCCAGCGTCTTGCCGGCACTGTCAACGTGAAATGCGGTTTGCTTGCGCTCGCCGACGACGTCGAAGGCTTCACCGAGTTTGATCCGCAAGGTCTCGTTGCGCGGGGTGTGCTGGATCACGTCTTCGCCGATGAATTCCAGTGCCCCATCGGAGCTATTCGCCTCGTTCACCCGCACCCGGCCACCCGGCATCGGCATGCCAAGATGATTGGTTTTCTTGTTGTCGAATTCCAGATAAGAACCCACGGTACCCTTGCTCGTCGCGGCGTAACCTTGATCAACGATTGGACTCGACCAGTAGCTCCACGGCACTGGACCGGCGGTGAAAACCAGTTGCTTGCGGCAGGCGATGTTGTGCGCTGCGGGAAACAGTTCGAGCTGCTTGGTCGAATTGTCCGGCAGATCGGTGTGCCGTCCCAATGTATACAAATGGTATTCGGACAGGCTCGATTCGCTGAATCCGGCATTGGATTCGTCTTTGGCCATGCGCATGGCTGGCGCCGCATATTGCATTGCGCCGGAAGCTTGGCCAACGGGCGCGCGATGCACCACGCCCGCGACAAGCTTGAGCTGCGCATCGGGATAGCTGCCGCCGGACTGGTTGACCAGGGTGACCCATGCGGCGAGATCCATGTCGCATGCGTTGCCATGCTCGCGCATCGTAATGTTGTAGTCGCTCCACC
>JBDTLA010000153.1:0-24635 GCA_039935035.1 Rudaea sp. | reverse complement strand
GCTAACGAGCACAGTTCGAAATCCACTTTGTCGCAGCCAGGATTGGCCAACGCGTTCATGCGCAGCCCGGCACGCAGACTCTGGTAGTCACTGTCGCCAACCAGATGCGTGAAGCGGTAATAAATATTATTCATTGCCATGATGGCCGCTGCAGTACGCGCGCCATCGAGCTCCTGTGCGCTGGCGGTTTTCGACGCCTCTGCCGCAAGCACTTGCACCAGTGGCGAATGCCGTGACGCGATCGCGCTGGACAACGCGATCAGGCCGATCTGCTTTGCCGACAAGCCGGACGCCCCGGTTTCATTGAGCACCGAATCGAGATTCAGGCGCAGGTCTTTTGCATAGTCGGGAATTCCCGCCTTGAGTTCATTGAGTGTCATGTCGAAAGTCTCCAGTTGTTCGTCGTTCCGCGATTTGAATACCGCCAAACCTCAATTTTTCGTTCCCGCGAAGGCGGGAATGACGGGTTGGAAGCGTGGGCGCCAATACATTCCCGCCCTGTCCGCCCCGGCATCGGCTGGGGCGGACACACCGCTGTTGTTGGAAAGGCAAAATCCTTACGCTGCCTTGAGTGTTTCTTCGCCCTGGCTCCAGTTGCACGGACATAGTTCATCTGTCTGCAACGCATCGAGCACGCGCAGCACTTCGGATGGATTGCGCCCGACGCTGCCCTCGGTGACGTAGGAAAAGCGAATCACGCCTTCCGGATCGACGAGGAATGTCGCACGCTTGGCCACGCCTTCTTCGGCATCAAGAATGCCGAGCGCGGTGGAAAGACGCTTCGCGGTGTCAGCCAACATCGGGAACGGAAGGTCGCGCAAGTCCTTGTGGTCGCGGCGCCAGGCCAGATGCACGAACTCGGTGTCGGTGCTTGCGGCCAGAACCTGGCAGTCGCGATCCGCGAACTGCGGGTTGAGGTCGCCGAAGCCCTTGATCTCGGTCGGGCACACGAAGGTAAAATCCTTCGGATAGAAAAACACGCACAGCCATTTGTTCTTGTACGTGGTGTTGTCGATGTTGGCGAACGCCTTATCCAGGTTGTCGATGGCCACGGTAGCGGTGAGGTTGAATTTGGGGAAGTTGTCGCCGACGGTAAGCATGGAATACTCCTTTGGGGTTACAGAAAAGTGCCTGCAAGCAGGCTTGGCAACACAAGGTAGTGACTCGGAATTCATATTTCCAATCGATTGATGGTATTATTTCGATAGCTTTTATCAATAGCCAAGAAAACTGCCATGAATCTGCGCGATTTGCGTTATCTCGTCGCCCTCGCCGAACACAAGCATTTCGGCCGCGCCGCCGAAGCCAGCTTCGTCAGCCAGCCGACGTTGTCGACGCAGATCAAGAAACTCGAAGACGAACTCGGCGTCGCACTGATCGAGCGCACGCCGCGCAAGATGTTGCTGACTGAAGTCGGCAAGGAAATCGTGCAGCGCGCACGCGAGGTGCTAAATGAGGTCGATCAGATCAAGGCAATCGCACGACGCACGCTGGATCCGGAATCAGGTACGCTACGGCTCGGCATCTTTCCAACCCTTGGTCCCTACCTGCTGCCGCACGTCATTCCGCGCATCCGCGAACGCTTCCCACGCCTGGAATTGTTGCTGACAGAGGAAAAAACCGAGGCCGTCCTGCGCCAGTTGCGCGAAGGCCGGCTCGACGCAGGCATCGTAGCGTTGCCGGTGCACGACGATCAGCTGCATGCAGAGTTTCTTTTCGAGGAACCCTTCGTGCTGGCGGTACCCGAGAATCATCCGCTGGCGCAGCGCAAATCGCTCAAGTTCGGCGATCTCACCGAGCACAGCCTGTTGTTGCTCGACGACGGACATTGCCTGCGCGACCAGGCACTGGAAGTATGCCAACTGGCCGGCGCCAACGAGAAAACCGGGTTTCGTGCAACGAGTCTGGAAACGCTGCGGCAAATGGTGGCGGCAAACGTCGGCATCACCTTGCTGCCCACGCTCGCTGTGCAACCGCCGGTGGCGCGATCGGAAAACGTGCACTTGCTCGCGTTTCGCGGCAAGACACCGAGTCGCCGCCTGGCGATGATTTGGCGCAAGCGTTCGGCCATGGCAGGGTTCCTGAAGAAACTCGCCGTCGAATTCCGGCAATTGCCGCCGGGCCTTCTGGATATACGTACCGCCTTGGCCGCCGCGAATGCCGGTAATACACACTCCGTACGACGATCGCGATAGTCCGTATCTATTGGATTGATTGCGACAATCAATTTCAATCCGCAGCACCGTTGCGATACCCTAGGCGCAGCTCACCGCGCCTGCGGCGGGACGATTCCAATCCAACAACCACACGAGGTGACATCATGAGCGAACTCAAGGGCTCCAAGACCGAACAAAGTCTCAAAGACGCATTCGCCGGTGAATCGATGGCGAACCGCCGCTATTTGTACTTTGCCCAGAAGGCCGACGTTGAAGGCCACAATGATGTCTCGGCCGTGTTCCGTTCCACTGCCGAAGGCGAAACCGGCCATGCGCATGGGCATCTGGAATACCTGGAAGCCTGCGGCGATCCGGCCACCGGCCTGCCGTTCGGCGATACCCAAAACAACCTGAAGTCGGCGATTGCCGGCGAGACCCACGAATACACCGACATGTATCCCGGCATGATGAAGATCGCGCGCGAAGAAGGCTTCGATGAAGTCGCCGACTGGTTCGAGACGCTGGCCAAGGCCGAGCGTTCACACGCCAATCGCTTTACCAAGGCGTTGGGCGAGCTCGGCTAAAAGCAGAAGCGTTCCTTTCCCCACTTTATTCGGGGGGCATACCTGTTTTCCTTCTCCCGCAAGGCGGGGGGCATACCTGTTTTCCTTCCCCTGCAAGGCAGGGGGCATACCTGTTTTCCTTCCCCTGCAAGGCGGGGGGCATACCTGTTTTCCTTCCCCCGCAAGGCGGGGGGCATACCTGTTTTCCTTCCCCCGCAAGGCGGGGGGACATACCTGTTTTCCTTCCCCCGCAAGGCGGGGGGACATACCTGTTTTCCTTCCCCCGCAAGGCGGGGGAAGGTGCCCGAAGGGCGGATGGGGGCAATTCCGAATGACGCAAGCAATATCCCGGCCCTCACCCCAGCCCATCTCCCGGCGGGAGAGGTGTTTGTCTGATTTTGGAGTTCTCTAATGGCCGACGAAATCACATCCACTCGCGAAGGAAGTCTCGACGCGCCGACGCGCCATCCACTGGATTGGAAGAATCCTGACTTCTTCGATCAGGCAAAACTCGAAGCAGAAATGGAGCGTGTCTTCCACATCTGCCACGGCTGCCGCCGCTGTGTGAGTTTGTGCAAGGCATTCCCGACACTGTTCGACCTCATCGACGAATCGAAGACGATGGAAATCGACGGCGTTGCGAAGTCGGATTATCCCAAGGTCGTCGAGCAATGCTATCTATGCGACCTGTGCTACCAGACGAAATGCCCGTACGTGCCGCCGCATCCGTGGAACCTGGATTTCCCGCATGTAATGTTGCGCGCCAAGGCCGCCGCGCACAAACGCGGCGAAACCAAGACAAGTGCGAAGATTCTTTCCTCAACAAATGCGGTCGGGAAGCTGTCGACGATTCCGGTCGTGGTCCAGGCAGTGAATGCCCTGAATCGAAGTTCCGGTGGGCGCAAGCTGCTAGAAAAGACGCTTGGTGTGGACCAACGCGCGCGCGTACCCACCTACACCTCGAACACCGCGCGCAAGCGCCTCAAGTCGTTGGACGGTCGCGGAGAACCACAACCGGCCGGACGCACGCGCGGCAAGGTTGCGTTATTCGCAACGTGCTATTGCAACTATTCCCTGCCCGGCCCCGTGGAAGATCTCGCCGCCGTGCTCAAGCACAATGACATCGCAGTGAAACTCATTGAGCGCGAAGTGTGCTGCGGCATGCCAAAACTAGAACTGGGCGACCTGGATACGGTGGAAAAGTATAAAAACCAGAACATTCCCGTACTCGCCGCCGCCATTCGCGATGGCTGGGACATCACCGCAACCATTCCCTCGTGCGTGTTGATGTTCAAGCAGGAACTACCACTGATGTTTCCTGACGACGAAGACGTGCAACTGGTAAAGCGCCACATCTTCGATCCGTTCGAATACCTGTGGCAGCGTCACCAGGCCGGCTTGCTCAAAACGCAATTCAAGCGCAGCCTCGGCAAGGTCGCTTATCACGCGCCCTGCCATCAGCGCGTGCAGAACATCGGCCCGAAAACGCGAGATGTGCTGGCGCTGATTCCCGACAGCGACATCCAGATGATCGAGCGCTGTTCCGGCCATGACGGCACGTACGGCGTGAAGCACAAGACGTATGAATTCTCGCGCCAGATCGCCAAACCAGTGGAATCACGCGTCGCAAAAATCGAACCGATGCACTTCGCCAGCGACTGCCCGATGGCAGCCAGCCACATCGCGCATGGTCTCGGCGACAAGCCGCCGGCGGAGAGCCCGATCGGATTGCTGCGCATGGCCTACGGAATTTGACCTCACTCCTTCCCGTTCAACGGGAGGGATAAAACCAGCCAGCCGCTCCGGTTGCCGGAGGCCTTTTTATCTCGAAATCAGGAATAGTCTTGCAATGAACAAACTCACTCGGGACGATTTGCTGAAACTTGAAGACTATGCAAGCCAACGCGCCGCGTTCCGCACCCGCGTGCTCGCGCACAAACAGGCGCGCAAGCTGCATGTCGGACCGCATTTGACGCTGCTGTTCGAGGATCGCCTGACCGTGCAATACCAGATTCAGGAAATGTTGCGCGTCGAACGTATCTTCGAGGCGGCCGGTATCCAGGATGAACTCGATACTTACAATGCGCTGATCCCGGATGGCAGCAACCTCAAGGCAACGATGCTGATCGAATTTCCAGACCCGGAAGAACGCGCACGCAAGCTGGTTGAACTGCACGGAATCGAGCGCGTCGTTTCGCTGGTCGTTGGCGACCTGGCACCAGTCGTTGCCATCGCCGATGAAGACCTTGAGCGCAGCACTGACGAGAAAACGTCGGCCGTACATTTCCTGCGCTTTGAGTTGAGCGCTGAGCACGCCGCGCAATTCAAACGCAGCGCCAACGTCATGCTGCGCGTGGATCACCCGGTGTACACGCACGCGGTTACCCTACCTGAGAACGTGCGCAAGGCATTGGCGGAAGATCTCGATTGAATTTCTCGCCGCGCTGGCTGTGGCTGCTGGCCGCACTCGCGCTGCTGGCGCTGTGTCAACGCGGGCATCGGCCGATTCTGCACTTGCCCGGCGAACTGGTCGTCCAGGCACCGTTGCAGGAACCGCTGGACTCCGCGCCGCCAAAACTGCACAAGGGCAAAATCGCCATCAAGCCACTAGCGAAATTCTCGCTATCTGCGCGCGTGCTTTCGCGCGCAGATTACCGCTGGGACACACCCGCGCAGATTTCACCGACCGATCTGGCGTTAGGTTGGCAGCGCATGTCGGATAGTTCCATTCTGGACAAAGTGGACATTTCCTAATCGGGACGTTTCTATTATTGGCGCGCCAAGGAATTTCCGATTCCGCTGCGCGAAATCGTCGAGTCGAGCTCGAACATGCACTTGATTCCGGCCGACGCCGCAGTTGCCCGCGAGCTTGCGCGAGCACGTGTCGGCGATGTGATCAGTTTCGATGGCTATCTGGTTGAAGCCGTTTGGCCCAACGGTGGCAAATGGAGAAGCTCGCTCACCCGCAGCGACAGCGGCGACGGCGCCTGCGAATTGGCCTGGATCGAACATTTCGCTATTGCACCGCGCGATTGATCGGCTACTTGCAACCATCCGGTGGCGACTTTCCTTCCACGACCCGACAACGCTGTGCATCCAACGCAATTTGCGTGCGCGACCGATCCACAGCATCCAGGTTCGCGCGCAAGCTTGATGAACCGACCTCGAACTTTCGCGCGTACTGCTGGCCCTGAAACATTGCCGCGATTGTCCACGTGCCTGTCGGTGCATCGGCTGGCAGGGTGAATTCCCAATCAAACGCCGTGCCGGCATAAAACGGTTTCGGCTCGTTCTCGTCGGCCAGGTCAAAATTCCATTGCGTGAACGCACTGCCATCCGGCCGCTGAATGCTGAAGTCAGTCACTTCGCCGACACGCTGATCGCGATACGAAGCAAATACCCAGAACGTATCGCCGGGCGCGAACTGGCTTTGGTAATGCGGCGCATCATCGAAATTCTTGCCGCCAACATAACCGCAGACGATCTGGTTTGGCTCGGCCGAATGCGTGCTCAGCGTGTCGATGTGTGGATCTTCGTAAGGCTGGAATACCGCCCAGCGATCCGGTTCCGCATTGCATTGGCCGTGACGCGGGTCGACAACGGCGCCGTTGGCATCGCGCAGCTCGTAATGCATGTGCGGCCCACTGGAATTTCCGGAACTTCCGACCAGACCAAGCTGATCGCCGGCGGCGACTCGTGCGCCGATCGGCAACGGCGTGACCGAGCCATTGCGCATGTGCAGGTATAGCGCGTATAGCCCGTCGTCCTGAAGGATCTCGACGAAATTCGGATTGGAGTTGGTATTGCTCTGGATGGCGCAGTCTCGATCGAAGTTGCCGTCGGCCTTGTTGATAAGCGTGCCGGACGCTGCGGCCACGATGCGAACCTGGCCTTGATCCATCATCAGCCATGGAAACGGCCAAAGAAAATAATCGGTGCCAGCGTGGTTGTAGCCGTTGGCAAGATCATAGCTGCGCGTGCCGCAGGAATAATCCTGCACGAAGCCGGGGAAGCGCGTGTCGTGGTCGACGTAGTTGGAGACGCCGTGGTAATCGAACTGGTCGAAACCGTCAATCGGCTTCAGCGGCCATTGCAGGTCGGCTACATCGCTTAGCACTTTGGCCCGAGCAAGTATTCCACGGCTGCGCAGCTGCATCACATTGCGCTGCGTCGCGAGTTGTTCGGACTCGCGCCATTGCTGCGACTGCGCATCGGCGAAGTCGCCGCTTTCAACTACGCGACCGCTCACCGGCGGCTGCGCAACGGCAGACACGGTGAACAGCGCAACCGCCAATGCCAGCACAACTTTCATCGAACCCTCGAAGGCGGCTGCGCTCGCGCGCGAAACCCAAGTGTACTGCGTCACACCACCGCAGCACCCAAAAAATGCGCGCGCGCCCTCATCAGCAATGCGCTACGCCAATTCGCGCACCGCAATATCGGCACGCGTCAAGGCGGACTGGATATCGGCCAGCAAGTCCTGCGCCGATTCGATACCGACGGACAAGCGCAGCAAACCGTCGCCAATTCCGGCTCGCTTGCGGGCAGCAGCATCCATGCTGGCATGGGTCATCGTGGCCGGGTGCGCAACCAGGCTTTCGACGCCACCGAGCGACTCGGCCAACGTGAAACAATGCAGGCCCTCGAGAAACGCCCTGACAGCGTCTTCGCCACCGGCCAGATCAAAGCTCAGCATTGCGCCGTAACCATCCTGCTGGCGCGCGGCAAGTATGTGGCCAGGATGTGTCGGCAGGCCCGGGAAATACACATGCTCGACGGCACGATGGTGCACGAGCAAGTGCGCCAGCGCATCGGCGTTTTCCTGGTGCGCCATCAGGCGCGGGCGCAAGGTGCGCAGTCCACGCAATGTCAGATAGCTGTCGAATGGCGCACCGGCCAGGCCCAGGCAATTGCACCACCAGCGAATCTGTTCGCCAACGGCTGCGTCTTTCCAGATCACCGCACCACCGACAACGTCGGAGTGGCCGTTGAGGTACTTCGTCGTGGAATGCACCACAATGTCGGCACCGAGTAGTATTGGACGCTGCAACGCCGGCGACAGAAACGTGTTGTCAACCGCGACAAGTGCGCCGACGGCATGCGCCAAGCGACTGACTGCGGAGATATCGGTGATGCGCAGCAACGGATTGCTCGGCGTCTCGATCCACACCAGTTTCGGCTTTTCGCCAAGTGCTGCCGCCAACGCCGCGCGATCGCCGAAATCCACGAACGCCACGCGGTACAAACCGCGTTCGGCCTGGACCTTGAACAGGCGATAACTACCACCGTAGCAATCGTGCGGCGCGATCAACAAATCTTCGGGACGCAATTGCGCCGTCAGCAATGAAATCGCTGCCATGCCCGATGCGGTAATGACCGCGCCAACGCCGCATTCGAGTTCGGCCAGCGCTTCGGCCAACAGGTCACGCGTGGGATTCCCCGAACGCGAGTAGTCGTATGCGCGCTTCTCACCGAAATCGGCAAAGCTGTAATTGGTGGAAAGATACAGTGGTGGCATGACCGAGCCGTATGCGCTATCGGCATCGACTCCGGCACGTACGGCAATGGTAGCAACATCGCGGCTCATACTTCATTCTCCAACGCACACGACAAAAGTTTTGAAACGACTGATTCTTCCTTGAGGAACGCGTCGTGTCCGTACACCGACGACACCTCGACGTGCTCGCACTCGCTGCCGCAGTAATCGGCGAATTCGCGAAGCAGGGAACGCGGCACCAGCAAATCTTCGACGACACCAAACAAGGTCGTCGGCACGCGAATGCTGGCCGGATCGATACGATGCGTATCCAGCGATGCGCCGAGGCAACGATAGGCATCGACATTGAAACGTTGCACAAACGTCTCGCCGTGATGCACCAGCCAACCCAGCACATCGCCATTGGCAAATCGTTGTTCAAGCCCTTCCGGCGTGCGGTATCCCAGCAACGCCAGCGAGCGGGCCACGGCCAACGCGGCGTCGCTGTCGCTGTCCAGGTCAAGGATCGCGCGCTGAATATCGCGCAACCCCAGCGCGAATTGCGACGAGCGATGCGCCGCACACAACACGACCAGGTGGCGCAGGCGCGAACCCAGCAACGTGGCCAGATGCTGGGCAACCGAGCCGCCATACGAAGCACCCACGAGCAGATGCACCTGGCTTGCCCCGATCCGATTGAGCAACAACAACAAGGCGCGAGCCTGATCGGCCGTTGAAATTTCGAGTAGATCCTGCGGATCGCTCGCGTCGCTGGAATCGCCGCTGCCGCCAAGCCAGTCGATGCCGAGCAGGCGGAATCGGCGGCAGTCCAGCGCACGCCCTACCCCGCATTGGCTTTGCCACCAGCCGGAACCGTCTTCAGCACAGCAATGTCGATCGGCGGAAATGCCGCCAAGCACCAGGACCAACGGCGCGGTTTCCGGCCCGACGCACTGCCAGGCAAGGCTGCCATCGCGCAAGACCTGACCGGAGTCAAGCTCGAACGCTTCGGGCAGCGCCAGAACGCCAGAACGCCATTGAACCAGGTCTTGCGTTACCGTGCGCCGCAGTGGCGATAAAGTCGCACTCATGAACCACCTCCCTCGTGTGGAGGCGAATCGTAAGCGATTACATTTTGGACGTCAAGACGTTTAGACGTCTATTCATTGACTTAAATGGTAGCCAGCAGCGAATCAAGCCAGGTAACGTCACATCTGCCGGCCAGCGCACGCATCGAGCAAACCCAGCTCGACCACGATGATTGCCGCAACCAGTTGCACACCGAGCGACGCAATCAGCTCACACGCGGCCAGCAGCGAGCCGCCGGTTTCAATCGTCAACCAGCACCACGCACGCGCCACTTTGCATGGCGTCGACCTGAATTTCCAATCGATCGGCGCCGTATTCCAGGGCGCAATCCGCCGCGATCGCGGGCACCAGCATCTTGCCGGGCTTGCGCATCGGCGAGCAACGCTGCTATGTCCTTGAACGCGATGCCAGGCTTGGGAAAATTTGGCGCGTCGCGGATGTAGCGCGCAATTTCCAGCAGCTGGGCTGCGCGTGCGCCCGCCTCGGTTACGCTGACTGTTCGTGCAACGGTGCCAGTGGCTCGTTGACGGTTTCCTCCAGCCACTCACGCAGCGCAGGCAAGGCCAGAATCGCGTCGGCATACGCGCGCTCGATCCGGTCCAGCGTCACGCCGTAGCTGATGAAGCGCAGCACGACCGGGGCATACATCGCGTCGGCAATGCCGAATGCGCCGAACAGGAACGGCCCATCCGCGCCAAAGCGCTCACGCGCCTCGCGCCAGATCGCCTTGACCCGCACGACATCACGTTGCGCATCGGCGCTGATCGCATGATTACTCACCCGCTTGCGGCAATTCATCGGCAACTCATTGCGCAGGGCCATAAAGCCCGAATGCATTTCCGCACTGATTGCGCGTGCCAGCGCGCGTGCAGTGATATCCGCAGGCCAGCCGCGGCCGCCAAGCCAGCGCTCGTTCGCGTACTCGGCAATCGCCAGCGAATCCCACACGCGGACATCCCTATCGTGAAGCACCGGCACGCGGCCGGTCGGCGAGTATTCGCGAATGCGCGAGTAGAACTCGGGCGTGTCCAGCGGCAATTTGATTTCTTCGAAGCGAAGCTCGAACACACGCAGCAGCAACCACGGCCGCAGCGACCACGAGGAATAATTCTTGCTACCGATGACAAGGACAGGAATTTGAGACATTGGGACTCTCACACAGGTTCATGCAGCCAATCCTCGCCGCGATCCGGCGCCGCGCGATGCTCGGACAATTGCGCATCGATACGCTGCGCAATTTCCCGCGCCCGCGGCCATTCGCTATCCGGCACCATCACATTGACCAACCCCATCGGCGGCAGCTCGCCAATCGCCCCGGTGAGGTATTGCCCGCTGATGAAAACCGGAATGCCTTCTGCTTCCAGTACGTTCTTTACCAGATTGGCGTCGATGATGTTTTCGGCTTCGTAGACGATTTTCATGGGGCGGGCGATTTGGGATTGCTGCCCACCACGCTATTCCAATTGGCGGGAGTGGTAAAGGGGCGGTGTTCGGGAATCAGGGAATCGGGAAGGTCAAAAGCAATTCGTCATTTCCGCGCAGGCGGCAATGACGAGCAAACGAGACTCTGGCTCTCCATCTCCACATCTTCCGGTCTCACTTCGCACCAGAGTCAAGTCGCATTGCCTGGATTACCGCCTTGCCCTTCGCCGACAACGCAAACACCACGACCTCATCATCGCGATACGCCGGCGCACCGAAATGCCCCTCAATCTGTTTCAGGCAAACGCCAATGTCGGGCCATGTATTTTCAGTCGCCAGGGTCGATGGCCAGGGGTGCCGATGAATCACGAGGAAATCAGCTCCATGGTTGTCGCCATTGAACATGGTCGAAACGTACACGAACTGGGTAAGTTTGATGCCCCCATTCGGCGGAAAATCGTTGTAGTCGGGTATGCCGCACAACGGCACGAGCATGCCGACCTTGACGTACTGGCGGTGAATTTTCTGATAGATCGGAAGCGGATCGTGGTAGGTGTACATCGACCACGGCGCTTCGATGAGGGTAAAGCTGCGTGGCGGCTGTTTGGCAAGGTCCCGATAGAAAGGCGAAATCGGCCCATCCGGGAAAAGAGTGCGATAAACATTGTGCGCCGGACCGTAATCAAACTGGAAATACGGATGACCCATGAACTGGTCCGGGTTGTAGATGTAGCCCGGTATCGGCCCGGCGCAATACAACCCAGCCAGCGCGAGCAGCGCGATTGTGGCCTGCAACACCGGCCACAAGCGCTTCACGATCCACGCAAAACCTTCAGCGACAAACAACAACACAAATGGCAGCGCCGGCTGCAGGTAGCGTGCGTACACACCAGGATGCTGTATCCACGCCGGATGCGCCAGTGCGATGACCGCCGTGGTAACGATCACGATCGCGCCAACATAGACGACGAAAGCGGCATCGCGTCGCCACCACGCGGCGACACCGATTCCACACAGCACCAGGATTGAGCCGAGTATCCACGGGCTGGCGATGCCGAAACACATGAGCCAGGTACGGTAGAAGCTGGTCAAAGTCACGGCATTTGCGCCAGCCTTTCCCACCAGCGCGCCCCAGTCGCTCAATATCGGCGGCAACACCGCAGCGGCCAGTGGCAACGCCGTCAGCAATCCCATCAATACCAATTGGCCGATCCGCCGCCAGGCATCGACGCGCTTTGCACCGAACGCATGGCGCAACTCGCTCAACCCAAAAATGACGAATGGCAGCAAGGTAAACGGCAGCGTCAGCAGATGTAGCCAACCCGCGAGAAACGTGCAAAAAACGTAGACGACGGCCCAGCGCGTGCGATGTTCGCGTCGCAACCACCATTCACGGATCGCGATGATCGCGACGAAGACGAGTAAATTGGTGATCGCATAGGGCCGCGCAGTGCGGCTCAGATACACCAGCACTGGCGATATCGCCAGCAACCCGGTCCATATCGCAAGCGTCATCGGCGCGGCGCAGCGGCGCAGCAGCCACGGAGCGATGACCAGCAACGCCGTGCCGCACAACACGACCGGCATGCGCATGCCCCACTCGGTCAGGCCGCCCTGCAGATACAGGAAGCGGTAATACAAGGTCAGCGGAATGCTGTAGTCGGCAATCCCGAAATGGGTAGCGATGTCGCGAGCGCCAGCATTAAGCAACTCGTGGATCGCATGCCATTCATCGTCGAGCAAAACCTGCGTGCCGAGCTGATACCAGCGCAGGAAAATGCCAATGCCCAGCGCCAGCGCGAGCAATCCGCGCCAGCCGAAAATGCTTTCAAGCCGACGCCGCATTGCTGCGTTCAATTCGATGGTCTCTGGTCGGCCGATTCGGGCAACCGCCAGCGCGTCTGCGTCGACAGAAACTGCGGATTGCGCAGCTTCCACTTCCACATCCGGTAGCTGATGCTGGTCGCTAGTACGCCCAAGCCATAGCGCAACGCGCGCCGAAAACTGATTTCGCTGGCCTCCGGAAAATATTTCGTCGGGCAGGAAATTTCACCGATGCGCATGCCGAACGCCAGTGCCTGCACCAGCATCTGATTGTCGAAGACGAAATCATCCGAGTTGGCCGCGAGCGGCAACGTTTCCAGCACGCGCCGCGAGAACGCGCGATAGCCGGTATGGAATTCCGAGAGTTTCGCACCGACCAGCACGTTCTGCGCAAACGTGAGCAGTCGATTGAAAATGTACTTGTAGCGCGGCATGCCGCCGGCTAGTGCAGTCTTGCCGAGAATGCGCGAGCCCAGCACCACGTCGTACACATCCGATGCAATCATCGCTGCCATCGCGGTGATCAGGCGGGGTTCGTACTGATAGTCCGGATGCAGCATGACCACGATATCCGCGCCAGCTTCCAATGCCAGCGTATAGCAGGTTTTCTGGTTGCCGCCGTAGCCGCGATTTTGCGCGTGGCGGTGGCTCTGGATTCCGAGGCGCTTTGCCACGGCCAAGGTCGCATCGTCGCTGGCATCGTCGACTAAAAGCACCGTATCGACGATGTCGTGCGGAATCGCGATGTAACATGCTTCCAGCGTGCGCTCGGCGTGATACGCAGGCATGACGACGGCGATTTTCTTTCCATGCAGCATTTTGGTGTGCCTGCTTGCCTGCGCGAATCAAGATCTGGGATTGTCCCATGCCCCGCGATCCCTACCAAGAACCCGCCAAATCTTCGCTTTCCCCGGCCGCACCGGTAAACTTGTACAAGTTGTCACGACCCTCAGACCAAAAAGATCGCCGTCATTCCGGCAGGGAATGCCGGAATCCAGAGTGCATGGATGCAAATCTGGCCCGGACCTGTTCGACTACGTTGCCTTCCCTGGCGTCTGGATTCCCCTTGGCCGCTGTCGCGGCCTCGACCCTGCCGGGATGAAGCCTTGATGTACTTTGTGGCGCGTCTTGAGTTTCCTCGTCTACCAACCACTACACTTGCCCATTGACTCCCACGCCAACCCCATGACCGACGCCCCGACCGCCAGCACCAACTTCATCCGCCAGATCGTTGCCAACGAAAGCACCGCTGGTAGCCGCGTCATCACGCGCTTTCCTCCGGAGCCCAACGGCTACCTGCATCTGGGTCACGCCAAATCGATTTGCCTGAACTTCGGTATCGCGGCTGATTTCGGCGGTGTCTGCCACTTGCGCTTTGACGACACGAATCCATCGCGCGAAGACCCCGAATACGTCGAAGCAATCAAGAACGACGTGCGCTGGCTTGGGTTCGACTGGGACGCACTTCGCCACGCCTCGGATTATTTCGGGGTGTTCTACCTGTGTGCAGCAAAATTGATCCTTGATGGCAAAGCTTATGTCTGCGACCTGAGCGCCGACGAAGTGCGCGAATACCGCGGAACCTTGACCGAACCGGGCCGCAATTCACCCTATCGCGATCGCAGCATCGACGAAAACCTCGACCTTTTTGGCCGCATGCGCGCAGGCGAATTTGCCGATGGCGCGAAAACCCTGCGCGCGAAGATCGACATGACCAGCGGCAATATCAACCTGCGCGACCCGGCGTTGTATCGAATCCGCAAGGTGGCGCATCAGAACACCGGCGATGCGTGGCCGATCTACCCGATGTACGACTACGCCCACTGCATTTCCGATGCAGTCGAAGGCATCACGCACTCTCTGTGCACGTTGGAATTCGAGGATCACCGGCCGCTGTACGACTGGTGCCTGGCGCAGATCGATCTGCCGCATCATCCAGAACTGGTGCAGCCGCTGCTCGATGCCGGACTGAAAGCCGACGTGAGCACGCCGCGCCAAATCGAATTCGCGCGTGGCAACCTCGACTACACCGTGATGAGCAAACGCAAGCTCATGGAACTGGTCAACGAAAAGCTCGTCGACGGCTGGGACGATCCGCGCATGCCCACGCTTTCTGGCGTGCGACGCCGCGGTTTCCCGGCAGCGGCGATCCGCGCTTTCTGGGAGCGTGCCGGCGTGACCAAACAGAATTCAACGATCGAATTCGGCGTGCTCGAAGGCTGCGTGCGCGATGTGCTCGACGCGAGCGCGCCACGTCGAATGGGCGTGCTTGATCCGCTCAAGATGACCATTACCAACGTGCCCGACGATCACGTTGCAACACTCAACTTCCCCAATCATCCGAAGAACGAAGCGTTTGGCACACGCGAGGTCGCGTTTTCACGCGAGCTGTGGATCGAGCGCGACGATTTCATGGAAGTGCCGCCGAAGGGTTTCCATCGCCTCGTGCCCGGCGGCGAAGTGCGCCTGCGCGGCGTTGGCATCGTGAAATGCGAAGCAGTGGAAAAAGATACAAACGGCAACGTGATCGACGTGCGCTGCACGCTCGATGCAGACACACGCCACGGCCAGCCGGGTGCCAATCGCAAGGTGAAAGGCACGATCCACTGGCTTAGCGCGCGACATGCCGTGCGTGCGCAAGTGCGCCTGTACGACCGCCTGTTCAATGTGCCCGACCCGGACGACGACAGCGACGGCAAAACCTATCGCGATCGCATCAATCCGGATTCGCGCAAAGTTGTCGACGCCTACATCGAGGCCGACTTGGCCAATGCAAAACCCGAATCCGTGTGTCAGTTTGAACGCCTTGGCTATTTCGTCGCCGATCGCTACGATCACACGTCCGCCAATCCGGTATTCAATCGCACCGCGACGCTGCGCGATTCGTGGCTCAAAGTCGCCACGAAGTAGGAACGACATCATGCTGCCAGCTCAACTGCATCTCACCCTGCCGCTCTGGCTGCGCGAAGGTATCGATGAAACGCGCGTGTATGCCGATGACGAATCGCGCGTGAAACTCGCCATCGAACTGGCCCGAGGCAATGTGGAAAACCGTGGCGGCGGCCCATTTGGCGCGGCCGTATTCACGGGTGAAGGCCGATTGGTTTCGGTCGGCGTGAATCGTGTCGTGCCGCAAAGCTGCTCGGTTGCGCATGCCGAGATGATGGCCTACATGCTCGCCCAGCAGCGCCTGCAACGCTTTCGGCTGAACGAAGACGGCGCACGTTTTGTCCTCGCCACCAGTGCGCAACCGTGCTGCCAATGCTACGGTGCCACCGTCTGGGCCGGCGTCGACGAGTTGCTGATTGGCGCGCGCTCGGAAGACGTTGAAGAACTCAGCGAATTCGACGAAGGCCCGCTCCCCGCCGACTGGATCGGCGAACTTGAAAAGCGTGGTGTGCAGGTCAAGCGCGACATCCTGCGCGACGAAGCGCGCCAAGTGTTTGTTCGCTATCGCGAGCTGGGCGGTTCTTCGTACTGAGCGCACTCGTGGAAAACTAAAGTGTCTGATCGTTGCACGCCTGCAACCATTTTCAACGGCCTGTGCCAAAGCCGCGAAAACTGCCGACCGGCTACTCCGCATTTGCCGTCACCGCGACCACATGGATCGGGCGATCCCAAGCGCTTCAGTCCCACCAGAACTGGCCAAATACTGATTGGCACGCCATCGATCTTTAAGACTTGGCGATGACCACGTTGACATCGGCGCCGGCTTGGCCACGCAACGTCAGTGCGCGGCAGGCATGGCTGATTCAGCGGCGCCACGTCGATGGTCACAACAAAGAAAAAGCCCGACATTGGTCGGGCTTGAGGTAGATCAATCGGTTGCTCTCGCAATACAGACGTTGCATTGGAACTTGGCGGGCCCCTCAGCGGCGTTGCAGCCGCTGAGGGGACGAACGTCACTGCGGTGTTGCATTGCGCCGCGCAACTTCAATCATATCGAGTGGCGCATTGCAACGCATCGGCCTCAGTTTACGGAGTCACCGTAGCCGTCACCGGTACCACATAGACCGGGTGGGCCGCATCATTGCTATCCAGGCAAAGATAGGCCGACGCGGAACTGGCGGCTCCCGGGAACTGGGTGCTATCGGCAGTGACGGTTACCGGTGCTGACAGATGCCCGTCCAACATCAACGACCCAGGCGATGTACTCAACCAAGTCGCACCGCATGGCACCATCGCTTCGATGTGCATGGCCATTCCGGGGTATATATCTCCATTCGTCGGATCGGTGTTATCGAGCCAGACTGTGCCAATGCCGAAGCTTCCCTGCGGATTAATGACGTGCGCGTTATAGCCAAACGTCGATGTCGACTCGAATTGCGCCCAGCCGCCGGTGGCGTACGCGGTTTCAGGATACGCAACCATCCAGTATCTGCCTGGGGCAAGTGTCGTGGCTGAGGCTCCCGCCGCGTTCAAGTCGATACTGATGGTGTTTCCGTCAACGCTCAGTCCCGCAGTGGTTCCAATGGTCGCGACGAAGTTCCACACGTAACTTGGTGCGACGGTTTCGGGATTACCAACTGGTGTGCCGGCCATATCCGCATAGATCTCGAAATGGACGGGGTTTCCAGCATATCCAGCCAGACTGGCGCCCTTGGTCACGAAGCCCGGGAACACCAGCTTGCTCAGGTTCGTGGTTGGGTCACTCGTCTGGAAATCGTCCGCCACATAGATTCCCTCGGAAAAATCGAGAAAATAGTCGCTGAAATCGCCGAAATTTCCCTGACTGGCTTGATCGAGCAGCACGTACGGCGCAAATGCCGTCGTGGTGTCGTTGGTGTTGCTGACATTCAGTGTCGGACCGCCGATGTTCGACACGGTCAGCGTGGAACTGCCCGACGTAGCGGGGGACGCGATACCGATCGCCAGTGGAGACGGTGCGGCCGCGATGGCTGGCGGTGGTACGCGAATCGCCATTGGCAAATGCAGCGGCGTCAGTGACGGGTCGCTGGGTGTCAAAAGCATTTCGCCAAAGTGGAATGCACCGTCGGCGTTATAGGCCGTTGCGTCAACATCGATGTGTATCGGCTGGCTGTTGGCGTTGGCACCTACCGGGAAGCTCGACGGCGTCGCGGTGGCCGTGACATCGCCGGAGAACGAAGCTGTCCAGGTCACGGCATGATCCTGCGTGCTACGGAATTTGCGCGTGAACGCACAACTCGGCGAGCTGGTGGCACCGCTTACCGTGACGCAATCCGATGCTTGCATGCTGGCGATATTCAGCGCACCGACATCGCCGCCGAAGGCCGGATCGGCATTAGCGAAGTTGAGGCCCGTTTCATTCAGGATCAACCCCGCCCGACTGGCGATGAAGTCCTGGATGCGTCCGGAGCCGCGGTCGAAATAATCGCTCGGCGTGGAACCATCGGCCTTGGTCAGGCCCGCTTCTTTCGCGGTCATCATCAGCGCGGACTTGGCTTCCGCCGGCGTCCAGCCAGGATGCAAGCCCAGCATCAGCGCACCGGAACCGGTGGTATGCGGCGTCGCCATCGAGGTGCCGTCGTACAGCGCGACCAGATTTGGTCCGTTGGCCGAGCCGTCATTGGCGACCGCGGCAAGAATGGAGACGCCAGGCGCTTGCAGGTCCGGCTTGATCATGTCGATCTTGGTCGGGCCAAGCAGGCTGAAGTCTGCCAATTCATCAGGCTGCACCGGCAAACGCGATGCCGGGTAACTGATGTTTCCTGTGGTGCCGGAATTGGCGCTTGCAAACGCCTGCAGGGCGTTGCCAATTGTCAGGCCCGTGGTAAATACCGGTTTCGGCTTATTTGCGCCGCTGATGAAACCGCCGTCGGTGTTGGCGACGATCAACACATAGTCGGCTCCCGCCGTGATGGCTCTGCCGGCCATCGTGTTGGTGCCACAGGTACCATCATAGGTTAGCAAAGCCAGCCCACCGGTAAACGTTCCCGCGCCGAAAGCGACGCAGGCGTCTCCCGCTGTTCCGTAAGTGGGGCTGACGATGATCGGTTCGTTTGTCGCGGGAGCACTGAGTCCGGTACCGGACGCGGCGGGAGTCAGCGGGATTGGACCCGGCGCACCGGCGCCATTGACGCTCAACTGGAAGCCGATTGGGCCGCCGGTATGGGTGCCTGCGGCAACGGTTGCAACCCAGGGTTCCCAATGGTTGGCGGTACCGGGCACCTGATTAGGCGCGCTGGCACCCGTATTACCGGCTGCAGCAGCCACAAAAATACCCGCATCCGAGGCCGCGAGGAACGCCAGTGAAGTGGCGTCGTTCCACGGATCGTCGCCGCCGCTGATCGAGTAGTTCAAGGCGTCGACGATGCCATCCGCGACCGCTTGATCGGCCGCCCCGGCCGTTGCTGCACTTGAGCACGCCACGGTCTTATCCGGCGAGCACGCGTAATAGATGACCAGATTTGCGTGCGGCGCAACGCCGGAAATCGGCGCGGTGTAGCCAGACAGCGTCGCCATGCGCGCGTCGCCAGCGGCCGTGCTGGCCGTATGGCTTCCGTGACCTTGCGTGTCTTCGACCGAAAAGGTCGTACCGCCGCCAGTCAGGTTGATCATGTCGTAAACGCCGATGACCTTGTCGTTACAACCGGCCCGGCTGATGTTCGCCACGTTGCATTGGCCAATGTAATTGCCGCTACCCAGTGGATTGGTAATGGTGTATCCGCTGGAATCGGTCGCCTGGAACGAGGGGCTCATGCTGTTGTAGCCGGTGTCGATATCGCCGATTACCATGCCGTCACCGCGATAGCCTGGTGTGGCCTCGAAACCGTTGGCAAACAGGGTGTCCTGGCCGGCCGGGGTGCCCCACCAGATGGAGGACGCGCCAATGAAACCCGGGCCAATATCGGTGGCGAGTTGATGCGGTCGATCGCGCTCTACCGCGACGACGCCGGCAAGCTTGGCGATCTTGTCTGCTTGCGCTGCCGTCAGCTTCAACACAGCCGCGTTCAACGCGTGCTGCATCATATGCAGCACGACGGGCGCTTGACCAATTGCAGCAGCGATATCGCTCAGATGGCGGGTTTGCTGTTGCTTGACGTAATTGACGTAAGCAAGCGCCTGACTACTTTTTACATCTAGGCGAACGCGACCACTCTTCATCGTCTTGTTCGGTATGCTGGCGATGCCGCTGACGGCATTGGCCGGATTTTTGGCGAGCCCATCGTTGTAGAGCGCCAAGGGCAGCTCCTGGAAACGCACGATGTAGCGAACTGGCTGCCCGTGAGTAGCACCTATGACGTTAGCCTCTGGTGCCGGCTGACGCACGCCGTCGAGAAACACCGGTGCAATGGCGTACGTGGATTCAGAAAACATGCCGCTGGCCACAACCAACGCTGCTACGGCAAGCGCTAGCGGCCGCCGCGAAAATTGACGCGAATTCATGGATTACGCTCCTAATGAAGATATAGATAACCCTGGCATTTCCGGAAACGCCGCCGACGCAGCTTTTCATTCATGCTGGATTGAATCAAGAAACCCCACCCCTGAAAGCAGAGTGTAACGCAAATTCCAACCATATCCCGACGTTGACGCTTCCGATGCCTGGAAGGCAGTTTCTCTGCCATTGCGAGCGGCATCACCGCGACCAAGAATCCCGCACTTGCTGGTAGCATCTCAGGTGAAACAACCCACAAATGCTTGGGCTGGTCGACAAACTTTTCGCGGACACTTCGCTTTGAAACCAAGCACCAAACCCAATCCCAAAACCGGCTCCCTCGCCTGCGTCGGCATCGGCATTACGCTGGGCTCGCATCTTTCGCCGCTTGCGCGCAGTTACATCGAACAGGCCGATGTCGTGTTCATGGCGGTATCCGATGGCATCGTCGAAAAATGGATCGAGTCGATGAATGCCGACGTGCGCAGCCTGCAACCGCTGTATGCCGAGGGAAAATCGCGCATCAAGACCTATCGCGAAATGGTCAATGCAATCCTGACGCAAGTTCGCGCGGGCAAGAAGGTCTGCGCCGCGTTCTACGGACATCCCGGCGTGTTCGCGTGGGCACCGCACAAGTCCATCGCGATTGCGCGCAACGAAGGCTTCGTCGCACGCATGGAACCGGGCATCTCGGCCGAAGATTGTCTGTACGCCGATCTTGGCATCGATCCCGGCGCCGTCGGCTGTCAGCACTACGAAGCCAGCCAGTTGCTGTATTACAAACGCCGTATCGATCCGAGTGCGTACCTGGTGCTGTGGCAAGTGGGCGTAGTCGGCGACCGTTCGCTGGCGCAGACTGCGACCGCCAGCGCCTTTCGGCAACTATTGGTGGAGCGGCTGGCGCAGAACTACCCGCTCAGCCACAAGGTTGTCATATACCGCGCCGCTACCTTGCCCATCCACGCGCCACACATAAAGCGCATCGCGCTGGGAAAGTTGGCATCAGCGCACATCGAAGCGCCGGATACATTGGTGATTGCGCCAGCGCAGAAACTTGTGCCTGACACGACAATGCTGCGCAAACTGGAAAAGTTGTACCGGGCGCAGGCGTGATTCCACGCACAATCGCCATCTCGCGTCTGCGACTGCGTGCGCTGGCAATGCGCGATCTCGCCTTATTCCGCAATCTCTACGGCGACGCCGAAACCATGCGTCATATCGGACGCCCGATGCCGAGCGCACAAGCCGCGGGGAGTTTGCGCGCAACAATCAACGCTGCACGCAATACCGGAGGCCCGTATTTTTTCGTCATCGTCGAGGGCTGCAGTGAACGTAGCATCGGGCTGTGCTCGATCCGTGGATTTTCGGCGCGGACTTGCCGTGTCGAGGCCGGCTTGATGCTGTTGCGCGCCGCGCGCGGGCAGGGCTACGCGACTGAAGCGCTGGGCGCTTTGATCGACGCCGCGTTCCAGTCATTGCCCATTGATTCGGTTTGGGTGCAATATCGCCCAGCCAATGTGATCGCAGCGCGTTTGTGCGACGCCTTGGGATTTGTGAAAAGCCAAGCGCAGCATTCGCGCGGTACGAAAACCGTGCAATGCATCAGGACACTGTGGCGGCCAGGATGGCGCAAACCATCACATCAACCATTGAAGGGGAATACGATGTCGAATGTTATCGGGTTTTTGGAGAATGCCGGACGCGACGCCGCACTGCGCCATGCCAGCCGCGAACAGTTGCTGCTCGCCATTTCGCGCGAAACGATTGAACCCGCACTACGATCCGCACTCCTGGATCAGGATCGGTCGAGGATCGATGCCATGCTCGGTGCGAGAGATACGATGCATTGCATGGTTCTCCCCGTCAAAACGCCGAAGAAGGCGCCGCCCAAGAAAGTACCCGGCAAAGCTCCGCCGAAAAAAGCTCCTGCGAAGAAGCCGGCCAAAAAGGCACCGGCAAAGCGTAAGCGATAAATCGCGCTTCCTGCATCGCCGTCGAACAATATCGAGCGCGCAATGCAGTCCGCCAACAAATCGCGCCCGTCGGCGATTGCCCGGCGCGTTCTTGCGGCAGCCCTGCTGCTGATGGGCACGTTCGGGCACGCGGCACCCACCGATCCTGGCGAACAGTTGCAGCGAGCCGATGCGATCAAGACCGCGAACAATTCCGAATTCCTGTGGTTGCTCAAGCAACTCGATAGTGAAACCGATCAGTTGACGTCGGCGCAGCAAGATTACCTGGATTACCTGCATGGCTGGCAATCCGTCTATCTAGGCCACTATGAAACTTCAAGCGCCGCCTTGAAGAAGGTAATCGACCGCACGAAGGATGCGACCATTCGCACGCGTGCCTTGATCACCCTGCTCAATTCGCAAGCTCTCGCTACACATTACGACGATGCTTATGCGAACCTGAGCAAATTGCTCGATGGTCTGTCGCAGGTCCATGACGAGATGGCGCGCAATTTCAGCTTCGGCGTTGCTGCGATTCTCTACAATCAGGCCGGTCAATACGATCTCGCCATCCAATATGCCGACCGCTGGCTGGCTGATAGCAACGACAAAAGCGCCGCTTGCAAGGCCACGTCGCAGAAAATCGAAGCTTTGTACAGGCTGGGAAAACTGCACGAGAACGATCCTCTCCTGGACAACGCCATCAAGGAGTGCCAGCGCATAGGTGATCCGCTGTTCACGAATAATATCCGAACATTCCGGGCCCAACTTTTAATCGCCAAGGGCAGCGCTGGCGCGGCACTGCAACTGCTCACCGCCCACGACAAGGAAGCTATCACCACGCATTCAGCCGCATTCATATCGCATTTCCACGCGCTGATGGCTCGTTGTTATCTGCTCACCGATAATCTGGCTAAGGCCAGGGAATACGCCCAAAGCGCAATCGACTACGGCATCAAGCAGACGTTTTCCAGATCCGTAGCCGATGCCTACAAGGTGCTCTACGAAATCGCCAAGCGCCAGGGCGATGATCCCGGCGCGCTGGCGTATTACGAAAAGTACGCGACTGCCGACAAGGGTTATTTGAACGACACCTCGGCGCGTGCGCTCGCGTACCAGATGGTGCACCAACAGGTGCTGGACAAGAAGCGTCAGATCGATGCACTCAACGAACAGAACAAACTGCTGCAGGTGACGCAGCAAGTTGACGAGAAGTCGACCGAGACCCGGCGTCTGTACATCCTGCTACTGCTCGCTGGCCTGATCATCGTCGTTGGCTGGGCTTACCGTACCAAGCTCTCACAGCTCAAGTTCCAGAAACTGGCGCGGCGCGATGGTTTGACCGGCATCAGCAATCGCCAGCACTTTTTCGATGCAGCGCAGGAAAGTCTGCGTTACTGCGCGAAGAATGCGCGCGATGCCAGCGTGCTGGCGATGGATCTGGATCACTTCAAATCGGTCAACGACATGCACGGCCATGCCGCCGGCGACGCCACTCTCAAGCGCGTGGTCGCAGCCTGCAAGGAACGATTGAAATCGATCGATCTGTTCGGGCGCTTGGGCGGCGAGGAATTCGCGATCCTCATGCCCGATTGCAACGCCGCCGTCGCCGCGCAGCGCGCCAACGAAATGCGCGAAGCCATCGCGGGGTTATCGGCCGGTGGGAAGGCGATGAACGACGTAGTAGTTACAGCAAGCTTTGGCATCTCCACTACACCCGTCTGCGGCTACAACCTCACCACCCTGCTCGCCCACGCCGACAACGCGCTTTACTCGGCCAAGCACGCGGGCCGCAACCGCGTCGTCGTGCACCGGGCCGGGGCCGAGGCGAAGCAACGTAAACCTGATACCGGCATCGACGTGTCAGAAAGTACCAGCGCCTGACATCAATGCGAGTGACATCGACGTTTCATCGTACTTGCCAGTGTCTGCGGACTTCCGGGAATAGCCCCCCTTCCGCCTTCGGCACCTTCCTCGTTTTGTGGGAGAAGCAAATGCGAGCAATACCCCTGCAAAAAGGAAGCTGGCGCTGCGCGCTGGAAGATTCCCCCCAGAAGCGCAGGCGTGTACCTACTCATCTTTTCCTGCGTTGCGGGGCAAGGTTCCGCACCACCTGCGCTTGCGGGTGAATTGACCAAGTACGTTTGGATTTGAAGGCGCAAGTGGTGGAGCGGACGGGGGCGCCTCTGATCTGCCTGCCTCATGCAGCATTCAATCTCCGCCGAACGCGACGCAAGCCATCCGATTGACACCGAAGCCTTTTGCACGCCTTCCGAAAAATGCTCGCTACACGCCAGTCCGCAGAGCATCACAGACGCCTATTTGCCCATCGACACCGTTTGGGTGCAATATCGCCAAGCCAACCGGCCAAGGTGTTGCGACAGCCAGCTTGGCGCAATCCATCACACCAACCAACGTAGGGGAATACGATGTCGAACATCATCGGGTTTTTGGAAAATGCCGGACGCGACGCCGTGCTGCGCCATGCCAGCCGCGAGCAATTACTGCGCATGATGCGCGAAGAAGAAATTGAATCGACGCTTCAGAATGCGCTGCTGCAACCGCAACGCATGGCGATCGATGGGCTGCTGGGCGTGCGCGAGACGATGTATTGCAATAATCAGGCGGTTAAGGCCCCAAAGAAAAAAGCGCCCGCCAAGAAAACTCCGGGCAAGGCACCGCCAAAGAAAGCACCCGCCAAGAAACCAGCCAAAAAGGCACCTGCGAAGAAGGCGCCGGCCAAACGCAAGTAACAGCAATCCAGATCCGTTCGTGTTGAGCGTGGCGGAGCGC
>JBDTLA010000152.1:0-7239 GCA_039935035.1 Rudaea sp. | reverse complement strand
CGATGAAGGAGAAAGCACTTGCCCGGCTGGAAGCGCCAGACTCCCAGCTGCGCCGTTTTCATGTTCCGGACTCGCTCATGTGATTCTTGAAACGCTGTAACTATGTAAAGTGCCTACCGGCCCAAATGCCCGGCGCTAAAGGGCCGGCACCAACCCAACACGCGCAACTACGCATAGTTGAGATCTATGCATAGTGGCCGCTATGGAAAGCTTTACATAGCGGCCACTTTGAGACAGGCGCAGTCTCTGTCCAGGTACCCAATAGCGGTCAGACGTGACTTGCCTTAGACCCGAGACCGCTACCGCCATGCCAGTTTGAACCACAAAAGCCGCTACCGGCGGTGTGGCAGTGAACCGCATCGTCAAACCTGAGGATCAAACAGTACTTCAATGCGCCGATATGGACTGAGGTTCAATTGAGGTTCGGCAGGGAGGTTCAACTTCAGGGAGGCAGCCACACTTCTGCGCTTTCCCATCGATCATCTATTCCCAGTCATCCGAATTTCATCCTTGAGTGCATCGTGCGATGCTTTGAATAGAGCACTGCGAAGCACAATAGACCTGCAAGCAGTGACAACGTAGTCGCGTCAATAGGCGCGGCGGCCGCAGCTCCAGCCGCCAACGAGACGAAGAACGTGCGCACTCCAAACAAAGCATTTGCCGTGTCGTTGGCGGAAATTGTCTCCAGCGATGGAACACTTCCTGTCGTAACGGAGTTGAACGTAAATGAAAATTGGAAAATGCCACCGTCTGCGGCTGTAAAAGTATGGTCGGGCGGAAGCGGCGCAGTGGGATCACTGCTCGTAATGCGGACCATACCTGTGTAACTCGTCGCTATTTGAAAGTTCGCATCAGTGGCGGCGACCCAAAAGGTAAACGGCTGCCCCACAACGTGATTGAAACACTGTGTATTTGGTGGTGGCACAGGCGAGGGCACGCAGTTCACAACCAATTGGGTTGCCGGCGCGGCTGAGTAAATGCTGCTAAAGACGAAAAACGAGAGCGTTAGCGACAATTTCATCAAGATGCGCATGAATCTCTCTCCACACCCTTGAAATAGTGTACGCCTGTTGACGCTCGCTCTGATTTTATCAGGCTTCTCGTTTCGCATTGACCACCGAACAACGTGGCGACCCAAATGCCGATGCGGTTCTCCGATTAACCGGGATTGGTCAGTCCAAAACGAGCAACACAGTCAATCGAACGCGAGTAGCGAAGCGTCTTGGCGAATAGACTTCCCGAAAGCTGACGCTCGCGAACATCCGCTTTGGGGAGGAAAGTGACCGTCGATTGACGATGGTCGCTGACCGGGCAGGACCGATCACTCGCAATTCAAATGGGTATCGCCAATTGCGGGCGTTCGATATTCGCTGTCTCTGGCTTTGCGTCAGCGTACGCTACGCATCTGATTCGGCGTTCACGAATCAGAGCATTCATCCAAGCCGCGCCCTAATCGAATCGGGTTTGATTCAAACGCAAAATCTACGGGCCGTATTTAGACACCCAACCTAGGTAGTTGCGCATTCGATGTCAGGTCGTTTTTGCGCCGCGGTGTCTGCAGCGATTCACCCTTGACGACGAACCACACACTTTCGGCGATGTTCGTGGCATGGTCGCCGATGCGTTCGATGTTCTTGGCCATGAACAGCAGGTGCGTGCACGAGGTAATGCTGCGTGGGTCTTCCATCATGTAGGTGAGCAATTCGCGGAACAGACTCGTGTATGCCTCATCGAGCATGACGTCATCTTTCCAGACCTCATGCGCGCGCTGCGCGTCGCCGTCACGGTACGCCTCGAGAACCTTGCGCACGGCAGCGGCCGCCAGAATTGATAGTTGGCGCAACCCGCGTGCTGGCGCGACTGGCGCGACCATCGACAAGGGAATCGAACGCTTGGCAACGTTGGCGGCGTAATCGCCGATACGTTCGATATCAGCGGCGATGCGCAATGCCGCAAACACCTGGCGCAGATCACGCGCCATCGGTGCGCGCAGCGCAAGCAATCGCACGACGTCGTGACTGATGACGTGCTCCAGTTCGTCAATTGCATCGTCGTTTTCCGCAATCCGCGCAGCCGCGCGTTCGTCGCGGCGTTCGACCACGTCGATTGCCGCTTCGAGTTGCGTCACCGCGAGTTCGCCCATGCGCACGATCTCGCCGGTAAGGCGACCCAGTTCGTCGTCGTAACTCTTGAGAATGTGGTCTTTGGATGTGCTCATGCTCGTATTCCTTAGCCGAATCGGCCGGTGATGTAATCTTCGGTCTGCTTTTTGTCAGGTTTGGTGAAGATTCTTTCGGTGTCGCCGAATTCGATCAGCTCACCCATGTACATGAAGGCGGTGTAGTCCGAAACCCGTGCAGCCTGCTGCATGTTGTGGGTGACGATGACGATGGTGTAGTCGAGCTTGAGTTCCTCGATGAGCTGCTCGATGCGGCTGGTGGCAATCGGATCCAGCGCCGACGTCGGCTCATCTAGCAACAGTACTTTTGGTCGCAACGCAATGGCGCGGGCAATACAGACACGTTGCTGTTGTCCGCCGGACAATCCCAGCGCACTGCGCTTGAGCTTGTCCTTGACCTCGTCCCACAATGCCGCGGAACGCAATGCCTGCTCCACGCGCACATCGAGCTCGGCGCGCGACAATGTTTCGTGATGGCGAATCCCGTACGCGACATTTTCGTAGATCGTCATCGGAAACGGCACCGGCTTCTGGAACACCATGCCGACGTTGCTGCGCAGGCGGTTCATCGCATAGCCCGGATCGAGGATGTTTTCGCCGTCGAGTAGCACTTCACCGTCTGCCACGAGTTTCGGATAAATCGCGTAGATGCGATTGAAAATCCGCAACAGGGTCGATTTGCCGCAGCCGGATGGGCCGATGATTGCAGTGACTTTCTGCTCGGGAATATCCATGTCGATGCCCTTGAGGGCATGGAAATCCTGATAGTAGAAATTCAGCCCGCGCACCGCGATCTTGGTAGGTTCCCTGGTGCTGGCGGCCGCCGTTGCGACCGCCGCGGCATTGAAATCATTCATGACGAATTCTCTTGCGCGTGAGGAACAGCCGTGCCAGCAGACTCAATCCGAGCACGAACAACGTGATCAGCAACGCACCCGCCCATGCAATCGCATGCAATTCCGGGTTCGGATCGTTGGTGTACTGGTAGATCGACGCCGGCAGGCTGGCCATCTTGTCCAGCGGGCCATACGTCATGTAGTTGTTGCCGAATGCGGTGAACAACAAGGGCGCGGTCTCGCCGGCGAGCCGCGCCAATGCCAGCAGCACGCCGGTGAGAATGCCCGAGCCGGCCGAGCGCATCAGCACTTGCGTGGTGAGTTTCCATTGCGGGATGCCCAGCGACAGTGCGGCCTCGCGTAAGGCCGAAGGCACCAGTCGCAGCATCTCGTCGGTGGTACGAACAATGACCGGCAAACCGATCAAGGCGAGCGCAACTGATCCGGCAAAAGCGGAGAACGTTGTGCTGCCATGCGTCAGTGCCGTCATCGGCAGAACCACGATCACATACACGAACAGGCCCATCACGATTGACGGCGCCGACAACAGGATGTCGTTGAGAAAGCGGATCGTGGCGCCGAGTTTCGTGCGGCTCGCGTATTCGGACAGATAGGCACCTGCCATCACGCCAACCGGGGCGCACATGAGCACAGCCATCAGGTCGATGATGAGACTGCCGACGATCGCGTTGGACAGTCCGCCCTGATCCGCGTACGCGGTGATCTTCGTGAACAACGGAATGCCGATCGCGCTGATGCCTCGACTGATCGTCACCCAGAGTATCCACGCCAGGAATATCAGGCCGAGCAACGTGGCAACGCTGCTCATGACCAGCGCGACAATGTTGAACGCGTGCCGACGACGATAGACGGAAACGCTCGACGCCATCACTGTCCTTCCCTGCGTTCAAGCGAGCGCAACATCAGCCGTGCAATCAGCAGCACGATGAAAGTCACCACGAACAACAGGAAGCCCAGCGCAAGCAGCGCGGAGCGATGTGTACCGACGGCTTCATTGAACTCGTTGGCGATACTTGACGAAATCGAAGTGCCGGGCATTAGCAGCGACGCCGTGATGTCATAGGCATTGCCCAGGACGAACGTCACCGCCATTGTTTCGCCAAGCGCGCGGCCCACGCCGAGGAACACGCCGCCGATAACCGCGGAGCGCGTGTAAGGCAAAACAATATTCCAGACCACTTCCCAGGTCGTCGAGCCCAACGCGTAAGCCGATTCCTTCAGTCGCGAAGGCACTGTCTGGAACACTTCGCGCATGACCGACGAAATGAACGGAAGGATCATTATTGCAAGCACAATGCCCGCAGTGAGAATTCCCAGCCCGAGCGGTGGCCCTGCGAACAAAGCACCGATCAGCGGCAGTCTGCCCAGCGTGTCGTTCAGCCATGGATCGACATGGGTTGCCATGAACGGCACGAACACGAACAAACCCCACATGCCGTAAATGATCGAAGGAATGCCGGCCAGCATCTCGATGGCCGTAGCCACGGGGCCGCGCAACCAGGCTGGCGCGATCTCGGTGAGGAACAAGGCAATGCCGAAACTCAAGGGCACCGCAATGATGATGGCAATCAGCGAAGTCACCAATGTGCCGAAGATCGGTGCCAAGGCTCCGTAACGGTTTTCGACGGGATTCCATTCCGCGCTGGTCAGAAACGCGAAGCCGTGGCCGAACAATACGTCGCGACCGCCCCACAAGGTCGACAGCGCCGCACCCAGCAGTGCCGCGAGCACCATCAACGCGCAGGCTTTCAGCGTCCGGCGAAACAGTCGATCATGCCGCGCATCGCTGCGACTTCGCTGATCGATCATGTTTGTTGTCGTCATGGCTGTGGTCATGTTAAACACAGTGTGGAATGAAAATGCGTCGCGCAAAAATTGACGCGACGCGGAGGCAACCCGGCCTTATTGCCCGAACTGTGTCTTCCAGTAGGTCTCGATCTGTTTGACCAGAGCGCTCGGCAGTGGCACGTAATCCAGCGATTCGGCCTGCTCTTGCCCGTGTTCCAGCGACCACTTGAAGAAGTCGAACACGACCTTTGCGTTTTCCACATTCTTCGGTTGCTTGTACGTGATGACCCACGTCGTCGCGGTGATCGGCCACGCATCCGCGCCCGGCGCGTTGGTCATGATCAGATTGAAATCCGTCGCGTGACTCCAGTCGGCCGTGGCGGCAGCGGCCTGGAACGTCGAACCTGTCGGCTTGACCGTGTTGCCGGCCGCGTTACGCATTAACGCGTAGTCGATGTGGTTCTTCAGCGCGTAGGCATATTCGACATAGCCGATCGAACCCTTGATCTGCTTGACGTAGGCAGCTACACCCTCGTTGCCCTTGCCGCCGATTCCGGCCGGCCATTGCACGGCGGTGCCTTCACCGACCTTGCTCTTCCAGTCGCCGCTGACTTTGGACAGGTAGTTGGTGAAGTTGAATGACGTGCCCGACCCATCCGAACGATGTACCACGTTGATCTTGGTCGCCGGCAGTTTCATTCCCGCATTGAGCTTGGCGATCGCGGCATCGTTCCACGTCGTAATCTTCCCGAGGAAAATATTCGCCAGCGTCGGGCCATCCAATATCAACTTGCCGGATTCGATGCCTTCAACATTGAACGCCGGCACGATGCCGCCGATCACGCTGGGGAACTGGCCGAGACCAAACTGGGTCAGGTCAGCGGCCGATAGCGGTTTGTCCGAAGCGCCGAAGTCGACCGTGCCAGCCTTGATCTGCGCGATACCGCCACCCGAACCGATGGATTGATAGTTGACGTGATTGCCGGTTTTCTCGGCATACGCCGCCGACCACTTCGACAATACCGGGTAGACGAAACTGGAACCGGCACCGGTGACATCGGTAGCGGCGGCGGCGAAACTCAACAGCGCGGCAGCTGCGCCGGCAACGAGGTGGATTGGATGGAAATAGCGCATGGAATCTCCTGAGTGGGCCGACAGGCTGGAATTGCCTGCTGCCTTTGTACGCATGCCGCGTTGCACCAGGATGATGCGCAGATGACAGATTCGTGACAGCCTTGAATTCGCCGTGAATGAAAACGGCGACCTGTTGGTCGCCGTCTCACTTCCATGACACCGAATCCGATCCCTGAATTTATTCCTGCAAATCCCGCGGCCCCGCCGTGGAGCTTGCACCTGACGTTGGCGCCTTTAGAACTTGTAAGAAATCATCACGCGGTTGTAGGTAAAGGGCTGGTTGCCGGGATTCGCACCGCTTCCGCCGCTGGATCGCTCCCAGCGCTCGCGCAGCGAAAGACCTTTGAGGTAATCGTCCAGCGAATAGGTAAGATCGAAATACAAATTATTGCTGTCGCCGCGCAGCAGCGTCGTGTATTTCGCATACGCTGTCGTGAACAGCAGCTTGCCCTGCATGAAGCCGTAGTTGAGCTTGGCTTTCCACGCGTGGCCGGGCCCCAGTTCGACCAAACCGCGGATCATTGAGGTCGTGTACAGCGGATCGGTGGCGTAGCCAGCGCTATACGGCGAGATCAGGGCGCCCGCACCGACTGCACCGCTTTGATCGTTCATCTTGTTGTAGCTGACGTCGAACGTGCCGTTCGGAAATGCAAAACCGACGTCCGCACCCCAAGTGCTGTTGCGCACCGAGGTTCCGGCCACGCCGAACAGCTTGGAATCAGTGATAACAAAATTGTTCTCCGACCCACCGGACTCGTGCACAACCTGCGCAGCAACAAACGGATCGAAACCGCTGCCGGTTTTCCAGGTGTAGCTGCCATCGGCGTATCCCATCTTGGCAAAACGCAAGAAGTCGTAGTACCAGAGCTGACCCTTGAACCCACCTTGCGCATACGTGCTTCCCAAGGCCCACGCACCGTTGTCTTTCGACGCGCTCGCCGGCAACGCGGCGACACCGCCGTACATGGCATCGCCGTCGAAACTCGACGGGTAATACAGGTTGGTCGAGTAGTAACCGTTCGAGGTGCGGCTTTTCCAGTCGAAGCTGCGCAACGCAAGAATGTCCCAACCGGTGGCCGGCTTGAAATCAGCCGACAGCGCGTTGTACGCCGCCGGCAGCACGCGCGAGTCGCTCGATCCCATCCACGGCGTACTCAGATACTGATATCCACCGCGCAACAGGGCCCAGTCGTTCTTGTATTGCAGGTTGGCCTGGCCAAGCGCGCTGACCGAATCGGTCGGACCCATCAGGGTTGTGTCGACATGCGATGTCGTGCCCGA
>JBDTLA010000151.1:0-2996 GCA_039935035.1 Rudaea sp. | reverse complement strand
TGGGACGCGCTGCGCGGTGGATTGCTGCAAACCACCGCCACCGACCATTGCTGTTTCTGCAGCGACCAGAAAGCCATGGGTCGCGACAACTTCGCGCAGATTCCCAACGGCACGCCCGGCGTCGAAGACCGTATGGCGATTCTGTGGCACTACGGGGTCAACATGGGCCGCCTAACGCCGAGCGAATTCGTCGCACTGACCTCGACCAATGCCGCGCGCATCTTCAATATCTATCCGCGCAAAGGCGTGCTTTGCGAAGGCGCCGACGCCGATATCGTGGTCTGGGATCCACGCAAAAAGAAAACCATTTCCGTCGAGACCGGGCATCAAAAAGTCGACTTCAATTTGTTTGAAGGCCGCGAAGTGCAAGGCGCGCCGATCTACACCATCAGCAACGGTGTGGTGAAATACGCCGACGGCAAGCTGCACGTCACGCCGGGCATGGGTCGCCACATCGACCGTCCGCCGTTCGCGCCGTACTTGCGCGCGCAACAACACTGGAACGAGCTCAACCGCATCCATCCTGTTGACCGCGCCATCGCTTGAGCCTGGAGTATGCTTCCGACATGAACCACCCAGCTATCGACTACCGCGCCTTGCCCGTGTCCGAACGCATCGAACTGGTCGAGGCTATCTGGGACAGCATCGCCGAAGATACCCAAGCTTCACTCGATCTGTCGCCTGAACAGAGGGCGGAACTTGACCGCCGCTTGGCCGCCCATTGCGCCGATCCGACATCCAGTATTCCGTGGGAGCAAGTTCGGGAGCGACTTTTCAAGGGTCGGCCCTGATGCAGTTGGTCGTCACGCCGGCGGCTCAGGACGAACTTCTGCAATCTCAAGCCTGGTACGAACGGCAATCCCCCGGTCTGGGTTTTGAATTCGCGCGCGCAGTCGACGCCGCCGTGACGCGCGCGCTGCGCATGCCACTTGCCTTTCCGCGGGTCGAGGCGGAGTTCCGGCACGTTCTGATGCGCAGGTTCCCATATTCCGTGATCTATCATCCATCCGACTCCGAACTTGTCGTTGTTTCGTTCTTTCACCACAGACGCGATTCAGGCTCTTGGCGTGAAAACGTCGTTGGCAGTTGACATCGGTGTGCACGCCGCGAGCTGCGCGATCGTGCTTTGGCCGAGAACTGCTTGACCGGATAAAAAACTCAGCCGACCAGATCACTTGGGCGGCAAGCGGAGCCGACAACGCACGCCAACAAGAACCATGGGGATTCGAATGACCGACAACACGCAGCAGTTCCACGATCTGGAATTCAAGTCCGACGCGCAGGTCGACGCGATTTGTAGCGCCGTCGCCGACTCGCCGTTGTACAACGACGACCTCGCGCCGGCCGGTCCGCGCAAACGTACGTGGAACACCTGGCACATCCTCGCCATGTGGCTTGGCATGAGCGTGGTGCTGACGACCTACACGTTGGCGTCGGGTTTGATGGCGGCCGGCATGAACTGGTGGCAGGCGCTGACAACGGTCGGCATCGCCAACTTCATCGTCTTGATCCCGATGTTGCTCAACGCACACGTCGGCGTGCGTTATGGCATTCCGTTTCCGGTGTTTGTGCGTTCGTCGTTCGGCACCATCGGTGCGAACTTCCCGGCTCTGGCGCGCGCCATCGTCGCCTGCGGCTGGTTCGGCATCCAGACATGGCTTGGCGGGCTGGCGGTGTCCGGCATCGCCGCAGTGTTGTGGCCGGGCTGGTCGGAGCTGCCGGGCCACACGTTCATCGCCTTCTTCATTTTCTGGGTGCTGCAGATGGCGATCATCTTCCGCGGCATGGAAGGCATCAAGAAATTCGAATCGTGGGCCGCGCTGGCGCTGATTCTGGTCGGCGTGTGGCTGCTGTACTGGGGCGTTTCTGCCGGCCACGGTCTGGATAATGTATTACGCACCTCGGCGCGCATGATGGGCACGCCCGAGCATTCGTTCTGGGAAATGTTCTGGCCGGCGCTCGCCGCGAACGTCGGCTATTGGGCAACCCTGAGCCTGAACATTCCGGACTTTACCCGGTTTGCACGCTCGCAGCGCTCGCAAATCATCGGCCAGACGATTGGCCTGCCGCTGACCATGATCGCATATAGCTTTCTCGGCATTGTCACGACGGCCGCGACCGTGGTGGTGTTCGACAAGCCGGTGTGGAATCCGGTTGACCTGATACCAATGATCACGCACAACCCGGTGATCCTGATCATCGCGATGGTGCTGATTATCATTGCGCAAATCAGCACCAACATGGCAGCCAATGTTGTGGCGCCGTCGAATGATTTTTCCAACGTCGCGCCGCGCTTCATTTCTTTCCGCACCGGCGGCCTGATTACCGGTGTTATCGGCGTGCTGATGTGTCCGTGGGCGATCTTCAACAGCGCCAGCGCGTATATTTTTACCTGGCTGGGTGGTTACGGCAGCTTGCTCGGTGCGATCGCGGGGGTGATGATTGCTGACTACTGGATTGTCCGGCGTCGCCGTTTAGACATTGCTGACCTGTACCGTCTGGACGGCCAGTATCCGCGCTGGAACTGGATCGCGTTTGTCGCGATTGCCATCGCCATCGTGCCGGTCATTCCGGGCTTCATCGCTGCGGCGACCACGCCGGGCGGAATCGTCTCAAACCCTGGCGTCGTCGATCGGCTTTACACCTACGGCTGGTTTTTCACTTTCTTCGTCGCACTGGTCGTGCATTGGGCGCTGAGCGTCGCGATGGGGAAATCGCGAGCCACGGCAGTGAGCCAACCCTGATCCTGATTAGCCCCGTTCCTTAGCTCGTCATTCCCGCGAAGGCGGGAGGCGCTCTACAACAGCCGGAGGGCTGGTCATCCAGTGCCTTGGGTTCGCTTTGTTGCGAGAATAAAAAATCAAGTCGCTGGATTCCCGCTAAGAGCATGCGGGAATGACGAGATAGAGCGGTTTCCTTATTGAGGATCGGCTGAGATTCGGGGCTAATCAGGATCCTGATTGCGCACTTCAAACGCCAATATCTTCGTTCCAAAG
>JBDTLA010000150.1:0-21396 GCA_039935035.1 Rudaea sp. | reverse complement strand
ACACCGTCGTGCCATTTGTGCCGTAATTCACCGTCTGCGGTGACGTGCCCGTGATACTGCCGTTCGCGCCCGCCGCGTAGGTCAGCGTGAACTGATCAATCGCAAACGTCGCCGTCACGGTGACGTTTGCCATCACATTCGCGTCGGTGCGCGGGTTCGCCGTCGATACGTCACTCCACTGCAGGAAGTGATAACCCGTCGCCGGTACCGCCGTTACCGTCGTACCACTCGCACCATAGTTCACCGTCTGCGGTGACGTGCCCGTGATGCTGCCGTTCGCGCCCGCCGTGTAGGTCAGCGTGTAGGTGTTCGTCACGCACGCCACTGCGACCGTGGTCACATCTGCCGACAAATTCGTGCCGCTGTTACTCGTTAGCGTGCAAGTTTGGCCGATCGGCTGCGTCACCACGCTTACGGACCAATTTGAACCCGCGTCGAGGGCTGTCGAAAATGTGAAGTTGCCGTTACTCGAGTAGGCCTGAGTCTGCGTGCTGGTCGGCCCTGTGCCATCCAGTTTCAACTGCACCGATCCGGTCAGGCCGCTGATGCTGCCGCCAATCGTGTGGGTCGCAGGAACGGCGCCGCAGCTCGGAAACTTGAACGATCCGATGCGGGTGCGCCAATTGAATTTACCGTTAGCCTGAATGTATTCGTTGGTATACCAGAAGGTACAATCGTCAGTCGGATCGACGGTCATGGCGCTGTAGTCGCCCCAGCGATGCAAGCTACCCGTCTGCGACCCGGCACCGGCCACAATCGAGTCCTCCGCCTGCATGGTGCTGACTGGATCGGTGACCAAGCGGCCGGTATAACGAACCGACGGAAACGTCGATGTGCCTGATACGCTATATCCCAGAGCCATGTTTCCCTGGCCATCCATTGCTACCGAACCCATCCAGCGAAAATCGGTATCAGGGGAATAGGTGGATTGCTGGTACACGACCGGTGTTGATCCCGGACTACGAATTTCATACCAACGCACGCCGCTATGCGTACTAACTTTGACGGACTGGCTTGCGACCAGTGATTCGTAAGTGCCGAAGTTTCGGTAAGCGAGTCGGAACATCATGCGATCCGCCAACGAATCCAGTTTGGTGCTCGTTCCAGGCTGTGTGATGCACGTGCCGCCATTACAAGCTGCCGTAAATGCCGCCACGGCGATATTCGTCGGACCCGTCAAGGTTGAATTGGCCGGGGTACTCCAATCCACATGGAACTTCCATAAATTCAGCGAATTGCTTCCGTAGTTGACCAGGTAGTTGGGCGAACCTGCGGGTGGAGCAATGGAACCATCGAGGTCCGCAGGCAACACGCCACCATAACTGGTCGAAAGTTGAAAACACTGCTGTGTTGCTGACCCGTTGGCGAGCATGGCTGTGCGATCGTATGCACAAAGTTTCGACCCGGCGAACGTGTTGCCATGAAAGATGTTGAACGTCGTGTAGTAGCCGTCCGGCCAGACACCCATTTTCGGGTAGTCGTTGAAGTCGGTATTGCCATAACTGAACGCGTACCGATTCCATGCCCCCGTAGCGTCGCTTGTCTGCGACACGGCCACGCATTCCAGATACGGTGTAGTCGAGACCGAAAATTGCGAAACCACCCAGCGGTCTGCTGCTTTGTCGTACACCACCACGGCATCGCCATCGTCATTCGTCTGGCAGCCTCCGCCGAAACCGGCCCATAAGGTATTCGTCGACACCGGACCAAACACAGTTGCCTTGGTACTTTTGTCGAAGACCGCCAGATCGGAATTCACAACTTGGACATATTGCGTCAACCCGACGGCGCCTACTGTATCGGGTGGCGCGGACTGCACGCTGAAACCGCTAAAACTATCCCCGATTCCGTCTACGCTACTGATATTGGTCGGTGCGGACGAGCTACGCCGTGCCTGACTCTGTACGGCTCCATCGACCTGATTCGGCGGCACGTACGGTATCGGCAAATCGTGCTCAATCCGGTTCTTCAGGTTATGCGGCTGCGGGGGGGCGTTACGCAGTGACGGCAGGGTGTCGTGAAAGACCTCCGAGGAAACCTGTACTGTGCCGTTGTCCTGCGCGAACGCCGCAATGGCGAACAGGCTCGAGGCAACAAGAACAAATAGTTTCGACAAAACCACGTTGCTCTTGGATGACGGCCGAGACAAGGCGACGGCTCGTGCAATGCGAAGCGTAAAAGACGACATTAGGTGATCCCCAAACTTATAGCCCGCCCGCAAAATGCGGGAACCGATATGTATGTGACGCATGCAGGGAAACACCGCCGGAATGAATTCCAGCCCCCCCCTGTAATTTGAACTGTAAATGGACTTTAAGGCGGACGCAATACTACATCTTCGGCCTGAGAGCCTATGCTTCGGTCGACTGATACGAGAACCGCGCGAGTGTCACTTCTCCGAATTGCCCGATTGCCTGTTACCGATGCCAACGACAGCATCGGGGGTCGCTATCCCCATCACCCGAAAAACCTCGCCCATCTGCCCCGGCAAGGTGAGCCGTTTGACCTCCTGAGCCAACCGGTAGCGGGCAGCTTCGTCGGGTGCCTCTGCATAGGCCTGGGCAAACACTTCATCCAAGCCGTGCTCGATCAGAAACTGCGCTTGCGACACATCGCCGGCCACCTGGAACCCCGTGGTCATGCCCACCTGCGCAAGCGCATCGAAATCCACCGAGGCAGTGATGTCCTGCAGACCGGGCAGGAAAAATGGATCGTCGTGGGCGCGATGTTTGTAGTGGCAACGTAGCGTGCCGGTACGACGGTGCGGGGCGTAGTAATCGGCGCGCGAATAGCCGTAGTCGATAAACCACGCGGTGCCTTGTTCGAGCGATTGCGTGACTTCGGCCAGCCATGGCTTGAGGATGGTACATATTTCGGACCGGTACGGACGCGGCAAATCGTCGATGTTGCCGACAGCCTGCGTTACGAGGTGCGAGAGTTGCGCATCTGCCGGCCGCTCATGCCATGCGAATTGGTCGTGTTCACCGACCCCGACCATGCGCTCAATCAAGCCATCATCATTCAACGCGAATGTGCGCACCGGCAAAGCATCGATCACTTCGTTGGCGATCAACACGCCGTGCCATGGCGTGGCGGGCGGTGCATCCAGCCATTCGATGGAATTTTGCAAATGTGGACAATGTTGCACGAGTGCGACGCGTTGACGCTCGCGCAAATCGGCGCTGCGTTCGAGCAATCGATAGTGCAAGGGCAAGGCATCGAGTCGCTCGAGTTCCAGTAGCAACTCGACCGCCAGCGCGCCGCTGCCGGGGCCGAGTTCGAGAATATCGCCGTGGGTTTCGCGCAAGGTCGGTGCCACCGCGCGCGCCAGGCAGCGCGCAAACACGAAACCCAGCTCCGGCGCGGTGACGAAATCGCCAGCCGCGCCGAACTTGGTCATACCAGCGCTGTAATAGCCCAAACCCGGCGCATACAGCGCCAGTTCCATGTAGCGGGCAAAGTCCAACGCGCCTCCGGCGCATACAACCTCATTGCGAATCAGCGCGGCAAGGCGCTCGCTATGCGCTCGCGCTTCAGGGTCTGGCTCAGGCAAATCAAGCTGCATGCTGGCTTTCTGGATGGAAATACGTTGCAATCCTGCCATGAATATCGCCAATGAACAGCGTCGCGTCGTTTTGATCACGGGCGCGGCAAAGCGCGTGGGCGCGGCCATCGCGCGTGCGCTGCATGATGCCGGTTACGATCTGGCCTTGCATTATCGGCATTCGCGCCGCGAAATGGATGCGTTGTGCGCGGAGCTTGAATTCACCCGCGCCGGCAGCACGCTTGCGGTTCAGGCCGAACTGGGCGATATCGAGCATCTTCCGCTGATCGTGGAAAAGTGCGTTGCGCGTTTCGGTCGGCTCGATGCGCTGGTCAACAACGCCTCGGCGTTTTATGCGACGCCAATCGGCACGGTCACAACCGAGCAATGGAACGAGCTGTTCGCGAGCAATGCGCAAGCGCCGTTTTTTCTGGCCCAGGCCGCTGCGCCACACTTGAAGCGTTCACAAGGCAGCATTGTGAACATTGTGGATATTTATGCGCAGCGTCCGCTGCCGAATCATTCTGTCTACTGCATGGCCAAGGCCGCACTGGTTGGCATGACCCAGGCACTGGCGAAAGACCTGGGGCCGGAGGTGCGCGTGAACGCCGTAGCGCCCGGCGCGATTTTGTGGCCTGAGTCAGGTCAAGCCTATGCCGATCAACACGATCTCGTCGCGAGGACGCCGCTCAAACGCACCGGTTCGCCAGAAGACATCGGCGCGGCTGTGTTGTTTCTGCTGCGCGATGCAAAGTTCACCACCGGCGAAACCATCAAGGTGGACGGCGGTCGCGCGCTGTCGATCTAAGGTTTCCCTAAAGCGACACCGGCTCCCCGGCCGATTCGGCACATTCACGCCACAGTTGTTCAATGCTGATTCCGGAAACCGGATGACTCACACCGCCGGCGATATCCGCCAACGGTTGCAATACGAATGCGTGCTTGAGTTCCGACCGCGGAATTTGCAGGTGGCCAGGACCATCCACCAGGCGATCGCCGTACAACACGATGTCAACGTCCAGCGTACGGCTGGAATAACGTGGCACGTCGCGGCGGCGGCCGTGCCGATCTTCCAGCGCATGCAGCCACTCGTTCAACACGTCGGGTTCGAGCCCGGTGTGGATGCCAACTGCAAGATTGATGAAGGCCGGCCCGTCGAAACCAATCGCCGCAAACCGATATGCCGGCGAGACTTCGATATCGCCGAAGCGGTCACGCAAATCATCCAAAGTCGCGGCCAGATGGCGTTCCGCATCGATATTTGAACCCAGGCTCAGATACACGCACGTCATTGATGTTTCCTTTCTTGTCATTCGAACTGGGAATGACGGGCTATGCGTCAGGTTGGTTTTTCGCCACGCTCGATCATGACTCCAACGGCGGCCGAACCGGTTACCGCGCCGGGCTTGGCCAACCTCAAGCGCAACCAGCCCACGCCGAATTCGTTGCGCACGATCTCGGCGCAACGTTCGGCCAGGGTTTCCACCAGTTCGAAATGCGAGGCTTCCACGAAGGCGATCAGGCGCTTGGCCACGGCCTTGTAATCGAGCGTGTCCTCGATGCGATCACTTGCCGCCGGAATGCGGTTGTCGAACGCCATCTCCAAGTCCAGCGCGACGGTCTGGCGAATCTTGCGCTCCCAATCGTAGATGCCGATGACGGTTTCGACGCGCAGGTCCTGGATGAATACAGTGTCCATGGATTAGGGCTGAGAGTTGAAGGTTAAGGGCTGATCCGGCACGGCGGTCAGGCTTTCGAGATCCCAACGTGGCGCAACCTTGATGGCGATATCGTCGTGCAACCCGGTGCGCAGGCGCAAGGCGCCGGCCAGCGCGATCATGGCGCCGTTGTCGGTGCAGAATTCCAGGCGCGGGAAGTAAACGCGAAAGCCTTCGCGCTGGGCCGCATCGGCCAGTTGTGCGCGCAGCTTGCGATTGGCGCCGACGCCACCGGCGATCACCAGGCGTTTGCAGCCGCTGGCCTGCAGGGCGCGCCGGCATTTGATCAACAAGGTGTCGACGATGGCATCCTCGAAGGCTCGGGCAATATCGGCCTTGGCGGACGGATCGTTGGCGTGTGCCTTGTAGGCCAGCATCACCTGGGTCTTCAAGCCGCTGAAACTGAAATCCAGTCCCGGCCGATCCGTCATGGGACGCGAGAACTTGAAGCGCCCGCGCGTGCCGGATTCAGCCAGTTTCGCCAACGCAGGTCCGCCGGGATACGGCAACCCCATGAGTTTTGCGGTCTTGTCGAAGGCTTCACCCGCGGCATCGTCAAGGGTATCGCCGAGCAGCCGATAACTGCCGATGCCAGTCACTTCGACCAGCATCGAATGCCCGCCGGACACCAGCAAGGCCACGAACGGCGGCTGCGGCGGATCGGCTTCGAGCAAGGGCGCCAATAGATGCCCTTCCATGTGATGCACGCCGATCGCCGGCACATCCAGCGACCAGGCCAGCGCGCGCGCGCATGAAGCCCCCACCAGCAAGGCTCCGACCAAGCCGGGTCCGGCAGTGTAAGCAACGCCGCCAAGATCGCGCAGGTCGATGCCGGCTTCGGCCAGGGTCTGGCGGATCAGCGGCAGCAGCTTGCGCACATGGTCGCGTGAGGCCAGTTCCGGGACCACTCCACCGTATGCGGCGTGCAGCTCGATCTGGCTGTACAGGGCATGCGCACGCAGTCCACGCGCGGAATCGCCTCGATCCACATCCAGACCCGCCACATCGAACACAGCTACGCCGGTTTCGTCGCAGGAAGTCTCAATGCCTAGCACTGGGCCTAGCACTGGGCCTAGCACTGGGCCGACGGTCGGATTTACAAGTTTTGCAATTTTCTGGTTTGACACGGTAAAATACGCGGCTCGCCCGATTGACGGGCAATAGTCTACCAGCGGAGTCCACATGCCCAACGTCAAAGTTCGCGAGAACGAGCCTTTCGAGTTCGCGCTGCGCCGTTTCAAGCGCACCTGCGAGAAGGCCGGCGTCCTGGCCGAAACGCGCAAGCGCGAGTTCTACGAAAAGCCGACGCAAGAACGCAAGCGCAAGGCCGCTGCCGCGGTCAAACGCCACCTGCGCCGCGTTTCGCGCGACGTGACCAAGCGCAAGCGCCTGTACTAAGCCGCAAGGTTTCAGGTTCATGACGGCCGGCGCACGCAAGTGCAGCCGGCCGTTTGCGTTTGTGCCTTCTGATGGCCGAAGGCGAACGTAACTGGCTGAGACTGCGTGTCTTGATCTTCAGGCCTCAGCCCTCAGCTCTAGTCTTCTCAGCACTGTGCCCGTCTCAAAGGAATCCACATGTCCCTCAAACTACGCCTCTTCGAAGACATGAAAGCCGCCATGAAAAGCGGCGACAAGCGGCGCTTGGGTGTAATCCGCCTGGCCAACGCGGCGATCAAGCAGCGCGAAGTCGACGAGCGCATCGAACTCGACGATACCCAAGTGCTCAGCGCGCTGGAAAAAATGCTCAAGCAACGCCGGGATTCGGTTTCCCAATTCCAGGCCGCCGGACGCACTGATCTGGCCGATCAGGAGACCTACGAAATCGGCGTCATCCAGGACTACATGCCTGCGCAAATGAGCGCAGCCGAAGTCGATGCCGCCATTGCCGCCGCCATCATCGAATCCGGTGCCAGCGGCCCGAAAGACATGGGCAAGGTCATGGGCCTGGTCAAATCCAAAGTCGCCGGCCGCACCGACATGGGCAAGTTGTCGGAGTTGGTCAAGAATAAGCTGGCCGGCTGAAATCCCGGTACAGCACGCTAATCGAATCGGAGATACGTTGTGACCATCCCAAACCCACTGCGCCGCTCACGCGACGACCGAATGATTGGCGGTGTTCTGGGTGGCATGGCCAAACACTGGGGCCTGGATCCCACGTACCTGAGAATCGCCTACGCCCTGATATCCATATTGTCCGTCGCATTCCCCGGCATCCTGGTCTATCTGGTTCTGTGGGTGGTGATCCCGGAAGACAGCTGACGTTGCAAAACCCTCTCCCCCAAGTTCGCTTGGGGGAGAGGGTTGGGTGAGGGGGCGGCGTTTATCGATATCTTCTCGGCTCGGTTTACGCCGACTGCCCTGGGTAGATCCACAAGGTTCATCTTTGGGCGACCTGTAAACTAGCCTTATGCCCGGCCGCATCCCCGAACGTTTCATCGACGATCTGCTCACGCGCATCGACATAGTCGAGGTGATCGAGCAGCGCGTGGCGCTGAAGAAATCCGGGCGCGACTGGAGTGCCCGTTGCCCGTTCCACGATGAGCGTTCGCCCTCGTTCACGGTGAGCCCAACCAAACAGTTCTATCACTGCTTTGGTTGTGGGGCTCACGGCAGTGCGATCAAGTTCCTGATGGATTACGACCGGCTCGAATTCGTCGATGCGGTCGAGGAACTGGCGACGCGCGTTGGGTTGAAGGTGCCGTACGACGGCGGCGCGCGACGTGCACCGAGCGAAGACAGTGTCGACCTTTACGCAATGCTTGATGCGTCCGCAAAATTCTTCCAGCGCCAGCTTCACGAGAACGACACGGCGCGCGCGTATTTCGATGCGCGTGGACTTGATGCGGAAACTGTTGAACGTTTCGGCCTGGGTTATGCGCCGGATCGTTGGGATGCGCTGAAAGCAGCACTCGGCACCAGCCCGGCACGCGTAACGCTGCTGGAAAAGTCCGGCATGCTCACGAGCGGCGACCGCGGTACATATGACCGCTTCCGCAACCGCGTCATGTTCCCGATCCAGGATCGGCGTGGGCGAACGATTGCTTTCGGTGGGCGTGTTCTCACATCCGAGGACTCGCCCAAGTACCTCAACTCGCCGGAAACGCCGCTGTTCCACAAGGGTCGCGAACTTTTCGCGCTGTGGCAGGTACGGCAGGCGCACGCGAAGATTCCGCGTCTGATCGTGGTCGAAGGCTACATGGACGTGATTGCGCTGTTCCAGCACGGCATCACCCAGGCCGTGGCGACACTTGGTACCGCGACCACGAGCGATCACGCCGAATTGCTGTTTCGCCAATGCGCCGACGTGTATTTCTGCTTCGACGGCGATCGCGCCGGACGCCAGGCCGCATGGCGCGCCGTGGAATCGGTGTTGCCGCGCATGCGCGACGGACGTCAGGCGTTTTTCCTGTTTCTGCCCGACGGCGAAGATCCGGATTCGATCGTGCGCAAGGAAACCGGCACAGGATTTGAGGAACGTTTGAAAGCCGCAACGTCATTGAGCGAATTCTTTTTTTCAGAACTCGGCAAAGACGTCAATCTCGGCAATCTCGATGGCAAGGCGCGACTCGCCGAACGCGCCCGGCCCTTGCTCAACCAGATCCCCGACGGTGCCTTCCGCGACCTGATGCTGGGTGAGCTGGAGCGCCTGGCCAACGTGCGTGTCCGTGTGGACGCGACGACCGCACCAAGCAATCGTGTACCCGCACGAACGCAGGAGCGAACCCTGGTGCGTACGTCCGTCGCCTTGCTGGTGCAGCATCCCGGATTCGCCAGTGCGATCGAACCACCGTACCTTTTCTCCACGTTGCGCCAACCCGGCATTCCGCTTTTGGTCGAATTGATTGCGCTGTGTCGCGATCGCCCGGAAATCTCCACCGCCGTCGTGCTTGAACAATTCAGTGAACGCGACGAGGCGCGCGCGTTACAAAAACTCGCTGTCATGGATTTCCCGGAAGGCGAAGATGCGCTACGGGCGGAATTCCTCGGCGCACTGACCCAACTCGACGCGCAGACCCGTCAGCAGCGTCTCGACGACTTGCTGAAGAAACAGGGTGAGTCGAGTCTTGAATCGGAAGAAAAGGACGAGTTGCGGCGATTGTTTGTGGCGAAGACGCGCGGCTGATCACCGGCTAGTCAAGAAATTTTCAGCACAAAGGACACAAAGGTAGAATGACATTTACCGACCGTCGTCATCCCTGCGAAAGCGCGGATGACGAGCATTTTGCTCCAATTCGTAGGCGGGGCTGCAAATCCCAGCTACTTGTCACGTTTGATTGCGGTATTAACGCCGGGCTTTGCAGCCCAGCAAAGCCGTGTTTTTCTCGTTCGTGTCCTTTGTGTCCTTGGTGGTAAACACTCTCTCGTTCGCATCCTCACAACCGCCGTCGATCAGCCAGAATCGCCTGCGCGGCATTGTGTCCGGGCGCACCCGTCACGCCACCACCCGGATGCGTGCCGGCACCGCACAGGTATAGGCCAAGCAATGCGCCGCGATAGTCAGCGTAGCCCAGCATCGGGCGTGCGCTAAACAACTGATTCAAGCTCAATGCACCGTGGAAGATATCGCCGCCGATCAGGCCAAAGTCACGTTCCAGGTCCAGCGGTGATTTGATCTGGCGCCCAAGCACGGAATTGGCGAATCCGGGTGCCCAGCGCTCGACCGTGGCAATCATCAGATCGGCGACTGCTTCGCGATGATCATCCCAGCTTTTGCCATCGGGCAATTGCGGCGCGACGTGCTGGCAGAACAAGCTGGCGACGTGTTGCCCGGGCGGCGCCAGCGAATCGTCCAACGTCGATGGAATCAACATTTCTACTATCGGATTTTTGGACCAACCATATGCGCGCGCGTCCAGGTAGGCGCGATCCATGTATTCCAGGCTCGGCGCCATGATGATGCCGGCGGTGAGATGATCGCCCGGTTCGGGCAGGCAGGTGAAGCGCGGCAATTGCGACAGCGCGACGTTCATGCGGAACGTGCCCGAGCCGCACCGCCAGTTGGCCATGCGTTCACGAACTGGCGCAGGCAACACGGCCGGATCGAGTAGGCGCTCATACAATAATTTCGGGTTGACGTTCGCGACTACGCAACGCGCGCGAATGGTTTCACCGTTTTCGGTGATCACGCCAACCGCACGACCGCGTTCGACGATAACCTCGCGCACACCGCTGCCGATACGAATGTCTGCACCCGCGGCCGCGGCTGATTTCGCCATCGCTTGCGTAATCGCCCCCATGCCGCCGATGGCGTGACCCCACGCGCCCTTGACGCCGTTGACCTCGCCAAACACGTGATGCAGCAACACGTAAGCGCTGCCGGGTGTGAACGGGCTGGCGTAATTACCGACGATGCCGTCGAAGCCAAGTACAGCCTTGATCGGCTCACTTTCGAAGAAGCGATCCAGATATTCGCCCGCGGAGACCGCGAACAGATCGAGCAGATCGGTACGCAGGCTCGCATCGAGTGATTTGATGCGTTTGCCGATACGGCCAGCCCGCAGCAGTTGCGGCAGCGCTTTGAGCCATCCGCCATCGGTCACATTCGGCGGCGGTTGCAGGGCAAGCGCGCGCAAGACATCGGCAATGGCATCCAGGCGGCGCTCGTAGTCGCCCAGGCGCTGCGCATCACGCAGCGAGAATTTTGCCACTTCATCCTGGGTGCGTCCGGCGCCGGTGAGCAAGTAGCGGCTGTCGTCCAGCGGCAGGAAATTGTTGAGCTTTCGCGATACGATCCTGAGTCCGTGCGCGGCCAGGTTCAGGTCGGCCATGACCTTGGGCTGCAACAACGACACCGTGTAGGCGGCCACGGAATTGCGGAATCCGGGATGGAATTCCTCGGTTACCGCTGCGCCACCGACCACGTCCCGGCGTTCCAGAACGGTCACTTTCATGCCTGCCCGGGCCAGATAGGCGGCGCAGACGAGGCCATTGTGACCACCGCCGATCAGGACGGCATCGAGGGTTTTTTCAGTCATTGGGTGGTTTTTGCGCATATTGGTGGGCAATCCAGTATAATGGAGGCGCTGTGTCTGCCGGGCTCACTGCTGATTTGTGAGCCGATGCCGCTGATCGTCCGATCTGCTCCGTCGTTTCCGTCCTGCGTTTTCCTTGCACACCAGTACACCGGCTCGCCCTTTGGGGCAGGCCGTATCACATCATTATTGTTTCAGGAGTTTTTATGTCGGATCGTCAAATCGGCACCGTCAAGTGGTTCAACGACGCCAAGGGCTTTGGCTTCATCAGTCGCGATAGCGGCCCGGATGTGTTTGTGCATTTCCGCGCGATCTCCGGCTCGGGCTTCCGCACGTTGCAGGAAGGCCAGAAGGTCAGCTTCGAGGTCACCCAGGGCCAGAAGGGCCTGCAGGCCGAGAACGTCAGCGCAGCCTGATCGCCTCACAGCCAAACCGCGCGGGAGCTTTTGCTCCCGCGCATTGGTGCCGCCGGCCGGTCGCATAGGCTTTGATCGGCACCCTGCCTGCCTCGGTGGGCATTCATTTTTCGGTGGCTCGGTCATCGCGCGCACCACGCCCGATCCGCACTCGCCTTTTTCACTGCGTCGTGCCTTTGATCGCGCGCGCATGCTCAACATTCTGGAGTAGCAAAAATGCTGACACTCGACGTGCGCGGTCTGCCACGCTCAATGACTGAATCCTCTCTCGAACAATTGTTCCTGACCCACGGGCGCGTGTTTGGTCTAAAAATGGCCAAGGACCTGTTCAGCGGCGAGTGCAAAGGTTTCGCAGAACTCAAGATGGAAGGTCACGAAGCGCGCAACGCCATTGCCGCCCTCGACGGCTCCGCCCACGACGGCACCATGATTCGGGTGCAGTTGCATTCGGACAAGCCGGTACGACGCGGCAGGCGATAAGGGCCGGGATTTGAGAGCTGGGATTTCGGATCCGGGATTCGAAGGCTCAAGAATCCATCACTTCCACGTGGCGCAGAATAGTTGCTGCGTCACAGTAGCGCCACGACATCCTTCTCGATTTTGTCCGGTGTATCCGTCGGCGCATAGCGCGTCACTACCCGACCGCTTTTGTCGATCAGGAATTTGGTGAAATTCCATTTGATCGATTCGCTGCCAAGTACGCCTTTGGCTTCGCGCTTGAGATACTTGTACAGTGGATGCGTATTCGCGCCGTTGACTTCGATCTTGGCGAACAGTGGAAACTTCACGTCAAACGTTAGCGCGCAGAAATCTTTGATCTGCGCTTCGTCGCCGGGTTCCTGGTGACCGAACTGGTCGCAGGGAAACCCGAGCACGACCAGTCCCTTGCTCTTGAGTTTTTCGTACATCGCTTCGAGCCCTGCGTACTGCGACGTGAATCCGCACTTGCTGGCCACGTTGACCACAAGCAGGGTCTTGCCTTTGTAAGCGTCGAACTTCTGTTCATCGCCGTCGATGGTTTTCGCGCTGAAATCGTAGATGGCTGTCATGTTTCGCTCCGCGTTGCCAGTCAGTATAGCCGCTGCGCCTGCCCGAACGATTGCGGTACACTGCTGGCATGATTCCACGGATCTTCGCGATCCGGCACACATTGAAAGCTTATGTCTCGTTTCTTCTCGCTCATCTTCGCGGCAGCCATGACGCTTGCGCTCAGTGCCTGTGGCGGCGCCAAACCCGAATGGCAATTATCCGATGTCCGCGGACATCTACCCGATTTGCAATTCAACCTGATCGATGACAACGGCAAGCCCGTAGATGCCTCGCATTTTGCCGGCAAGATCAATCTGATGTATTTCGGCTATACCCATTGCCCGGATGTCTGCCCGCTGACTTTAACTCACCTGCACGTAGTGTTGCAGCGACTTGGAGCGCAAGCTGATCAGGTACACGTCCTGTTCGTGAGCGTCGACCCGGCGCGTGACACGCCGGCCTTGCTGCATCAGTACGTCACTGCATTCGATCCGCGCGTCACCGGATTAACCGGCACGCCTGCTCAAATTGCCGCCATCGCAAAACGCTACCGTGCGGCATTCAATCGCGATGCGGTCAAGTCTGACGGCAGCTACGATGTCAGCCACAGCTCGGGCATCTACGTCTTCGACGGCGACGGCCACGCGCGATTGATCGCCACTTCGGCGGATAGCATCGACGAGATTGTTCATGATCTGCACATCCTGCTGGGGATGAGCCGATGAAATGGCAAATGCTTTTCGCTGCCTTGTTGCTGTGCGCAAGCGCCCAGGCAGTCGCCGCTTCGCTACAAATCCAGCATGCCTGGATTCGCTGGTTGCCGGGCGATCTTCCGGCTGCCGGTTACGCGATTGTCGCCAACACCAGCAACAAGCCAGCACGCCTGCTTGGCGCAGACAGTCCAGATTACGGCGGCGTAATGCTGCATCAATCATTCAAGCAAGACGGTACCGAACGCATGCAGATGGTCGTTGGCATCGACATACCGGCACACGGCCGGATCACGCTCGCGCCAGGCGGTTACCATTTAATGCTGATGCACGCAAAACACCCAATAGCGCCGGGGGATCGTGTACATCTGAATCTGCATTTCTCCGGCGACCAGACCGTGGGTGTCGATGTCGCAGTGCGACCGGCCAACGCCAGCAGCGATTGAGCGTCGCGACTGTACTTGGCGCGCGTTATTGCGGCCCACCAGCCGAGCGTCCTTTCTGATCCAGGCGTCCTTGCGACGAAAGGCGTACCCAGTGATGGAACGCAATCAACGCGGCGATCACACTCATCATCGCTGATGGTATCCACAAAATCAGGCCACCGTACATCTGATCTATGGCTGGCGTGATGCCACCAAACGCGCGCCCGCACAGATCGTAGATTGGATAAAGATCGGCGTGGGTGAACGTAACGAACGCGCCCAACAGAATCTGCGGGATGATAACCGCGAGGCACACGATGATCCGCACTCCCGGAGCCAACCGCGCCGGCGGCCGCGGATGCGGATCGAGCACCAGCCACCAGAAGATCAGCCCGTCGACGGCCATGCTCCAGTTCATGACGCGATACAGACGCCAATCGATCATCGCATCGAAATGCACGGCCGGCCACAGCCACAGAAAGATCAATCCAACAAAAAGCAGCGCGGCCACGAACGGGTGCAGCAATACATTCATCAGCCAGCGCACGGGCGCACTGGTTAAAGCCGGGCGCAGCCAGCGAATGCGCCAACGCAACGGCAAGCCCTCGCGAATAGCCGTTCCTGGATACGCCAGTGCAATCAGGAACGGGCCCAAGTGATGCAAGCCCAAATGCTGCAAGCGGTGCACGAAGAATTCATGTTCGGCGTAATAATCCAGATGCGTATGCAAGCCAATGTAGATCACCGCCAACCCGATCCAGAATGAAATCTGGCGCAACATGGGAACGTGCCGGCGGCGGCACCCACGCACGTACAGCACAATGGTTGCGATAAAGACCGCGACCAAAATCCACGAAGGTTCCCAGGGAATGAGCCAAGCGAGCATTGCCATGAGCGATCCGATGGTTCAGGCGGCGATCGGCCTGATTACCATGTCCAGCGACGATGCATATGTCAGCAACCAATGATCGGCCAGCATGAACGCGAACAAGGCCATCAGATAGATGATGGAATAGTTGAATACCTTCATCGCAAAGCGCTCGTTGGGCGGATTCATCAACCGGATGGCGTAATACAAAAATACCGATCCCAGAATCAGTGCGCCACCGACATAGAAAACTCCGCTCATGCCGGTCAGGAAGGGTAATAGCGTGACGACCAGCAACAGCACCGTGTAAAACAACACATGCCAGCGCGTGTATTGCACACCGTGGGTCACCGGCAACATCGGCACCTGCGCGCGCGAATAATCGTCGCGCCGGAATATAGCCAGCGCCCAGAAATGCGGTGGTGTCCACACGAAGATGATCAGCACTAGCAGCAACGCGTACGGGTCCACATTGCCGGTGACCGCAGCCCAGCCGAGCAAGGGCGGTGCTGCCCCGGCAACGCCGCCAATGACAATGTTCTGTGGGGTAGCACGCTTGAGCCACGCCGTGTAGACGACCGCGTAACCGATCAGCGACGCAAACGTCAGTGCCGCGGTCAGCGCATTGACCAAGGCGACAAGAATGATCATCGACGCCGCACCGAGCAGCAACGCGAACAACAAAACCTGACGCGAGGTCAACGCACCAGTTGGCAGCGGTCGGTGCGCGGTGCGCACCATGATCTTGTCGATGCGCCGGTCAATGAGATGATTGATGGCTGCCGCCGAAGCCGCCGCCAGCCAGATGCCCAGGGTGCCGGCCATCAGAGGCCGCAAAGGCACCATACCGGGCACCGCGAGAAACATGCCGATAACCGCAGTGAACACGATCAGCGCAACGACGCGCGGTTTGGTCAGTTCGAAATATTGGCGGGCAAGCGTGGTCATGGCGACAGCTTATGCGATTCGGTCCTGGCTTGCCTGGGTTCGTATCAGCAACGTCACCAACGTGAATAGCAGCAAGGCCGCGCCGGCATTGTGTGCGACCGCGACTTCCAATGGCAGGCCGAGTTTCACGTTACCGATGCCAAGCAGCACTTGAATGACAAGCAATCCGCCCAAGCCAACGCCATACCAACGCAGTCCTGCGCGCGCCACTTTGTGCGCCAGCCATGCGAGATAGCAAAACACCACCAGTGCGCCGATACGATGTGCGATCTGGATCGCACTACGCGCCGCGACATCGAGAATACCGCCTTCGTAGTCGACGCCGATACCACGCCAAAGTACGAAGCCCTGATGGAAGTCGACAGCCGGCCACCAATGGCCGAGGCAAGTTGGAAAGTCGGTGCCGCAAGCCAGGGCCGCATAGTTGGAAGATGTCCAGCCGCCAAGTGCAATCTGGCAAACAAGCGCGATGAGGCCGACAACGACGACAGCATGCAGGCTCGATGCACGCGCGCCGACACCATCGAAACTCAAGCGACAAGCAATCCACGCGAGCAGGGCGAACGTCGTCATGCCGCCAAGCAGGTGCGCGGACACGACGATGGGTTTCAGTAGCCAGGTCACAGTCCACATGCCAAGCAGCGCCTGAAAACACACCACCGCCAACGCAAGCACGGCCATGCGCCGCCAAGCTTCGCCGCGCCATAACAGTGCGATCGCAACCAAAATCAGCTCTCCCAGTGCGGCGCACGCGCTCGATAGTGGAGAGTACGCAGCCATGTACAGCGGTATTCCCGCCCCGATCAGGACGACGGCCACCATGAGCGCAAGCAGGCGGCGGCGTGTCGACCACGTTGCTGCAAGCGCCAGCGCAAGCACCAGCAGACCCAAGGTTCCGGCCAGAAAGCGATGCGTCTGTTCACGCCAGGCCTTATGCGTTTCCACCGGACGATCCGGGAATGCAGCATCGGCGTTGGCAATGGCGTGGGCTTGCTGTGGCCAGGCAACATGGCCGTAGCACGTGGGCCAGTCCGGACACGACAAACCCGCATTGGACAAGCGCACGAAAGCGCCGAACACAATCACCAGCAACGCGAAAGACGTCGCCAACCAGGCCAGGCGACGCACGCCGACAAAGGATGGGCGCATGCCGGCCATCAGTAGATGATCTTCTTGATATCGCTGCGTACTCCCGTCGCTGCGTAGTCGTCGGTGTAACGCATCATCATCAAACCTTGGGGATCGACCAACGCCAGGGCGAGTGGATCGCCGGCTTGCGCGCGTTCGCTTGCAAACGCGTTGGTGACATCGAGACCGACCAGCAATTGCTTGTGCGACGCCACGAAACCCGACGGCAACGCTGGCCCCAGATACACGACCCGCAACCGATCGGTCTCATGGCCCAGCGTGATGCGCATGCGCAGGATTTCTTCCAGCCGATCCAGACACGCGACGGCGCATTGTTCACCGGGCAATGCCAGCAACGTCCACGGCACATCTTTTCCCTGCCATTGCAGGGGTTTACCGTCGCTCAACGTCACCGGAATCAGGTCGAGATTGCGCGGCGGATTGACCAGGATACCGCTGCTGCGTGTGCGTTGCGGTTGCCAGCCATTGTTGCTGAGTAGCAGCGCAATCCCCAGCGGCAACGCAAACAACACCAGCAACGCGACCATTTGCAGGCGGCTTTTGGTTTGCTTATTCATTTTCGGCTTTTCCCACTTTGCGCCAATGTTTGCCGACAAGGATGATCAGCGCCACCAAGGCGAATCCGAACCACTGCACGGCATAGGCGAGATGGCGTGCAGGCGGCAGCGTATTTGGCAACACGACCAGATCGCGCTCGAAACCCATCGGTACCGCCGGATCGAGCCGCAATACACGCGGTGCGAGTTTGGGCTTCCAGGCGGGAACCCAATCAAGCACTTTCGGCGCCAGCGCGTCGATATCCAGACGCGTCGCCAGCCAGGCATGCTTGTGCAATGTCGCAACCGGACCCAACGAAAAACCGGTCGCTGGTGGCGGCGACAACAAACCGCTGACGGTGATGCGATTGGAAACCGGAAATTTCAGATCGGGCAATTGCCGGTTTTCGGGGAGCGGAAGCCATCCAAAGTCTACGAGGATCGAACCACCCATCGACCAATCGGGTTTGTCCATGCCGAAGACGCGATAAACCCGCACGCCCACGCGACCATCATGAAACTGGTTATCGAGCAGGATTGGCGGCCAGCTCAGAAAGGCGCCTGTGCCCGCCACCCAATCGTAAGAATCTTTCCGCGCTACATCCCATGCAGTTTGCACCAGCGGCAAAGGCTTGCGTTGGGCCAATGTTGCTGCGACCGCATCCAACTGCGCGATCTTTTCATGCATGCGGTGTAACTGCCACACGCCAAGCGCGATGAACAGGGCCATGCCAAATGCGGTCAACACCCACGCGAACGCGCTTGGCCAATGCCAGCTTCGCGTGGTCATCGCACGCCAGCGTTATACTTGGCGTCGCAACGTCGCAAGGAAACCACGCCCGTGGGAACAAAAATCATCATCGTCGCGTTTCTGATCGTGATCATCTACAACCTGGGTGCCGGTATGTATTACATGATGACCGACAAGGGTAAAACCGACCGCACCGTCAAGGCGCTCACGTGGCGCATCGGTTTATCGGTCGCGCTGATCCTGCTGATCATCCTCGGCATTGCCACCGGAGTGATCAAGCCGCACGGCATTGGGGGCTAGTGCGCGTTTAGGGCGGAGTGAAAGCAAGCATCGCTCCGGCTTTCCAGCCCCTCAGCGCTTTTGGCTTTAGTTGTGGCCCTCAGACGTGCTCTCAGAGTACGTACACGAACAGGAACAGGCCCAGCCAGACCACGTCGACGAAGTGCCAGTACCAGGCAACGGCTTCGAATGCGAAGTGGTTGTCCTTGTCGAAGTGCCCACTCAGGCAGCGGAACCAGATGATCGTAAGCATGATCGCACCGAGCGTCACGTGCAGGCCGTGGAAGCCGGTCAACATGAAGAACGTGGACCCGTAAATACCCGACCCCAGCGTCATGTTCATCGTGGTGTAGGCTTCAATGTATTCGTGCGCCTGGAACGTCAAGAACAAAGCACCCAGAACGACCGTAGCGGCAAGCCAGACCAGCAATTGCGTACGCCGTCCGGCGCGCAGCGCGTGATGGGCAATCGTGATCGTCACGCCCGAGGAAAGCAGCAGCAACGTATTCAGCAAGGGCAAGCCCCAAGCCGGCATGCTCTGGAACGCCCCGCCGACGTTGCCTGGCCCATTGGTCGGCCATGCGGGCGCGTAACCGCTCCACAGATAGAAATTGGTCAGTGCGCCATGGCCTTCGCCGCCGATCCACGGCACCGAAAAATTGCGCGCATAAAACAGCGCGCCGAAAAACGCGCAGAAAAACATGACCTCGGAAAAGATGAACCACATCATGCCCATGCGGAATGAGGTATCCACCTGCTTGTTGTAGGCACCGGCGAGCGATTCGCCAATGACGGTGCGAAACCAGCCGAACATCATCGACAGCAGGCAGGCGATGCCGAACGCCATGATGTACTTGCCGATCTCGACTTCGTTGAGCCACATGCCGGCACCACCGACGGTAAAGAACAGGCCGAATGAACCCAGGATCGGCCAATGCGTGCCGTGCGGGACGTAATAAGCGCCTTTTGCTTCTGACATGTGCAAACCTCGATCGATACCGATTCGGAACGTGCTGGCCGAACGTGGCGCTATCGCGCCAATGCGTGCTTCAATGCCAAACACCCTGCTTCAAAAAAAACAAAATATAAAACGCCAGCGCAACCCCACCCACGATCCATGCCGTACGCCGTACCCCGGCGCGGCGGGATTGCTGATTGCTACTGGCGGGTTGCTTTGTCATAGATTCCAAAAGTGCGGCCACCGATGGCCGCTTCGTGATCTTCGCGATCAAGGATGATCGCAAAAACCTTGATAAAAAGTGCGGCCACGGATGGCCGCCCATTGATTCACGCGATCAAGGATGATCGCAAAAATCAATGCGTAATATCGCCGTGCGCCAAGTCCCCAGGCTTGATGACCGGAGGCGTACTGAAGGTATGGAACGGAGCCGGTGAAGGCACGGTCCACTCCAGTCCGCGCGCACCTTCCCATGCACGCGCCGGGGCGGGTGCGCCGTACTTCTTCGAATGCCACAGGATGAAGAAGAACATGAACGGGGTCAGATACATTCCATAGGCACCGATCGTGCTGACGAAATTCCAGTCGGCGAACGCGACGTTGTAATCGGGGACACGCCGCGGCATTCCAGCCAGCCCCAGGAAGTGCTGCGGGAAGAACAATACGTTGACGAACACCATGGTCCACCAGAAGTGGATCTTGCCCCAGGTCTCGTTGTACATCTTGCCGGTCCACTTCGGCCACCAGTAGTAGATCGCGGCGATGATGGTGAACAGCGCGCCGGTTACCAATACGTAGTGGAAATGGGCGACGACGAAGTAGGTGTCCTGATACTGGAAGTCCGCCGGCACCAACGCAAGCGACACACCGGAAAATCCACCTATGGTGAACAGGATGATGAAGGCGATCGCCCACAGCATCGGCGTCTCGAACGAAAGCGAGCCGCCCCACATGGTCGACACCCAGTTGAACACTTTCACGCCCGTCGGAATGGCGATGAGCATGGTCGAAAACATGAAGAACAATTCCGCACCTAGCGGCATGCCGACCGTGAACATGTGGTGCGCCCAGACGATGAACGACAGGAACGCGATGCTGGCCAGCGCGTAAACCATCGCCTGGTAACCAAACAGCGGCTTACGTGAGAAGGTCGGCACAATTTCACTGATGATGCCGAAGCCTGGCAGGATCATGATGTAGACCTCGGGGTGTCCGAAGAACCAGAACACGTGCTGGAACATCACCGGGTCGCCGCCGCCAGCTGCATTGAAGAAACTGGTGCCGAAATACTTGTCGGTGAGCAGCATCGTCACCGCACCCGCCAGCACCGGCATGACCGCAATCAGCAGGAACGCGGTGATCAGCCAGCTCCACACGAACACCGGCATCTTAAGAAGATCCATGCCCGGAGCGCGCATGTTGAGAATGGTCGCAATGATGTTGATCGCCCCCATGATTGAGGAAATTCCCATCAGGTGAATCGCAAACACCATGAACGCGACGCTGTCGCCGCCCTGCACTGAAAGCGGTGGATACATCGTCCAACCGCCGGCCGGCGCGCCGCCAGGCATGAAAAATGTCGATAGCAAGATGGTGAAGGCAAACGGCAAAATCCAGAACGACCAGTTGTTCATGCGCGGCAGGGCCATGTCCGGCGCGCCGATCATCATCGGGATCATCCAGTTGGCCAGGCCGACGAAGGCCGGCATGATCGCGCCGAAAATCATCACCAGGCCGTGCATGGTGGTCATTTCGTTGAAGAAATACGGCTGCACGAATTGCAGGCCTGGCCTCATCAATTCCGTGCGGATGACGCCGGAAAACGCAGCGCCTACGCACACCATGATGAACGAGAAAATCAGATACAGCGTGCCGATGTCCTTGTGGTTCGTCGTGAACACCCAGCGATGAATGAAGCCATGCGGCTTGTCGTCGTGGTGATCGTCGTGGTGGGCGGCGGCGTGGGTATCCATGGTAAGCCTCTTCGAAAACTTTGTTGACTATGATCAGCCAGCCGCGGGAGCGGTGGGTGCAGCGGCGGTTGTTGCCGTGGTGGCGGGTTTCGTCGCCGCGGCTTCCTGGGCTTCCAGCCA
>JBDTLA010000149.1:0-5881 GCA_039935035.1 Rudaea sp. | reverse complement strand
TTGTGCAGCCAACTCAAATCTGCGAGCACGCTGCGGTCCACTCATGTCGTCATTCCCGCGCAGGCGGGAATCCAGTGAAACATGGCTCTTGGCAATCTCTCTCGCACCACGCTTCGGCCTCGATATTCAGGGAAAAGCAGTGCCAAAGGCCACTCTTGACTGGATTCCCGCCTACGCGGGAATGACGAAGCGGCGAGGTTCGCGGCAATGATCAAGGACTCATGACGGGCCTTCTCGCTGTGGCTTCGGAAACGTTCCGGACAGCAGTGCGTTTGACCAGCCCTCCGGCTGTTGAAAGCCGCGGGGATGACTGCCTTAAGGCAGCGCCATTCGAGTCTGATCCATTGATTGCTTTTGGAAAAGTACACTCTGATGACCGCCGATTTTCCTACTGTGCACTCCGCAAGATTTGTGCAAGAGTTGGTTTATCGCCGGCGTAGATGACATCTGCGATTCTCCAACCCACACTGGTCTGTGCAAGCCGAAAGATCAAAATTCTCTTCTCGCCGTTTGCATAGCGAATTGTTGCGCGTACCTTGCCCACAGCAGGCTCGCCGGCCATTTTGACGGTCGCACCCATCGGGTCCTGACTATCCCAAATTGGCAAGAAGTCCAGATTGCAGACTTCCCGAGTGCGAGCAGCACATTCGCGATCTCGAAGAATGAGCGCCGACAACTCCGGTGTGAAGTATCGCAACAGCACGACGCGCGATTGGTCAAGCAAGGGTTTTTGCGTCTCTGGATCTTCCAGGACCGCCTCGCCAGCGAACTCGTCGTACAACGCATGAACTACGGTGACGTCGGCCCGGACAGCTTTGCTTTGCCTTGCGAAACCGACGCCGCTCCCCAGTGCAAGGAGACAGGCCAATGCTATCGCAAGACTTGGCTTTGCGTAGCGTTTCATGGTCGTGTGCCTGACGCTTTATCCGAGCGGCCGCTGCCGCGATGTGCGTGATGTTACCGCAACCACTCAGTCGCGAAAAAATTGCTGTGAAAAAGTGGAAACCATAGGATCAAACGCTTCGGCAAACCGGTCAAAGTGGACTTTTGCAAGAGCAGTCTCTGGTCGCGATTTTTGTGACCGTGCGGGCTTAGCAACCATGCGTTTTCATGCGATTATCAGCAATCCATAGGCAGGCAATTGAAGACAACGCTGATGCGATACTCGATAGTGGTGCTCGCGATCTTCTTGGTGACAAGCCTCTCCAGCGCAGCTGGCGCAACTTCCGATGTCGGCCATGTGGCGCTCTGGCGCAAGGCCAATTTCGCTGTGCGTGATGCCTGTTTGTCTTCGGGAAGCGCCAGCTATGCCAAATCGAAAAACCGTCTCGACACCTTGTGTCGCAAGCATTCCGTGCCCTCGGCCGACAACGCCGCCCTGACGTGTTTTCGCAACCGTGCCCAGCAAGGCGACTCTGCCGCCGAGTTCGCGCTGGGTTCGATGGTTTTGGTTGGCAACGGGGTAGCCGCCGACGAGTTTCATGCGTTGGGTTGGTTTCGCAAGGCCGCGGCGCATGGGCACTCGGGCGCACAGTGCGAACTCGCAGCGATGTACGCAAACGGCATCGGCGTCCGAAAGGACGCAAACGTGAGTGCCGAATGGACACGCAAGTCCGCGCTGCAAGGTGATCCCGCGGGCCAGTTTCAGTTGGCGCAGGATTACACCAACGCCGAAGGAGTGCCGGAGGATCCCAAGCAGGCATTTTCGTGGCGTCTAAAGTCCGCCGAGCAAGGCTTCGTGAAGGCGCAACTTGAAGTGGCGGGGGACTATTCTCTGGGCTCAGGCGTTGCCGCGAGCGATGAACTTGCCTTCCACTGGTATGAAAAAGCCACCGAACAAAACAGCGCAGCAGCTCAATTCGGAACCGGTCGCGCGTATCATTTTGGTTACGGCGTAAACAAAGATTTGTCCCAGGCAGCAAACTGGTATCGAAAAGCTGCGCAACAGGGGAATATCTGCGCGCAGGAAGGGTTGGCCACTCTGTACACCGCTGGCAAAGGGGTACCTGAGGATTTCAAACAGGCTTTCGTCTGGCGGAAAAAGGCAGCCGAAGCTGATCCATATACCAACAAATTCAATCCCCCTCCCAGGTGCGCGTTCGAATCGCAACACGCCGCACAGCGTTGGTTGGCCATGATGTATCGGAACGGCTATGGCGTCGCCAAAAATGATCATCAGGGGTTTCATTGGTTGCGCTTGGGACTGAACGATGCAAAACCCGAGCAGGTTGCGCATTTCATCGACGCGGAATCAACACAATGGATCAAGAACGGCGCAGACGCCAATGACGTGGAAGCAATAAAGATGTTGGCGGCGATGTATGAGAACGGCTGGGGCCTTCCCCAGGACACCAAGGCGGGAGTTGCGTTGACGCTGCGGGCCGCCGAACAAGGCGACTCCGAAGCCCAGAGGGATTTGGCCACGATATATTTTGGTCAGGATTTCGCCAAGAGCATTTTCTGGTCCAAGAAACTTGTGGCGCAGGACGAGGACGATGTCGAGGCGAACGGACTACTGGAACAGATGTATCGAATGGGCCAAGGCACCGTGAAAGATGCGGCCGCGGCGTTCGGCTTTGCGCGCAGAAGCGGCCCCTACGTCCTGGGCAGGGACTATCATCTGGGTGTTGGTGTGGTGCGCGATGATCGCAAAGCGATGGAGTTGTTCGAGAAGGCGGTTGAACAAGAAGATCCTCGTGCAGCCTGCGCGATCGGCAGTCTATACCTGGATGGTCAAGGAATCGCAGTGGACAAGATACAGGCTTATCGTTGGCTGATACGGGGCACGGGCGACAACGCGGACCCGAATTGTGAAGCAAAATTGGCGACGTTGATCAAATCGCTGACGGCAAAGGACATCGCGTTGACGCAGTCCGATTCGGTAGCCACCAAACCCGTGTCGCGGAAACGGGAGAGATAGGGGACGGGTTGAAGTGGCCTCAGTGTTGATCCCATTTTTTGCTCCCAAGTAGACGCGACCAGTGACCGCGATGCTCCTCACGCCCTATGTCGTAGATCAGATATGGCTTTGCCCATATCCCGTTCGGTTGGCGGGTACGAGGGTCGAGGCACGAATGACGGTGATCCGCCTCGCCTCTGGCGAACTTGTGCTGCACTCGCCCTGCAACATCACGGCGGCGATGGCCAAAGAGATATCGGCGCTCGGTGTGGTGGCCCATATCGTTGCACCCGGTAATTTCCATCACCTATACGTAGCTGGCGCGCAAGCCGCGTTTCCAAATGCGAAGACATGGATTTGCCCTGGCATCGAGCGCAAACGCCCCGACCTTAAATATGACGGCCTCCTGGGTGATGTGGCTCCTGTGGACTGGGCCAGAGAAATGGACCAAACGCTCGTCCAAGGTACCCGCATCATGCGCGAGGTCGCGATGTTTCACCGTGCCAGCCGCACCTTGATCCTCGTCGACCTGATCGAAAATTTCACCGACGCTACACCACATACCGGAGGGGCATTGAAGCTCTGGTTCAAGTACGTATTTCGCATGTGGAACAATCCCCGCCCCGCGCCGGAATACCGGATGGGCTGGAGCGACCGGAAGGCCGCCGCAAAATCCCTTCGGCGCATTCTGGCGTGGGACTTTCAGCGCATCGTGCTGTCGCATGGCGATTTGATCGAGCGAGCGGCCCGCGAGGTCGCAATCAAGGCTTGGTCGGGGATACTCGAAGAGTAAGGGCTTGCGATTACGGCAGTGTGAGGGGCTTTGCGTAGGGATGTCATACCGCCCCATTGCCTTTTGCCTTGGTTGCTGTTTGGGTCCGCGGCCGCTTCATCCGCGTGTCATCAAAGCAGCCCTGCCGCCCGCAGGTGATCCCGCCATGCCGCACCGTCGTCGGGAATGCCATAGGAGTCGGTGATTTCGCGAAGCGCCTGGTAGGCCCAGGCAACAGATTGCTTGTCGGCATGTGCGTCCTCGGCAATTGCGAGCAATCCAGGGACCGCTTCATAGCGCTCGGCGACGAGCAGAGTGCCCGATTGGGCCAGCGCGCAAAACGCGCGTTCGCGCAGATTGGCGTCGAGCTCATGCGTGGCCACGTCGAGTAGCGGCGCAATACTTTCCACGCCGCCGAACGTGGCAAGGGCTTCCAGGGAAACACGGCGCAAATCCGCATCGCTGCCACTCAAGGTGGAAAGCAATTCGTTGTAGATGCGTTCGCGATCGACGCCACGCGCGCCCAGCACGCCGAGATTCCACAGCGCCCATGCCCCGCGATCCTTGGGATCGGCCGCCAATTGCGCGAGCATACGATCCGCCTCGCCAACCGATTTCTCCAAGCCGTACTGGGCCAGGTAGATTTCAAATCCGGCCATGCGTATTTCCATCATCGACGCATCCGCGGACGTGTTGATCAGCGACCTGAGCTTGGGTGTCGAAGTGAATTGGCCACGCCAGGATTGCGCGTTGCTCATGACGTACTCCGCAGCGCCGACACGTCGATTGATCGCCAGCTCGAGCGCACGCTCGACCTTTTCCTGTGGCGGCAGGGATTCGACCATGTCGGTATAGAACGCATCGAAGCGTGGCTCGGCAACCACCCCATGCTCGAACAAGGGTTCGGCGACCGAACGCAGTTGGTCGATCGCCACTTCCCGAAGCTGCGGACTCGCGGCAAAGGCAATCGCCGTGGTCAGGCCAAAAAATGCAATCAGCACTCGAAACATGGAATACCCCTTGATTCGCGCCCAGCATGGCGTCGATTTCATGTAACGCATCCCGAGCCCTGGCGGGGTCAGCATTTATGCAAAAAGGGGGCGGGGGAATTATGCGTTTGAAACTAATCGTTCCTCCGTCCCTTTTTTCGTCCGTGCAGGCCGACGATTCACGATCGCGCTATGATTTCCAGCAACGATATTTTGCTGGAGCTTTCGTGCGATGGCTCGTTAGAAAATTTGTGATCGCGGTTTGCGCACTACTGGCCAGCACGTCGCCGTGCACAGCGGGCCCACCGTTTCTGACGGACGATCCTGCGCCGGTGGATTTTGGACACAACGAGTTCTATGTGTTCGGAACGCTCGATAACGCGGATGGAACCAGCGCCATCGCGGGCCCCGCGATCGAATACAACCGCGGCATCGCACCAGCAACACAGTTTCACGTCGTGGTGCCGATGGCGTGGAACCTGCCGGACCACGGCAACGTCGCGACCGGCATTGGCGACATCGAGCTGGGCATCAAGTACCGCTTCGTGAATGCAACAGATGGCAGCCTGCAGGTCGGCATCTTCCCGATGGCGGAAATCGCCACCGGCAGCGCGCGACGTGCACTTGGCAACGGCAGCACCTGGTACCGTTTGCCGCTGTGGGTGCAGAAGAGCGAAGGCGCCTGGACTTTCGACGGCGGCGGTGGGGTGATCGTCAACCCGGCATCGGGGATGAGCAACGCGACTTTTGGCGGCGTGCTGACGCAATATGCGTTCAGTCCGCGCTGGACGCTCGGCACCGAGTTGTTCCGACAGAATGCATTGTCGGCGGATCAACCCGGTTACACGCTGCTGAACGCGGGCGGCTATCTCAACGTCTCGCAAAACTTCAGCGTGCTGTTCTCCGCCGGAGCCAGCGTGGCCGGCGCGCACCATAGCGTCGCTTACCTTGGTTTGTACTGGACCTGGGCCTCTGCCGAAGCCAACGAGCCAGCACCACAATTCAGCAACTTCCTGCGCAAGTAGATTGAACTGAGCGTAGCGATGCCCAGCAGGTCCGAGCAACAAAAAATCAGCACAAAAGGGATCAGAGTGGAATGGCACTGACTTAAGGCTGTCATCCCCGCGGCTTTCAACAGCCGGAGGGCTGGTCAAACGCACTGCTGCCCGGAACGTTTCCGAAGCCACGGCGAAAACGCCCGTCATGAGTCCTTCGTCATTG
>JBDTLA010000148.1:0-4177 GCA_039935035.1 Rudaea sp. | reverse complement strand
GAAAGGTGGTGTGCAGCAGATCTTGTGGCAGCGCCGTGCGCTGGCCCGCCGGGGTCAACGCGATGGTCGTTGAAGTGGCGTCGAAATCGCCGAGTTCAGCGCAGCCGGGAATGTAGTCGATCGCGTGGGCTTTGACCGACTCAACGATCGATGCAAGCAGGTCATGGCGAAATTCATCGCGTGATCGACCGATGCGCGTGGCGGCTTCGGATTTGCCGAGTTGCGTGGCCATCTCGACGGCATCGTCGTAACCGGTCAGCGACCAGAAATCGTCCCAATACGAATGCATTGGTTTGGCCGAATAGCCTTCGTGGCTGATCGAGGTGGGCATCAGGCCGTAGAACGCGCGACGCGCGCCGTGGCGATTCGCCTCGGTTTGCTCGCTTTGTCGTAGCTTGTCCATGTAGCCTGCGGCCGCTTCGATGTGCGGCCAGTTCTTTTCGAGTTCTGCACGATCGCGGTCGTAGCGATATAGCTGCGCGATCGCGTGAATCAATTCGCCCTGACTGTCGTTTTCCGGCACCGGATCCGAACCGCGCCAATCCACGCAGCACGGAACCTTGCCGTCGGCGAATTGGTGCGGGGCATACCAGTCGACGTAGTCGCGCACCGGGCCGATCACATTCAAACGCAACAGGCTGTCGGCCATCATGGCGCCGTCGCGAATCCACGAACGCGCATACGAACGAGCTCCGGGTTGCAACGCAGGCCCGTCGCGCAACATCAGAATATCGGCCAAGGCGGTGCGCAGCGAATTGCCGATGCGCTGCGCCTGTGGCGGCAGTTTCAGCGTGACGCGATTGAGCTTCGTGCGCCATTCGGTGGCGACTTCGGCCATCTGCGCGGCGAGCCATGTCGATGCGGATTGCGTGCCGGGTACTGGCGCGTCCAATTTTCCGGACATTGGAAACGATAGTCCAATCTCGGCACTGGCATAGGCGGCCAGGGATAATTTGTATACCAAGACGCCGGAGGCAAAACCGAAATCGTCGTGCGCCTGGGAGGTAGCTGGCCAGGGCGTGCGCGCCAAGCGTTGCGGAATCTGGCCGGCATCGTAGCTGCTGGCAAGGAATTGATTTGGCGGCGTGAGCGCCCAGACCCGTGGCTTGCCATCGACTGCAACGGCATGCCCGTCCCAGCCCAGATCATGAATCGAGCTGGTGCCGCCGCTGGAGTTCAGGAACTGCGCAGGCGGATTCACCTGGAACGGACGCACGGCCAGCAGAAGCATTACGTCGCGCAAGCTAGCGCTTTGATTGCTTAACCGGTAACGCGCAACGAGATGCGAATGCGCGCGCGTGCCCGAGGCGAAGGCGTCGATGTCCAGTTGCAGGTCGCCGCTGCGCCAGCGCACATGTGGAATCGGCAGATAACCGTCGAGCAGGGATTGTTGTGGCGTGACATTCGCCCAGCTAACCAGCTTGCCACCTTCGAGCAGAAAGGGCTCAACGGAAAAGCTGCCCCTGGCCGGTTCGAGTGCGCCGTCTTCGGACATGAGCGCAGGCGATGGGCCGCCATCGACGCCGACAATCGTCCAGTACGGCTGCTCCCTGAATCCACGTGGATAAGTTCCACGCGGGGCATCCTTCGCCAATGCTGAAAAGAATGCATTTGCCGAAGCGCCCCACGCAAGATCCTTGATTTCAATTTCGTCCAGACCGAAACGCGGTGACTCGCCCGCAAGCAACTTCAAGCGCACGTAACGCGTCTGCGATTCCGTCAGCAGGAAGTCGTCCTCTCCTCCGTCGCCGTGCTGCACCGCTCGCACGGTCTGCCAATGCTTGGCATCGTCGGAGAACTGTACGGCGTAATTGGTTGCGGCGAGTCCCGCATGCCAATGCAGGACAATCCCGCCGAATTCACGCGGCTCGTGCAGGTCGATATCGAGGTGTTGCTCGCTTCCATCATTGGACGCGCTTCGCCAGCCGGTGTTTGCATCACCATCCATCGCGGCCGATGCGGGTGAACCGGGCAACGTCGACGAGGCGCCCAGCGTCGGCGTGGGCGGGGGAGTGATCGGAGGCGGCAATCGCTGCAACGTGAGCCGATCAAACTCAACTGAACCGTTGCCACCGTCACGACCGGAGCTGACGACAAACTCGACTGCCGCACTGCGACGCAGAATCTTGTCCGTGGTTGGGCCCCAGGCAAACGTCATCTGGCGGCGCTTGATGCGGATCTGCTTCCACTCGTGCGGAAAGCTGAAGTCGGGCCGGTTGAACCACCACACGTTGTCGCCGCTGGCGTCGATCAGTTTGAACTGCAACGTGTTGACCGGCGCATCGCCGCGTATCCAGAAACTGATCTCGAAGTCGTCAGGCAACGTCAATGGCAGGCTGCGATGTGCCGTCGCGTATCCGTTGACCTTGCCAAAATCGAAATTCAGGCGCAGTGCGTTGCCGAATTTCCCCGGGACTGGTTTCAGCGATGCCTTGACGTCGTCGGTGTGGGCGACATGCCATAGAGTCGCGTCGTCGAAATCGTCGAGTACGGATGCGGCCGACGACGCATAGGCATGATGAAGCGAAGACACCGCCAACGAAACGAAGATCACGTACGCGATGAATTTGATTAGCTGCATGAATATTCGATTTTTTCGAACGCCAAGTCAGAAATGCATTGTCGTCTGCGGCGCACCATTTGCGGTGTTGCACAGACGTTTACTATCAGCCCTTCACCGCGCCCAGCAATAATCCGCGGATGTAGTGGCGTTGCAGGACCAGGAACAGCACGAGCACCGGAAGAATGGTGACAACGGCTCCGGCCATCATCAGTTCGTTGTCCTGCACGTGTTCGCGCGATAGACCGGCCAGCGCCACCGGCGCGGTCTGCCAGGCTTGGTCGCTGAGCACGATCAGCGGCCACATGAAATCGTTCCAGCTTGCGAGGAAGGTGAAAATCGCGAGCGTCACGACGATGGGCTTAAGCAGCGGCAACACGATGCGGACGAAGATGCGCCATTCGCCGGCACCATCCAGGCGCGCGGCTTCGAGCAGGTCGTCGGGTATCGACTGTGCATATTGGCGCACCAGAAAAATTCCGAACACGCTGGCCAGCGACGGCACGATGACACCGCCATAACTGTTGACCAGGTGCAGCCACTTCATCATCAGGAACAGCGGGATCATGGTGACCTGGATCGGCACCACCAGCGCACCGAGCAGCATGCGAAACAGGCGTTCACGACCGGCGAACTGCAGCTTCGCGAATGCATAACCCGCGCTCAAATTGAATGCCAACGACAACAGCGTGATTGCGGTCGCGATCACCAGGCTGTTGAGCAGATAGCGGCCCATGCCGGCGCGCTCGAACAGTTCGTGATAGTTGGCCAGCGTCGCATGCGCCGGCAACAGCGGCGGCGGAAACGCGCTCGCCTCGCCCGGATGCATGAACGAGACCGACAACATCCACAACAGCGGGAACACCACGACGACACTGGCGCCGATTAGCAGGCCGTTGACGATCGCCGTGGCGGCGCGAGCGTTCATGCGCGATCTCCGCGCCGGTAGAAGTACAGAAGCACGCGCGTCACCGCGAGAATCAGCACGAACAGCAGGAACGCAATCGCCGACGCGCGCCCGAGGTTCCACCAGGTGAAGCCCTGATCGTACATGTAGTACAGCACGCTCACGGTGCTTTGCAGCGGTTCGCCGCGGGTCATCACGTAGGGCTCGGCGAACAACTGGAAATAACCCGCCATGGTGATGATTGTGACCAGCAGGAGCATCGGCCGCAGCGAAGGCAGCGTGATGTAGCGGAATTGCTGCCAACCTGATGCGCCATCGATACGCGCGGCTTCGTACAATTGCTGCGGTATGCCCTGCAGACCGGCCAGCAGGATGATCATGTTGTAACCGAAATTTTTCCACACCGCGAAGATGATGATCGCCGGCATCGACCAGTGCGGATCGCCAAGCCAGTCGATTGGCGCGATGCCAATGTGGGCGAGCACATCGTTGATCAGGCCGTAGCGGGTATGGAACAGATAACGCCAGATGACTGCCACGGCAACGACAGTTGTGACAACCGGCGCGAACAAGGCGGTGCGATGCAGACCCTTCAGGCGCGCCAGCGGCGAATTCAGCAGGATTGCCGCACCAAGCGATGCCGCCAACGATAGCGGTACGCCGACCACGACGAAATAGGAAGTATTGAACAGCGATTTCCAGAACAGCGG
>JBDTLA010000147.1:0-6045 GCA_039935035.1 Rudaea sp. | reverse complement strand
GCGCTCGAATCGGCGCTGCACAATGGCACGGTGCAGCCGTTTGCCGGCGAAACGCAAATATTCATCTTTCCCGGTTATCGGATTTCCAGCATCGATGTGCTGGTCACGAATTTCCATCTGCCGGAATCGACCTTGTTGATGCTGGTATCGGCATTCGCCGGACGCGAGTTGATGCTTGATGCGTATCGCTACGCCGTCGAGCAACATTACCGGTTCTTTTCCTACGGAGATGCCATGTTGATTTTTCCCGGTGGCAACCGCGCATGAGTTCGATGACGTTTTCAATTCAGGCCAGCGATGGCGCTGCTCGCCGCGGTCGCATCGAATTTCCGCGCGGATCGATCGAAACGCCGGCATTCATGCCGGTCGGCACGTACGGATCGGTCAAGGCAATGACGCCGCAGTCGATTCGCGACACCGGCGCGCAGATCATCCTGGGCAACACGTTTCACTTGTTTCTGCGCCCTGGCCTGGACGTGATCGGTGAGTTCGGCGGCCTGCATCGCTTTATTGGTTGGGACAAGCCCATCCTCACCGATTCCGGTGGTTTTCAGGTGTTCTCGCTCGCGCAGCGGCGCAAGATCAGTGAAGAGGGCGTGCGCTTCGCATCACCCGTCAATGGTTCGATGGTGTTCCTGTCGCCGGAAGAATCCATGCGTATTCAGCATGTGCTCGATTCCGACATCGCCATGATTTTCGACGAATGTACGCCGTATCCGGCGACGGAAACGCAGGCTCGCGAATCGATGGAGTTAAGTTTGCGCTGGGCGCAACGTTCGCGTCGCGCCTTTGATGACTTGAACAACCCCAATTCGCTATTCGGCATCGTACAGGGCGGTACGTTTGCAGAATTGCGCACGCGCTCGACGGAGCAACTGATACAAATCGGATTCGATGGCTATGCCGTTGGCGGACTGGCCGTTGGCGAGCCCGAAGAAGAACGCAATCGCACGCTCGAAGAAACCGTGCCGCTGTTGCCGACAAATCGACCTCGCTACCTCATGGGCGTGGGGCGACCCGAAGACATCGTCGAATCTGTCGTGCGCGGCATCGACATGTTCGATTGCGTGATGCCCACGCGCAACGCGCGCAATGCACACATTTTCACTCGACACGGTGTACTGCGTATCCGCAATGCGAAGTACGAGCGCGACACGCGACCGTTAGACGAAGCGTGCCCGTGCTACACCTGTCGATCGGGCTTCAGCCGCGCGTATTTACGCCATCTGGACAAGTGCGGAGAAATGCTCGGCCCGATGCTGGCGACAATCCACAACCTGCAATACTACCAGGAATTGATGCGTGGGTTGCGTGAGGCGATTGATGCGCAGCGTTTGGCAGCGTTTGTGGCCGAGTTTTATGCGATGCGTCGGGACTTCGGGACTCGGGACTCGTAAAGCAATAGCCCGTCATTCCCGCCTTCGCGGGAATGAAGAGCCTCTCATGCTTTCCCGGCTTACCGCCTACCGCTATCCTTTTCGGAACGCTCGAATAAACTCCCGTACTTCCGGATACACGACATTGCGCCAGCGGCGCCCACTGAAAATGCCGTAGTGACCGGCGCCCTTCACTGTGAGATGGCGTTTGCGCGAAGCGGGAATGTTGGAGCAAAGCTTTTGCGCGGCCTGGGTTTGGCCGGGCCCCGAAATATCGTCGAGTTCGCCTTCGATGGTGAATAGTGCTGTGCGTTTGATGGTCGCGGGTTTGACGCGCTGTCCGGCCACGTCCCAGACGCCGCGTGGCAACGCGTGTTCCTGGAATACGGTGCGAATCGTGTCCAGGTAGTACGTCGCGGGCATGTCGAGCACGGCGTTGTAGTCGTCGTAGAAACGACGATGCGCTTCGGCGTCTTCGAGATCGCCACGGCGCAGGTTTTCGTAAAAATCCCAGTGCGACATGAAATGTCGACTTGGATTCATAGTAATGAATCCTGCATGTTGCAGGAATCCCGGATAAACCCGGCGGCCATGACCAGGATAGTTCTGCGGGACTTCGTGGATCACGGTGTTCTCGAACCACGACAATGGTTTGGTCGTGGCCAGATCGTCGACTTGTGTCGGGCTGCAGCGCGTATCGATCGGTCCGCCCATCAAGGTCATGCTGAGCGGCGTGGTTTCCTTGTTCGCGGCCATCAGGGATATCGCGGCAAGCACCGGAACCGTTGGCTGGCAGACGCTGATCACATGCAGGTTTTCCGCGCCGATATGCCGCATGAATTCCTGCATGTAAGCGACGTAGTCGTCGAGGGAAAAGGTGCCGAGGTCGGCCGGGATCATGCGCGCATCGATCCAATCGGTCACGTAGACCTTGTGATCCCGAAGCAGCGTGCGCACGGTATCGCGCAACAACGTGGCGTGATGACCGGAAAGCGGCGCGACGACGAGCACTGTCGGCTCGCGTTTGAGCCGGGTCAGGGTCTTGGCGTCGTCGCTATAGCGTTTGAAGCGCAGCAGATTGCAGAACGGTCGCGACAATACGACTTTCTCGACGATCGGAATATCGATGCCGTCAGCTTCCACATTGTGGATGTTGAACGCGGGCTTCTCGTAATCCTTGCCCAGTCGGTAGAGCAACTCGTAGTTGGCCGCGATGCGCGGTGCGCCGGGCAGTTGGGAGAGCCAACTGTCGGGTGCGGAGAACATCCTCGCCCCGGTCTGTGACCAGGCTACCAGCGGATTGAATGCGGCGCGGTTGAATTCGTGGAGTTGGTATAGCATTGGCCCTCTGTAATTCACGGGATGCCAGGGCACCCGACCCGCCATTGTGGCGGATTTCTGTTGGTGGTGCGACTGTGACGTAACGACCTTCTCAGATGCGGACTCGACGAGTAGACTCGCGCGGGAAGCTCCGGCCTGCGTAGGCCGCCGTTCAGCGGAGGATTGGGTGAAGCCAACCGATATTCGTAACCCCGACTATTTTCATAAAGTGGTCGACTGCCAGTGGGCTTGCCCGGCGCATACTCCCGTCCCCGAATACATCCGCCTGATTTCGGCGGGACGCTATTCCGATGCCTACATGGTCAATTGGAGGTCCAATGTGTTCCCGGGAATCCTCGGACGCACTTGCGATCGACCCTGCGAGCCGGCCTGCCGGCGCGGTCGCGTCGAGGAAAACAACGGGCAAAAACCTGAACCGGTCGCCATTTGCCGCCTTAAGCGCGTTGCGGCTGACTTCAAGGACAATGACGCGGTCCGCGCGCGCATGCCGAAACCGCCAGCACGCAAGAACGGCAAGCGCGTCGCCTGCGTCGGTGCCGGCCCTGCATCATTGACCGTCGCCTGCGATCTGGCACCACTGGGCTATCACGTCGTCGTGTTCGAGGCCGATGCCAAGGGCGGTGGCTTCATGCGCACCCAGGTTCCGCGCTTTCGCCTACCGGAGGAAGTGATTGACGAAGAAGTCGGTTACATCCTGGATTTGGGCGTCGAATTTCGCGGTGGACAGCGCATCGAATCAATGAAATCACTGCTGACCCAGGATTTCGATGCGATTTTCGTCGGCAGCGGTGCGCCGCGCGGGCGCAACCTGGAAATTCCGGGGCGCAGCGAAGCGTCGGCGAACATCCATATTGGCCTGGACTGGCTGGCGTCGGTGTATTTCGAGCACGTCAAGAAAATCGGGCGCCGCGTGATCGTGCTTGGTGGCGGTAATACCGCGATGGATTGTTGCCGTTCGTCGCGGCGCTTGGGCGGTGATGAGGTCAAAGTGATTGTGCGCTCGGGTTTCGACGAGATGAAGGCATCGCCGTGGGAAAAGGAAGATGCCATGCACGAAGGCATTCCGATCCTCGATTATCTGGTGCCAAAAGCATTTGTCCACGAAAACGGCAAACTCACCGGCATGACGTTCGAGAAGGTGCGTGCCGAGTACAACGCTGATGGTCGGCGCAAGCTGGTTCCAACGGGTGAGCCCGAGCAATTGCACGAGTGCGACGATGTTCTGATCGCAATTGGTCAGGAAAATGCGTTTCCCTGGATCGAGCGCGATGTCGGTATCGATTTCGACCAATGGGAAATGCCGGGTGTGGACAAGGTGACGATGCAGTCGTCGAATGCGAAAGTATTTTTCGGCGGTGATGCGGCATTCGGTCCGAAAAACATCATCTGGGCTGTGGCCCATGGTCACGATGCGGCGGTGTCGATCGACAAATTCCTCAATGCTGAAGATATCCACGAACGGCCTGCGCCGGGCTTCAGCCTCGCCTCACAGAAGATGGGCATTCACGAATGGAGTTACGACAACGATATCTCTGGTGACGAACGCTTCGCCGTACCGTGGCGGGACAAATCGCAGACGCTGAAGAGCATCAAGCTTGAAGTCGAGTTGGGCTTCGACGCGCAGACCGCACTCAACGAAGCGCAGCGTTGCCTGAATTGCGATGTGCAAACTGTTTTCAGCGAGAATATCTGTATTGAATGCGATGCTTGCGTCGACATCTGCCCGATGGATTGCATCAGCTTTACCGGCAACGACGAAGAAGCCGCGTTGCGTACGCACCTGAGCGCACCGGCGCTGAACCTGACCCAGGATTTGTATATATCCGGCTTGCTCAAGACCGGCCGGGTAATGGTCAAGGACGAAGACGTCTGTCTGCATTGCGGCTTGTGTGCCGAACGCTGCCCGACCGGTGCGTGGGACATGCGCAAATTCCTGTTCGATGTCACTCACGCGGGCAACGGTTGTCGCAGCAAGTCCGGCAAGCGGGAGGCGGCATGACGCCGATGCAAGCGACGAACGATTTTGTCATCAAGTTCGCCAACGTCAACGGTTCAGGTTCAGCGTCAGCCAACGAATTGTTCGCCAAGGCAATCCTGCGGATGGGCGTGCCGGTAAGTCCGCGCAATATTTTTCCTTCGAATATCCAGGGTCTGCCGACCTGGTACGAAGTGCGAGTGAGCGAGCGCGGCTGGCTGGGTCGGCGCGGCGGCATCGACATGATGGTGGCGATGAATCCGCAGACCTGGGATATCGATCTGGCAGAAATCGAGCCGGGTGGATATCTTTTCTACGACAACACCAAACCATTGCATAAATCGAAGTTCCGCGATGACATCACCGTCATCGGCATGCCGTTGACGGCGATCTGCAACGCTACCTACAACGATGTGCGCCAGCGCCAGTTGTTCAAGAACATCATGTATATCGGCGCGTTGTCGGTGCTGTTGGGCATTGATCGCGAGGTTATCGTCACACTCATCGGCGAGCAGTACAAAGGCAAGGAGAAGCTGCTCGCGCCGAATATCGAAGCGCTGGATCTGGGGCGCGATCATGCGACACAGAATCTCGAACCGACCGGGCTGCGCGTGGAACGCCGTGACGCCGTAGGCGACCAGATTTTTGTCGACGGCAATACCGCAGCGGCTTTGGGTTTGGTCTACGGTGGTGCAACCGTGTGTGCGTGGTATCCGATCACGCCATCGTCGTCGCTGGCCGAAGGGTTCCAGAAATATTGTTCGAAGTATCGCGTCGATCCGGAAACGGGTGCGAACAAATATGCGATTGTGCAAGCCGAAGATGAAATCGCATCGATCGGTATGGTGGTAGGCGCCGGCTGGAACGGCGCTCGGGCCTTCACCTCCACCTCGGGGCCTGGCATTTCGTTGATGAATGAGTTCATCGGCCTGGCTTATTTCGCCGAGATTCCGGTGACGATCATCGATGTCCAGCGCGGTGGCCCGTCGACGGGAATGCCCACGCGCACACAACAATCCGACGTTCTCGCGTGCGCGCATGCGTCGCATGGTGATACGAACCACGTGCTGCTATTCCCGGAAGGCCCGCACGAATGTTTCGAGTTCGCTGCTACCGCGTTGGATCTTGCCGATCGGTTGCAAACGCCGATCTTCGTCATGAGCGATCTGGATCTCGGCATGAACCAGCGCTTGTGCGCGCCGTTCCAATGGGACGACACGCGCCGCTACGATCGCGGCAAGGTGTTGACTGCCGAGCAGCTCGAGGCTGGTATTCCATTCGGCCGTTATCGCGACATTGATGGCGACGGCATCGCGGTGCGGACTTTCCCCGGCACGCATCCGCGACGCGGTA
>JBDTLA010000146.1:0-8540 GCA_039935035.1 Rudaea sp. | reverse complement strand
GAAAAGGGAGGCGAATACGTCGTTTGAGGCCCAACGCAGGTAGTCTGATTTTCGAGTGACGATTGCATCAGCCCAAGGAACTGCGGTTTTGCCAGCGCCTTCGACCAGCACGCCTCGAATCCGTTGTGCGTCACCAGATCAACCGTCTGCGCGTTAAGTACACCCATGCCCAGCAATGGCAGCGCAAACAAGCCGATCCGAACCGTATTGCGCAGCGCGCGTTTGCCGCTTTCGATCTGCATGTGTTGATCCCCTTGGCCTTGACGGAATACGCATGCTAAACGATTGGCGATCTGATTCGCGAATCCCCTATTCGAACCAGCCAGAAATACTCACCACTTCCCGCTATTCGACATCGACACCCACGGCTCGCGCGGCGCCAGGTGACCGCCCTTCTGTAGCAGCTCGATTGAGATCAAATCCGGCGAACGCACAAACGCCATGTGACCGTCGCGCGGCGGCCGGTTGATGGTCACGCCCATCGCTTGCAGGTGCTCGCACACCACGTAAATATCATCGACGCAAAACGCGAGATGGCCGAAGTTGCGCGCGCTGCCGTAATCCTCGGTCGAATCCCAGTTCCAAGTCAGTTCAATCTCGGCATCCGGGCTATCGGGTGCAGCCAGGAAGACGAGCGTGAATTTGCCTTCCGGAACTTCCTTGCGCTGCGTTTCGCGCAAGCCAAGGCCCTCGCAATAAAACCGCAACGAGGCCTCCAGGTCGCGCACGCGCACCATGGTATGCAAATAGCGCATCGACGACTCCAATATTCAATCGAGGTACAAATCCGGCAGCAATTTTGCCGACGGGTCGACGGCATAACCGGAAAGATCGGTGACGCCAGCCTCACGCAGCACCTCATCATCGATCAGGAAGTTGCCAGCGAATCCGCGCGCCTCGCGTACCAAAATAGCATGTGCGGCGTCAGCCATGATCTCGGGTTTGCGTCCATTCGCCGAGCTCACGCCAGGAATCATGTTGAGGGCATCGGTCGCGATCAATGTGCGTGGCCACAACGCATTGACCGCTACGCCTTTGGGTCCAAATTCGCCGGCGATTCCAATGGTCACGAAACTCATGCCCATCTTGGCAAGTGTGTAGCCGGTGTGCGGCGCCCACCACTGGGGGTTTAGTGAAGGCGGCGGTGCCAGCGTCAGGATATGCGGATTTGGTGCTTTCAAAAGGTAAGGCAAACATGCTTGCGCGCACAGGAAACTGCCGCGCGCATTGACCTGCTGCATCAGGTCGAAACGTTTCATCGGCGTGTCGAGCACGCCGCGCAACCAGATCGCGCTGGCATTGTTAATCAGGATATCGATGCCGCCGAACTGCGTCGCCGCCTGCTGCATAGCCGCGCGCACCTGGTCTTCCTCGCGAATATCGCACTTGATCGCCAGTCCCTTGCCGCCGGCCGCATCGATCGCAGTGGCCGCAGTGTGAATCGTGCCCGGCAATTTTGGATTGGGTTGGTCGGATTTCGCCGCGATCACCACGTTGGCTCCGTCGCGTGCCGCACGCACGCCGATAGCCAGGCCGATGCCGCGCGAGGCACCGGTAATGAACAAGGTTTTGCCGTTAAGCGATTTCATGTGTATTTCTCCACAGGTGGATAATTCGAGACTACCTCAGGGGCGCTGGAAGCGCGGCAGGTAATGCATTAGTTGACTGAGTCGTTCCAGCGGATCAGTCATCTGTAGAAGATGCTGGCGTTCGCGATTTTCCAGCGGCAGGGTTTCAGCCAGACGGAAACCGACCCAACCTGCATCACTGAAAAGATAACGTTCGGCTTTCGCGAACTCGCCACCGATTTGTTCCAGCAGGCGTTCGAGAATCCTCGCGAGTAGATCGAATTCCGGCGGCAGCTCGACGCTGGCTTCGTCCGGCCACACGCGCACGACGCCATGCGCCAATCCATTGTCGCGCACGCGCGAACGATCTACATGAAAACGCTCGCAACCGTGCAGGCTGATACCGAGCAGCCCGTCCGGCAAGGTATAGAAGTCCACAATCCGCGCGAGCGTACCGACTGCGGCTGGCGCGGCTGCATCGTCCACCTGTTCGCTGCGCAAGATCAGGCACACACCGAAACCTGAATCCGTACGCGCGCAATCGCGCACCATGTCCAGGTAGCGCTGCTCGAAGATGCGCAGCTTCATCCGGCCGCCGGGAAACAGTACGCAATTCAATGGGAACAACGGGATTTCGGTAAGCATTACGGGTTGAGTGTAGGCCGGAACCGGCAGTGGGCGGAAGGCCGAGTATTGTATCTGCCTGATTCGATCGCTATTGCGACAATCCGATCAAGAGCGCCCCCATCCGCCCCATGTTTGATTAATGCCTGGCACCTCCCCCGCCTTGCGGGGGGAGGGAAAAAGGCTTGGACTCAAGCAGGCGGAGCAACACTCGCAGCATTGCGGCTCTCCTTGCTTTTCCTTCACTTGCGTAGCGGGGGAAGGTGCCGTAGGCGGATGGAGGCGCTTCTACGCGCAGCTGCGAGCTAAATCGATTCCAGAAACCGGCGCGGGGCATTCTCGAAACCACCATTGGACATGAATACGACGTGATCGCCATCGTGCGCAGATTCGCGCAGTTTGACCAGCAATTCAGTGACGCTTGAGGCGACGTGTCCGCGACCGGCCATGGCGGCGGTTACCCGCGCGGTGTCCCACGGCAGATCAGGCTTGTGCAACAGTACGACGACATCGGCATCACGCAACGATGGCGCGAGTTCATCAGCATGCGCGCCCAGACGCATGGAATTGGAGCGCGGCTCCATGCCGACGAGAATGCGCGCATTGCCGACGCGCGCGCGCAAACCGGCAAGCGTCGTGGCGATCGCAGTCGGGTGATGGGCGAAGTCGTCATAGACGTGAATGCCGGCGCGTTCGCCGATGGTCTCCATGCGTCGCTTGGCATTGCGAAAATTCGCCAGCGCAGCCATCGCCTGCACGGGATCGATGCCACCTGCATGGGCTGCGGCCAATGCCGCCAACGCATTCATCATGTTGTGGCGCCCGAGCAATGCCCAGCGCACTTCGCCCAATTCGCGGCCTTCATGCAACACGGTAAAATGCGAGCCGTCGGCGGCAATCGCGCGTGCGCGCCAGTCGCCGGCGTCCATGCCGAATGTCGTCACCGGCGTCCACGCGCCCATCGCAAGAACTTCCGCCAAACGCGCATCTTCCGCATTGACGATCAAGCGGCCATTCCCGGGCACGATGCGCACGAGGTGATGGAACTGTCGCTGGATCGCGGCCACATCCGGAAAGATGTCGGCGTGGTCGTATTCAAGATTGTTGAGGACGGCGATGTGCGGGCGGTAATGCACGAACTTGGAACGCTTGTCGAAGAACGCCGTGTCGTATTCGTCGGCTTCAATAACGAAAAAGGGGTCAGAGTGCTCTTTCTTCGCTGCATCGCTAACCACTAATTGAGGGCCTTGGGCAGAAAGTGCACTCTGACCCCCTTTTCCCAATCGCGCCGATACCCCGAAATTCTCCGGTACGCCACCGACCAGGAATCCGGGATCGTGCCCGCAGACGTCGAGAATCCACGCCAGCATCGACGTCGTCGTGGTTTTGCCGTGGGTGCCGGCCACGGCAAACACGCGCCGCGATGCGAGCACGTGCTCGCCGATCCATTGCGGCCCGGAGGTGTAGGCAAGGCGTGCGTCGAGCAAGTGTTCGACCGCCGGGTTGCCGCGCGACAACGCGTTACCGACCATGACGAGATCAGGCGTTGGTTGCAGATGCGCGGCCGCATACCCGGATTTCAAGGTGATACCCAGCGCGACGAGCTGGTCGCTCATCGGCGGATAAATGTTCGCGTCACTACCTTCGACCACGTAACCCATCTCGCGCGCGAGCGCGGCGACGCCCCCCATGAAGGTTCCGCAGATACCGAGGATGTGGAGGGTTTGGGGATTGGGCTTGGACATGGGCGGCTTGTGATTACGGGAATCGGAAATCGGGAATCGGGAGAAGCATAGAGTGTGCGTCATTCCCGCGTAGGCGGGAATCCAGTCCTTATCTTTTGCCCTTATGCCGTAGAAGCAAGTGCAAGAACTGGATTCCCGCCTTCGCGGGAATGACGATCTTTCTATTCTTTCTTTCGTCTCGCGTCTCGCGGCTCGCCGCTTTTGCGAATCCCCAATCCCGAACCCCGGCCAAATCTCACGCCGCCCCCAATGCGCCGCCCATCTGCAATTCGGCAATCAACCAGAAAATCGCAATGATCAATCCGGCGAAGAACGGCAGATTCAGGCTGTGGCGCAGGATATGCGCGTCGATGACGATCTTCCAGATGACGATTGGCAGCGACACCAGGCCAAGCAGCAATTGCAGCGGAGTCACATTTTCCGGCGTGGGCGGTTTGCCGCCGGCGAGCAACGCAATCGGCAAGCTCAGCAGCGCGAACAACAGCGCGCACGCCAGCAGCGCACTGCCAGTCTGAACGAATCGACTGCGCACGCCGCGCAAACTCAGCAGCACATACAACACGCCCAGATTGAAGCCCAGGCCCAACAGACTTGCGACGATCGTGTTGCCTTCGATGCCGAGTATTTGCGCAATGAACAATTGCAACGCCACGCTGGCGACGCAGATCGTGACCAGCAAACGCGGCGAATAGGGCAGGTCTTGTGGGCCGCGACGCAACAAACAGATGTCGCGCAACAGAATCAATAATGGCTGCATCGATGGATTTCCGTGAGTGCGCCAAGCCTGCACGAAAACTCGTGCAGGAATTTGCGTACTCCAAAGACTAGGCGGGAATGCGCGGCAATACGTCGAGGATGCGCTTGAACACGGTTTGCACCTCGCCCACGCCATCGACCGTCACCAATTTGCCGATCTCGGCGAAATACGCGGCGACCGGTGCGGTTTGTTCGCGATAGATATCCAGACGTTTGCCGACGATCGCCGGATCATCGTCAGGCCGGTGTTCGGCAGCAAAGCGCGACTCGCAGCGCGCGAGGATGGCACTGTCGGGTACGTTAAGTTCGATGGCGATATCCAGTGGCTGGCTGATCTGCGCAAGCAAGGCCACCAGTGCGGCGCACTGAGCCAGATTGCGCGGATAACCGTCGAGGATGAAACCGCTGCCGGCATCGGGCTGCGCCAGGCGCTCTTCGAGCATGCCGAGCACAATCTCATCAGATACCAGCTTGCCGGATTCCATCACGGCCTTGGCCTTCATGCCCAGCGGCGAGCCGGCCTTGACGGCGGCGCGCAGCAAATCGCCGGTGGAAATGTGAGGCACTCGCAGTTCGGCCTTGAGCAGAGCCGCCTGGGTACCCTTACCCGAACCGTTGGGACCGAAGAAAACGATGCGCATGAGTGCGTTTCTTATCCTGAATGTTTTTGGGCAGTATCCATGCACGGACCGGAAACGGCCGCGGGGCGGCATATCCGGCATTTCATCGGCTAAGCTAGCGGCAGTCGCAAGCCGAGTCAAACCATCAGCGAGGAGAGCATGAGCAAGGGCAATCTGCTTTACGCACAATCCGGCGGGGTCACCGCCGTCATCAACACTACCGCCAGTGCCGTTATCGAAACCTGCCGACAGCATCGCATCCGCGCCTACGCAGGACGTAACGGCATTCTTGGCGTGCTGCGCGAGGAACTCATCGACCTGGTGCGCGAAGATCGCCGCACGATCGCGGCGTTGCGCCACACGCCCGGCGGCGCGTTCGGCTCGTGCCGTTTCAAGCTCAAGTCGCTGGAGGCCGATCGCGCCCATTACCAACGCCTGATCGACGTGCTGCGTGCCCATGACATTCGTTACTTTCTTTACAACGGCGGCAACGACTCGGCCGACACCGCGCTCAAGATCGCGCAGATCGCAAAAGCTCTCGGCTACCCGGTGCATGTCATCGGCGTGCCGAAAACCGTCGACAACGACCTGCCCGTCACCGACACCTGCCCCGGTTTCGGATCGGTAGCCAAGTACACGGCCGTGTCGGTGCTTGAGGCCAGTCTCGACGTCGCCTCGATGTGCGAGTCCTCGACCAAGGTTTTCGTGATGGAAGTCATGGGGCGGCACGCGGGCTGGATTGCCGCCGCTGCCGGTTTGGCCGGCACGCGCACAGACGATCCGCCACACATCATCCTGTTTCCGGAAATCGCTTTCGACGAAAGCGCATTTCTCGCGCGGGTCAAGGCCACAGTCGAGCGCGTCGGTTATTGCACCGTCGTTGTGTCCGAAGGATTGAAGAACGCCGACGGCAAATTCCTCGCCGAAGCAGGTAGCACCGACGCATTCGGCCACACCCAATTGGGCGGTGTCGGCCCACTGATTGCGCAACTGGTAAAAGCCAGGCTCGGCTACAAATACCACTGGGCCGTGCCCGACTACCTGCAACGCTCGGCCCGCCATCTGGCCAGCAAGACCGATGTCGACCAGGCGTGGGCCGTGGGCAAGGCTGCGGTCGAATACGCATTGGCCGGAAAAACTGCGGTGATGCCGGTGATCAAGCGCGTATCCAACAAGCCGTTCAAATGGAAGATCGAATCCGCGCCGCTGACCAAAATTGCCAACGTCGAGAAGAAGCTGCCGAAGAACTACATCAGTCGCGATGGCTTCGGCATCACCGCCGCAGCACGCGCGTATTTCGAGCCGCTGATCCGTGGCGAGGACGTGCCGCCCTACGACAAGACCACCGGCTTGCCAAAATACGTCACGCTCAAGCGCATTTTGGCGAAGAAGAAATTGCCGGCGTATTCGATTGCCGACAAGTAAAGCCCTCTCCTCCGAGCTTGCTCGGGGCAGAGGGTTGGGTGAGGGGGCGGCGTCTGGCCTGTAGAAACGTTTTGGCAACACGAAGCGTGCCCCCTCGCCTCAGCCCTCTCCCCCAACGAACAGCCGTTGGGGGAGAGGGAGTCAGATGCAACGCGATTGCGTGACGCAAGAACGGGCGAAAGTTTTGGAAGCCCCTCCCCCGAGCGTGCTCGAGAGAGAGTCGAGCACAGTTCGGTGATGAATTGCGCGTATTGAATTTTGCGCCGCACAAGCCATCCGCCCGGCCGGGCCGTTATACTCGCCCGGTTTTGTGCCATTTGTTTCAATTCGCTACTGATTTTGTCCCAGGGAGAATTCAATGTTTTTTCAGCACTATGCCATCTGGATCGCACTTGTCTGCGCCCTGATCGCGATTCTTTACGGAATCTGGTCGCGCGCGTGGATTCTGGCCAAACCGGCCGGCAACGAACGCATGCAGGAAATCGCGCAGGCCATCCAGCAAGGCGCGAGCGCCTATCTGAATCGCCAGTACCGCACCATCGCCATCGTCGGCGTGGTGCTGTTTCTGATCATCGGTTTCACCAAGCTCGGCTGGCCCGCGGCGATCGGTTTTGCGATCGGCGCGATCCTCTCGGGCCTCACCGGTTTCATCGGCATGAACATTTCGGTTCGCGCCAATGTGCGCACGGCCGAAGCCGCCCGCAGCGGCATCAACGCCGCATTGCAAGTCGCGTTTCGCGGCGGATCAATCACCGGCATGCTGGTGGTGGGCCTGGCCTTGCTCGGCGTCGCCGGCTACTACGCGATCCTGCTGCATCTGGGCCATAGCCAGGATGAAGCCCTGCATGCAATGATCGGCCTCGCCTTCGGCTCATCGCTGATCTCGATCTTCGCGCGCCTCGGCGGCGGCATCTTCACCAAGGGTGCAGACGTCGGCGCCGATCTCGTCGGCAAGGTCGAAGCCGGCATTCCCGAAGACGATCCGCGCAACCCGGCCGTGATTGCCGACAACGTCGGCGACAACGTCGGTGACTGCGCCGGCATGGCAGCGGACTTGTTCGAAACCTACGCGGTCACGCTCGTCGCCACCATGCTCCTCGGCGGCGTGCTCGGTGCCCAGGTCGGCGCCTACGGCGTGCTGTATCCATTGGTGCTCGGCGGCGTTTCGATCATCGCCTCGATCATCGGCATGTTCTTCGTCAAGGCCAGGCCCGGCGGCAAGATCATGAACGCGCTGTACGTCGGCGTCGGCGTGTCGGCCGTGCTCGCGCTGCTCGCGTTCATTCCGGTCACGCAGGCGATGATGGCCGGCTCGCAATTCGGCGCGTGGAACATCTACTTCTGCACCGTGGTCGGCATCGTGCTGACCGTGGCGATGGTGGTGATCACCGAGTACTACACGGCCACCGAATACGCCCCGGTCAAACACGTGGCCAAAGCCTCGACCACCGGTCACGCCACCAACATCATCGCGGGCCTCGGCATTTCGATGAAGTCCACCGCCTTGCCGGTGCTCGCGATCTGCGCAGCCATCTGGATCGCGCATTATTTTGCCGGCCTGTACGGCATCGCCATCGCCGCAACCGCGATGTTGTCGATGACCGGCATGATCGTGGCACTGGATGCCTACGGCCCGATCACTGACAACGCCGGCGGCATTGCCGAGATGGCCGAGATGCCCAAGGAAGTTCGCGCCGTCACCGATCCGCTCGACGCGGTCGGCAACACCACCAAGGCGGTGACCAAAGGCTACGCGATCGGATCGGCAGGTCTGGCCGCACTCGTGCTGTTCGCCGACTACA
>JBDTLA010000145.1:0-1781 GCA_039935035.1 Rudaea sp. | reverse complement strand
ACTGATGGCAAACGAATCCGTGCGCGCGCTCCCCGGCGTGTAAACACCTGCCTTCACCCAGATTTCAGTACAGCCTGGATTGGCCAGCGCCGTTTGCAATGCCATGGGCAAACCCCACGCACTACCGTCATTGCCGCTGCTGCCAGACGTCGTGACGCGACAGACGGCTGCACTGGCAATACCGCTACCGGCGAGGGTCAAAAGCAGCAACGCGCACAGTTGCAGAACCGGGCGCAAGCCCCGGCGATCAAACACTTGAATCCACATTCTTTTTCCTTGAATTGGATGCGTCGGTTGACGCAGCCTGAAAATAATAATCCCTTCGAATTTGCGTGTCACGCAGCAGGTCGACCCCGAAGAGATCGACGCCATATGTCTGCACCAGCAACGACAATTGGGGAAACCTCAGCCTCCGTCTCCCTTTTTTGCTATTCCCCGGACGAGACTTCAACCCGCTAGATTTACTGCTGTTACTGCGAACGGTCAGGTTCACTTACCACGAAAAGGGGACGGAGGCTGAGGTTTCCCCACGAATATCACGTCGGCACCGCCAGTTGTTCGAGTAACGCGGCAGCCGGATTTCGCAACTGCATGATGATGGCGTGGGCCGTGCTGCTGGGCCATCGTCGTCGTAATGCTTCCTGTCCTACGCGTTGTGTTGAGTAGAGCTTCCGCGCTGATCGGAACGGTGCCAGCCAACGGTCGATGCCGGCAGATTCACAGGCCATTCCAAACAGCCAGCAGGCGAATGCGGCCAAGGCCTGAAGTAGCAAGAGAATCTCGATGCGCTTACCTTTGCGGGTCAGGCTGTATTCAAAGCATTGTCCGTAGCGATGGGATTTCAAGTCACGGAACGACAACTCAATCTGCATGCGCCGCGCATACAGTTTGATCAGCTGCGCTGCGGACAAATCCGCTAAGGCAGGCGATGCAAGAATGATCCATGGCTCGCGCTCACGCGCGGCGTTCTGCCGGTTGTGCTTGCTGCGCCTTGGCCGACCCTGTCGGTTCAGCGCCTTGCGGCCTTTGGGTGGATTGCGCACCAGCGCGACGCGACACGTCAGGGCACGATTGCGAACGGTGTCCATCAAGCCCAGATCACGCGGTGTGGCGCTGGCTCGTTTGTACAGCGTCTTGCACGCAACCCACGGATCGGTCGTGTCGGCAGGTTTAACGAGTGTGCGATGCCGTAACCGACCGACCCAATACCATCCCATCGCTTCGACCGCACGAAACCACGGCGCACGAAAGCCGGCATCGGTAATCACAATAGGACGCACGCCAGATGGAACGATCGCCGTCAAGCGTTGCAGAAATAACCGTTCGGCGGCAGGCGTGCTTTGCTGACCATTCGGAAAAACCATGTCCAGGATCGGCAATGTACGCCCACCCACTGGAATCGCGGCGCGCAACAAATGCCAACTGCCGTCAGCCTTCAAATCCGACCCGTCCACCACGATGATCGGCCGCGCTGTGCGCATCAGCCACCGCGCCATCCCGGCGTAAATCTTTTCTCGTTCGGCGTGCAACCGGCCATTGCTGAGCAGCCGATCCAGCGCCTTGAGCGGCGCGCGTACCCGCTCAGCACCGGGCCACGCTCGTGCAACATCCATCAACGTCAATCGACGCCCGGCAATCAGAGCCTCAACCGCCATAAACAACACGCGTTGCCGACACGCGTGCATCGAGACCAGTGCGCCATCCAGACACTTCTGCAATACTTTCGTCGCACGCATGCAAACGCTTCCTTACTGGTGTGGTAACCGCAAGGAAAGTGCCTT
>JBDTLA010000144.1:0-18396 GCA_039935035.1 Rudaea sp. | reverse complement strand
TACCCACCGTCGTCTTCGCCTCCGGTCGCGGCAGCAATCTGGCGGCACTGCTGGCAGCGCAACAGCTGGGCACGCTGCCAATTCAAATCCGCGCGGTGTTATCTGACAAGTCCAAGGCCGGGGCGCTGGATATCGCACGCGACGCGGGTATTGCGGCTGTTTCATTGGCGCCGCGGCAATTTGCCGATCGGCGTAGTTTCGATCAAGCCCTGTTCGACCGTGCCGCCGAGTTTTCGCCCGATCTGATCGTGTTGGCCGGCTACATGCGCATTATTGATGCGACCGTCGTCGCAACGTGGCACGGCCGGATGATCAATATCCATCCTTCGCTGCTGCCGAAATATCCGGGCCTGGATACGCACCGGCGTGCCATCGATTCCCACGATGATCTGCACGGGGCCAGTGTGCATTTCGTCACCGCACAACTCGACGGTGGGCCGGTGATCGCACAAGTCGAATTGCCGGTGTTTGCCGACGATACCCCCGATTCGCTGTCCGCGCGTTTGCTGCCGCTGGAGCATCGGCTGTTGATTGCCAGCGTCAACTTGATCGCGCGTCGACGCATCGTACTCGGCCCATCGGGCATTCTCGTCGATGGCCAACCGTTAACTGCTGCGTTGCGCTTGCGCGCAGACGCGACGCTTGGCTGAAATTGCGACACACGTTGCATTCAGCTTGAACATGGCAGGCTGCGCGCCTGATCTGGAGTTGACGATGCTGATTCGAATTGCCCTTGCTGGCTTGTTCACTCTCGGTTGCGCGTCTGGCGCAATGGCCGCGTTTGCTGCGCCCCTGCAACCGTTCCACGCCGATTACCAGGTACTGCGCAATGGCAATGCGGTCGGCCGTGCGACGCTGAGTCTGCGCGATGTTGGCGGCGGCGTCTGGGAATTCGACAGCCACACCCGCGGCACATCCGGCATGGCCAGTTTGCTGGGTCTGGACGTGACCGAGAAGTCCACATTCCGCTGGCACGACGGCCATCCACAGGGATTGAGCTACCACTACAATCAAAGCGCGGCGATCAAATCGCGCACACGCAACATCGATTTCGACTGGAGCAACGACACGGCTACCGTCCGCGACGGCAAGAAAGCGCAGGTGCTGACGTTGTTGCCTGACGCCATCGATCGCAGCCTGGTCACTGTGGCGCTAATGGCCGATTTGCAAACCCAAACGCAGACCATGACTTACCGCGTGGTGCACAAAGACAAGGTTTCCGACGAACGCTATGTGCAGGGCGGACACGAAAGCCTGGATCTGCCCGCGGGTCGGATCGACGCCGTGCGAATCGAGCGCAACGACGCAAGCAGCCAGCGCCACACCATCAGTTGGTTCGCGCCCACTCGCGCGTGGCTGCCAGTGAAAATCGAACAAGTTGAAAAACACGGCGAGACGGTCACGTTACAGCTGGATTCAAGTCCGAACTGAAAACGCGCAGACGGCATAAGCGTTCACGCAGCGTCATGCCGGTAATGCACCACGAAACCCTGGATCTTTTTGAAATCGACCCGGCTCAGCCCGGCAGGCGCCGAATCTTCGCGCCGAGTCCACCGAGTTTTTCTTCGATATTCTCGTAGCCGCGATCGATGTGATAAATGCGGTCGACAACGGTGTCGCCCGATGCCACGAGGCCAGCCAGGACCAGGCACGCCGACGCGCGCAAATCGGTTGCCATCAGCGGCGCGCCGGACATTTCTGGCACGCCCCTGATCACGGCTGTATTGCCTTCCAACTGGATATCGGCTCCCAGGCGCTCAAGTTCATGCACATGCATGAAGCGGTTTTCGAATACGTTTTCGGTGATCGTGCCGACGCCTTCGGCAACCGCATTGAGCGCCGTGAATTGGGCTTGCATGTCGGTTGGAAATGCCGGGTACGGTGCGGTCGTTATGTCGACGGCTCGGGGCCGGCGACCGCGCATGTCGACTTCGATCCAATCGACACCGGTATTGAGGTGCGCGCCAGCCTCTTCGAGTTTCTGCAACACCGCATCCAGCGTGCGTGGTCGTGCATGTTTTGCCATTACCCGCCCACCGGTAATCGCACCAGCAACCAGGAACGTGCCGGTTTCGATGCGATCGGGCAGCACGTCGTAATGGGTGCCGTGCAGGCGCTCCACGCCATCGATGACGATGGTACTGGTGCCCGCGCCATTGACGCTTGCGCCCATGGCATTCAGGCAATTGGCCAAGTCAACGACTTCGGGCTCTTGCGCGGCGTTTTCGATAATCGTGGTTCCAGAAGCAAGCGCGGCAGCCATCATGATGTTTTCGGTTCCGGTGACGGTAACCAGGTCCATCACCACGCGCGCGCCTTTCAGGCGTTTTGCGCGCGCCTTGATGTAACCGTTTTCGACGCTGACCTCAGCGCCGAGTGCCTGCAATCCCTTGATATGCAGATTGACCGGGCGCGAACCGATGGCGCAACCACCGGGCAGTGAAACCACGGCCTCGCCAAAACGTGCGACCAGCGGTCCGAGCACGAGGATCGATGCACGCATGGTTTTGACCAGATCGTATGGCGCGAAATAGTTGTCAGTAGGGCGAGGATCCACATGAATATGCATGCGCTCGTCGATGGTCAACTGCACGCCCATCTGACCGAGCAATTCCATCGTGGTGGTGACATCGTGCAGGTGTGGCACGTTGCCGATCGACATGGGCTCGTCAGCAAGCAACGTCGCCGCAAGAATCGGCAACACCGCATTCTTCGCGCCGGAAATCCACACGTCGCCATTCAAGGGCACCCCACCGCTAATTACGATTTTTGCCATGGGGTTAGTAGACCTGAAGGCTAAAGGTTGAGGGCTGCAAGCCCTGCGTGGTTGCGGGGTTCGGTAGGTGCATGGAAATTCCGGCAAACATTCTATTAGGGGTAAAGGCTGAGGATTGATGGCTGATAGCTGAAAATTTCCGCTCGTCATTCCAACTCAAGCTGGAACCCGGTTCTTTCTTTTTCTCTTTCTTGCAGTTCAATCGAGAGCCAAGAACTGGATGACCAGCCCTCCGGCTTTTGTAAAGCGCCTCCTGCCTACGCAGGAATGACGAACCTCTGATTTTACGATTCCTGATACCCGATTCCGGATTCTCGGCTCTTCAACCCTGCCCTGCTTCATCGGGCGTCAACGTCTTCAGCGACAAGGCATGTATTGCCCCGCCCATCGCCTCGCCAAGTGTTGCATAGACCATTCGGTGACGGGCCAGGGGCAGTTTCCCCGCAAACGCCGGCGTAATCACGATGGCGTCGAAATGTACGTTGTCGCCACTGTTTACCTGCACGCTTGCGCCGGGCAAACCTTGTTCGATCAGAGTCTGAATTGTGCGAGTGTCCATCGTGTGACTGGAATGAGGCGAAGGTGGGACAAATAACCCGGCGAAGGCGGGGAGCGACGCCCAAGAGCGCTTCGGCGTCCTACGCCTGCAAGCGCCGACAGGCTACAATAAGGATGCGCATGGTACTCAAATTCCTTGGTCGCAGATACCCGGAGCGGGACGAACCCGCGATTTCAGCCCTGAATCCACCACCCATGAACGCACGCTTGAAGGCGACTGCCACCATCCCGCTGGACAATCCGATGCTCGATGCCGCCACCCTCAAGCGCAGCGCGACCAGCGTCATCGACATCGAAGCGCGTGGCATTGCCGCATTGAAGGATCACATCAACGATGCGTTCCTGCGCGCCTGCCAGCTCATGTTCGAGTGCCCTGGGCGTGTCGTGGTCTCAGGCATGGGTAAATCCGGCCATATCGCGCGCAAGATCGCAGCAACCCTGGCGTCCACCGGCACGCCGGCGTTCTTCGTGCATCCGGGCGAAGCCAGCCATGGCGACCTGGGCATGATTACGGGCAAGGACGTGGTTTTGGCGCTGTCCAATTCCGGCGAGACCGACGAATTGCTGGCCATTCTGCCGACCCTCAAACGGCAAGGCATTCCCCTCATCGTGATGACCGGAAATGCGCACTCTTCGTTGGCCGAAATGGGCGATGTGCATCTTGACGTGAGCGTTCCCGCCGAAGCTTGCCCGCTCGGATTGGCGCCCACCGCGAGCACTACGGCCGCGCTGGTCATGGGCGACGCCTTGGCCATCGCCCTGCTCGAGGCACGGGGTTTCACCGACGAAGATTTTGCCCGCTCGCACCCGGCCGGAACGCTCGGTCGGCGCCTGCTGCTGCACATATCCGACGTGATGCATTGCGGCGAAAAGATTCCGCTGATTGGCGCCGAAGCCGACATGTCGCTGGCGTTGATGGAAATGACGCGCAAGGGTCTTGGCATGACGGCCATAGTCGATGCCGATCGGCGTTTGCTTGGCGTCTTCACCGACGGCGATTTGCGCCGCGCCGTCGACAACAAGGAAATCGATCTGCGTACCACACCAGTGACCGCACTGATGACCGCGCAGCCCAAAACCATCACCGGCGACAAGCTGGCGATAGAAGCAGCTCGCCTGATGGAAGCCCACAAAATTCACGCCCTGCTGGTCGTGGACGCCGACAATCGCGTCGTCGGCGCGCTGAATATTCACGATCTGCTGCGCGCGCGGGTAGTTTGAGAGCGGGGATTTTGGATTCGAGATTCGGGAATCGTAAAATCAACAAGCTCGTCATTCCTGCGCAGGCAGGAGGCGCGTTACAACAGCCAGAGGGCTGGTCATCCAGTTCTTGCTCTTGATTTGCCGGCGTCAAGAACCCGCCCAACATTCATCGCTCGCCGCTCCAGCCTTCAATATTTGACAATGTCCTACTCCCACTTCAACGACCTGCCCACCGACATCCGCGAACGCGCAGCGCGGGTGCGTCTGGCCATTTTCGACGTTGATGGCGTACTGACCGACGGCAAATTGACGTTCAGCGACGACGGGCGCGAACTGAAGTCGTTTCATGCGCATGACGGTTTTGGCTTGACGCGCCTGATGGCCAATGGAATTGAAGTTGCGATCATCACCGCGCGCATGAGTCACATAGTCAGCCAACGCACCGCTGAACTGGGTATCGCGCATGTTTATCAAGGTCAGGAAAGCAAGCTTGATTGCTTTGAGCATCTGATTCACGCGCTCAAACTCGAACCCGTCCAATGTTGCTACAGCGGTGATGATTTGCCGGATTTGGCCGTGATGAAGCGCGTCGGCTTGTCGATTGCCGTGGCCAATGCGCACCCGTGGATTTGCGAACGCGCGCACTGGCGCACGCGTCATGCCGGCGGTGACGGTGCCGTGCGTGAGGTAAGCGACTTGCTGCTCATGGCGCAAGACAAGGCGCAGGGCGAGCTCAACAGGTTCGGCTGATGGAACGCAAACTGATCCTGACTATGCTGGGGCTGGCGATTCTGGCCGTCGCCACGCAGATTCTGGTCTGGATTCTGGTGCCGCGCGAGAAGCCTCCGGAGTATGCTGGGCCGCCGCGATCGGACTACACGCTGACCGATTTCAGCTTGAACGCACTCGACTCGCAAGGCAACAAGTCGTTCGCCGTCGTCGCGCCGCGACTTGCGCGCAAGGCCGAGAACGGTTCGCTCTTCGTCGATGCACCCAATTACGAGATGCTCGACAAAAGCGGCAACGTATGGAAGGGCACGTCTGATTCGGCCTGGGTTAATCGCGACGGCACCGTGATGAAACTCGAAGGCAACGTACATATGCACCGTGTGCCGAGTGAGAAAATCACGCTGGTGACGCTGGTGACGACCGACCTGACCGTGACGACGTCATCGCGCAAAAAATCGGCAGCAAACCCATCGCCGCCGGACAAAATGATGCAGACTGACGCATTGGCAACGGTTGCCATGCCCGGTACAGTCGCGCATGGCGTTGGCATGAAAGCCGACATGCAACTCAAATCACTCGAGTTCCTGTCCGATTTCCATTCGACCACACAGGCGGCGAAATTACGATGAAATCCTATGTTCGTACGATCAGCAAATGTCTGGCCATGATGCTGGTTGTCTGTGCATCTTGCGCCAGTCACCAGGCCAAGGCGTTGTCCAGCGACAAGAACCAAGCCATGAATGTTGAAGCGAACACTTCGCATTCGATCGCCAGTAAAACCGATAACGCCAACGATCCGGCGATTACACACCTGGATGGCGCGGTGCACATCACGCGCGGGTCGATCGAAATGCGCGCCGCACATGCCACGATCTATCAGATTCCGACCGGCGCCAAAAGCCCCAATGCCGGCAAGTATTCGCACATCGTTCTGACCGGAACGCCGGCACACATGCAACAGGTTCACGATGACGACTGTAGGTTGATGAAAGCCGATGCCAATACGATCGATTACAAACCATTGGATCACTTGGTCGAGTTGACCGGCGATGTACACGTGGTGCAGGCCGGTCGCGGCGAAACGCGCAGCCAGCATATGATCTACAACACTGATAGCAGCGAGATGCAGGCGGGCGATTCGTCCGCATCCAGTCGCGTGAAGATGACCATGGAACCCAAGAGCGCCACGCCAGCGACCTCGAAATTGCCAAACTGCGGTTTTCCCGGTGCAGCCAAGGAAAAGCCGGCCAAATCGGTGCCAGCGAAAGACCCGCACTGATGCTCAGCGCCCGCGGATTGCGCAAAAGCTATCGCGGACGCAGCGTCGTACGCGATTTTGACTTCAACCTCGACCAAGGCGAGGTCGTCGGCCTGCTTGGACCAAACGGTGCCGGCAAGACCACGACGTTCTACATGGTCGTCGGCCTGATCGGTGCGGACGGTGGCAGCATCTTCATCGACAAGCACGACATCACCCAAATGCCGATGCATGCGCGCGCGCGGCTCGGTGTCGGCTACCTGCCGCAGGAACCCTCGGTTTTCCGACGATTGAGCGTGGCCGAAAACGTGCTGGCAATCCTCGAATTACGCAAAGATCTCGATGCCGCAGGCAGGCGTGCGGAACTGGAGACCCTACTCGACGAATTGCAGATCGCGCATATCGCCGACAGCAAGGGCGTGAGCCTGTCCGGCGGCGAGCGCCGACGTGTGGAAATTACCCGGGCACTCGCGGCGAATCCGCGCTTCATGTTGCTCGATGAACCATTTGCCGGTATCGATCCGATCTCGGTGGTGGAAATCCAGCGCATCGTGCGCCAACTCAAGACGCGTGGCATCGGAATCCTGATCACCGACCACAATGTTCGCGAAACGCTGGGCATCTGTGATCGCGCTTACATCATGAGCGATGGTGCGGTGCTGGCCCAAGGCACGCCGGCCGATGTGCTGGCCAACGATCAAGTGCGCGAGGTCTATCTGGGACGCGAATTTCGCATGTAGCCAGGCCGGCAACGTCGGCCGGCGAGCGGCACCCCGGCGACTGCCAGACGCGCGACAACCACGCCAGTATAGCCTTTTTCAACGGGTTGACTCAGCGCCCCGACAACGCGCTATCCTGCACTCTCCGGGGATGTCGTCCTACCCCGGTTGGGAACTTATGTGAAGCCGGCCTTAAACCTTCGAGTCAGTCAGCAACTGGCATTGACGCCACAACTGCAACAAGCCATCCGCTTGCTGCAGTTGTCGAGCATTGAGCTGGAAACTGAACTACGCGAGGCGCTGGAATCCAATCCACTGCTGGAACTGCCCACGCCCACCGATGCACCGTCGGAGAGCCCCAATGGCAACGGCAACGACCCGGTCAGCCAGGAAAACGGCAGCGACGCATCATTGAATGGAAACGCGAGCGGCACCGAACACGAACACCAACACGAAGATCTCAGCTACTCCGAACCGATGGATTTCGGCGGTGAGCGTTACAACTACGGCACGCCGGCATCGGACGATTTTGACGGCATGGAATCGCAAGACCAGGTGACCGAAGATCTGCGCGATCACCTGCTTTGGCAATTGAACCTTACCCATTTGTCCGATCGCGACCGCACCATCGGTGCCACCTTGATCGAATCGATCGACGACGATGGTTATCTGCACGAGACTGCGGAGATCCTGCAAACCTGCTTGCGTGATTTGGACAATGTCGGTCTCGATGAAATCGAAGCAATGCGTCATCGTATCCAGAACTTCGATCCGATCGGTGTGGCCAGTCGCAACCTGGCCGAATGCCTGCGCGTACAACTGGAAGCTTTTGACCCTGCTACTCCAGGGTATGCCAGCGCGTGTACTCTGGTCGAGCAGCATCTGGAGATTCTCGCGCGCAACGACCGCACCAAGTTGTGCCGGCAATTACGCACCGATGCCGACGACCTGGACGCCGCAATCGCGCTGATTCGTTCGCTTGATCCGAAACCCGGTGCGCAGATCGATCCAGGCAAGACAGAGTACGCCGCGCCGGATGCGTACGCCTACAAACACAGCGGGCGCTGGCAGGTCAGCCTGAGTCCAAACTGTCAACCGAAGTTGACGATCAACCAGCATTACGCGGGACTGATCGCCAAAGCGCGCCGCGACGACGCGAACTACTTGCGTGGACAATTGCAGGAAGCACGCTGGTTGATCAAGAGCCTGCAAGCTCGTGCCGATACGCTGCTCAAAGTGGCAACGGCGATCGTGCGTGCCCAGGACGGGTTTCTCGAATTCGGTCCGGAAGCGATGCGGCCGTTGGTGTTGCGCGACATCGCCGAGGAAATCGGCATGCATGAATCAACCGTGTCGCGAGTCACCACGCGAAAATACCTGCATACGCCGCGTGGTACGTTCGAGTTCAAGTATTTTTTCTCGTCCGGTGTATCCACGGTTGATGGCGGCGCGGCCTCGGCAACGGCCATCCAGGCCATGATCCGCAAGCTCATCGAAGAGGAAAAGCCGGCCAAACCACTTTCGGATCAAGCGCTCGCAGCGGAACTGAACCAGCGCGGCATTGAAGTCGCACGGCGCACCGTCGCCAAGTATCGCGAAGCGTTGCACATACCATCATCCAACGAACGCAGCCGGCTCGGCTGAGGAGGCACGTCCGGAACAACCCGAACAAATCCATGTCTGATAATGAGTGCCTTCGTCATTCAATGGCGATGGCCACGATGCAAAGTCCGTATCAGGAGATATTTTATGCAGATCACAGTCAGCGGTCGTCAAGTTGCCGTCACCCCCGCCTTGCGCGATTACGCCATCGCCAAGCTCGATCGTGTGGTACGCCACTTCGACCACCTGCACGATGTCAGCGTCACCCTGAGCGTGGAAAAACTGCAGCACAAGGCCGAAGCCACTCTACGCTGCGCCTCCGCCAAGACCATTCACGGCGACGCATTGGCCAACGACATGTACGCGGCCATCGATGCGCTGGCCGACATACTTGACCGCCAAGTCAAAAAGCACAAGGAAAAACTCACCAATCACCATCGCGACGACGCACGTCAGACACGGTATGCGTGAAGGGACGGGATTGTTGATTCGGGATTAGCTATCCGTAGAAACAAAAACTCGTCATTCCGTGGCCGCGAAGCGGAACCCGGAAACACGTCATCGCAGCCGGAGGGCTGGTCATCCAGTTCTTGATCGTCGTTCAACGCGACAAAAAAGAACTGGATTCCCGCCTTCGCGGGAATGACGAGTCTTTTATGCTCGCCCCCATCTCCGCGTCTTCGTCCTTACATCTTCACCCGATAACAAGGCACATACGTCTTGCCCGGCAGCTTCATGCGTTGCTGCTCGACAAAACTGGCCAATAGCTTGTCCAGCGCACGCATGATTTCCGGATCGCCATCAATGTTGAACGGCCCCTTGGCGGCAATCGCGCGCAAGCCCTCTTCCTTGACGTTGCCGGCGACAATGCCGGAGAACGCGCGACGCAAGTCCGCCGCGAGCAAATGCCGGGGCTGGTCGCGATGCAGGTTGAGCGCCGCCATGTTTTCGTGTGTCGGCCGGAACGGCTGCTGGAACGCCGCTTCAATATGCAGCGCCCAGTTGAAGAAAAACGCATCCTTGGCATCGATTCGATAGACACGAACCCGATCCACGCCCGCCGTCATCAAACGGGCAGCTGCAACGGGATCGCCAACGATGATCTTGTAATACTGCGCAACCTCATCGCCAAGGGCGAGCTTTAGGAATGCGTCGATCTGCTCGAAATACGCTGCCGATTCCTTCGGTCCGGAAAAAATCAGCGGAAACGGAATGCCGACGTTATCCGGGTGCAACAGGATTCCCAGCAGGTAAAGGATTTCTTCGGCCGTGCCGACCCCACCGGGAAACACCACGATGCCATGACCGACGCGCACGAACGCTTCAAGGCGCTTTTCGATATCCGGCATGATCACCAGGTTGTTGACGATCGGGTTCGGCGATTCGGCTGCGATGATTCCAGGTTCGGTAATACCGATGTAGCGGTTGTTGCGACGCCGCTGTTTGGAATGCGCGATGGTGGCGCCCTTCATCGGTCCTTTCATCGCACCCGGGCCGCAACCGGTGCAAATGTCGAAGCCGCGCAAGCCCAATTCGTAACCCACCGACTTGGTGTACTGGTATTCCAGGCGCGAAATCGAATGACCGCCCCAGCACACAGCCAGATTTGGCTCGACATTCGGGCGCAATACACGCGCATTGCGCAAAATGTCGAACACGGCATGGGTAATGCCATGGGAGTCTTCCAGATCGAAGCGTCCGGCCTGAATTTGCGTGGCGACATAAGCGATGTCGCGAACCACCGCAAACAGCAACTCGTTGATGCCGCGGATGATGTGGCCATCGACGAACGCTCGCGCCGGAGCATTGATCAACTCGAGCTTTATGCCGCGATCCTGCTGCAACAGGTGGATATCGAAATCCGGATAGGTCGCGAAAATCCCCATCGCGTCGTCGTTCTCGCTGCCGGAGGTGAGCACCGCCAACGCGCAACAGCGAAGCAGCGCATGCAACCCGCCCTGGCTTGCGTCGCGCAGGCGTTTGACCTCATCGCGCGAGAGTACGTCCATGCCCGCCACAGGTGCGATGCGGGCGTTGACGGTGGTTGTCTGCATGAGAATTCCAGTCCAAATTGGCAATCGCTAAGTCTAGCGCAAAAAAGAAAACCGGCGCCCTCGCGGGCGCCGGTCGGTAGACACGCAACGAAACTCGCTTAGAACTCGTATTTCAAGGTCAGCAGAACCTGCCAGCGGGAAACTACCCGCGCCGGGTTCCTGTAGCTGTCGTACAAGGTGTAGCCCTGCGGCGGCTTGCTCACGTTGTAAACATATTGGCCGTTGGCAGTGGACGCGGAGGACACCAAGTAGCGGTTGCCGAAGAAACCGGCGTCATTGACGCCACCCCACTTGTTGTTGAGCAAGTTCAGGAAGTTGAAGATGTCCATGCGCACGACGAACTTATCCTTGCCGAAAAAGCCCGGCAATTCCTGCTGCAAGCCAAGATCGAGCTGGTTCACCCACGGCGCGTTCGACGCATTACGCGAAGCGATCTGTCCGCGGTGCTTGCTCAGGTACGAGTTATGGTCAATGAAGGAATTGAAGGCATCAATTTGCGCCTGTGTGGCGTTGCCGTAGCTCACGATCGGATCGTTCTTCAGCGGGATGTAGGCCAGATCATCGTTAAATATGTTGTCGCCATTTACGTCGGTGCCGAAGATCCAGCTGTAGGGCAGGCCACTGCGCCCGTTGTAGAACAACGAAGCCGTGGTCTTGTTGTCGCCGAAGAAAGCGTGGTCCCAGTTCAACGCGACTTTGACCGACAACGGAACGTTGAAACGCGAATTCGCTGCCGTGACGTCGTTCGGATTGATGCGCGCGTTGTAGTTGAAGTTCGACCAAGCCTGTGAACTGGTGCCCGGGTTGACGTCGGTGGCATGCGTGAAAGTGGTGCTGATGGTCCCGCTCAAGCCATTGTCCCACGGCTTGCTCAGCGCCAGAGTCAGTGAACTGCTTTGGCCCTGGCTGGTATTGGTCAGCTTGGTGGAACGGTAGTAGATCTCTGGGAAAGAGCCTGCGTTGGCGCCACTTCCGATTGTGCCGGGCGTCTTAAAATACGACTCGCGCCCGTCCGGCATAATGCCGTTCGGCACGCCGATGTTCGGCGCAAGGTAGGCGATCGCATCCTGGGCCTGGATGAACATATACTCCGCCGAACCGACTACACCCCACCACGGCAATTCGGAGTCGAAGGCCAGGTTGAACTTCACCGACGTCGGCAGCTTGAAATTCGGATCGAGGGTGTCGATCTGGCAGTTGGCGGACGCGGTACACACGCCGGACGTGACGGACGGGCCGGGCTGGTTGTACGGATCGGGACTGAACGGAACGCTGGTCGGATCAGTGCTTCTGAACTGTTTAGACCCAACCACGCCATTGTTGACGTATGGGTTGGACAACCATACGGTGGGCGGTGTGCTCTGGAACACACCCACACCGCCGTGCAATTGCATCCGCAGTGCGGTGTCGAAGGTGTAGTTGAAGGCCACACGCGGCTCGATGACTGAATTCTTGCCGCCCAGCGAGTTGTTGGGGGCGTAGCCAAAACGCTGCTGCCAATAGCTTTGGCCTGTCAACGGGTCGATTGCCACTGGCGGAGCATGGTCGGATTTCGGCATGTCGACGCGTACGCCGTAGATGAGCGAGAACCGGTCCGTAGCCTGCCAGGTATCCTGCAGGAATGGGCTGATCTGGGTGTACTTCCAGGTACCGGCGCTGTCGGCCAGGGTGACGCCGACGGGCAGGATATTCACAACATACGTGCCATAGTTTCCGGCGGCGATCTCGTCCACCGGGGTACCATTGCCATTCTTGTCGTAGAACCCGTAGGAACCATGCAACAACTGGCCGAAAACGTCGGCCGTCTTGTTGCTCATGTAGTCGAAACCGCCTTTGATGACATGATCGCCCATGTGCCAGGTGCCAGCGAGTGTGCCGTTGAGGCGCTTGCTGTTGATCGAGTTCTCGTGACGGAACCGATCCTCGCCTGCGATGACCCAGTCCACACTGCTCGGGATACTGCCGGCATAGTTGGGGCAGTCTTTCGCGGCGGCGGTAAAGCAAGCGTACACCTCGGGCTGATTCAAGGCCGCGCCATTGGTGTTGTCGAACTTCTGATAGCCGAACTTGAACTCGGTGCTGAAGTTGTCGGACCAGTCGCTGAATAACTGGAAGGAGTAATTGTCGGTCTTGCTGGCGACGGTGTAGAAGTCGCTGGACAGAATGACGCTGGTAGCCTTCACGTACGAGGAATATGGAGTGGGCTTGGTTTCCTGGGTACGCTGGTAAGTCAACGTGGCGCGCTGGCTGTCGCTGATGTTCCAGTCCAACTTGGCTAGGTCGCGCTTGTCTTCCAGGGTCAAGCCGCCGCCTATATTGGAACCTGGGCTGATGCCAATGGACGTGAACGCCTGAGCGACCGCATCCACTTGCGCCTGGCTGAGACCGCCACTGGTAACGGCATCGGTGCCGACGCCGGCGATGCCATTGATTTTCTGGACTTCGTGCCCAAGGAAAAAGAATAATGTGTCCTTGATGATCGGGCCACCCAAGGTGACGCCCCAAGTCTTGTTCTTGTCGAAGCCCGCGTAGTCGTTGCCTCCGAGACTGCCGACCATGCTGCCGGCGTCGGTATACGCGCCGTACACCGAACCGTGGAACTGATTGGTGCCCGACTTGGTGACGGCGTTGATGTTGGCGCCGACGGAGTCGAATGCGGTGTCGTAATCGGTGGCCTTGATTTCGTAGGCGGCGATTGTGTCCGGCGAGATCGGCGAACCCGAGAAGGCCAGACCGTTAGAGTTCAGGCCGAAGGGATCGGTCACCGACAGGCCGTCGACGCTGATGTTGTTGTAGCGGTTGTTCTGACCAGCCAGGGAAATTGAACCGTCGTTCTGGTCGGTGACGGTAATGCGCGGGTCGAGACGGGCGATATCGTCCAGCGAGCGGTTGCCGCTGACAGCGGTTTCCAGCGCGCGACCGCTGATGTTGGTGCCCAAGCCCTTGTTGTCAGGATTGAAGGTCGATGCCAAGGCATCGGCGGAGACAGTCACGCTTTTGAGCTGCGTCGGTGTTCCGGCGCCTTCGACGAGGTTGGCCGTGCCGACCTGACCGAGCTCAAGATACACGTTGTCGGCGTCGATCTCCTTGATGCCGTTGCCCTTCGCTTCGACGTGATAGGGGCCGCCGACGCGCAGGCCCTGCGCGATGTAGCGGCCGTTGGCGTCGGTAGTCGTCACCGAGGCCGTACCAGACGGCACATGCACGATGCGCACCGTGACACCAGCGACCGGCTTTCCGGACGCATCGGTGACGCGACCCGACATCGACGCGGTCGTATTCTGCGCAAATGCACTCGACATCGCCAATAGCGATACGAGCAGACAAAGTAGTAAATGGGTTCCAAGTCGTTTGCTCATCGTTCTATGCCTTCTCTAGCTAAAAGAAACTCGCCATGTGCGCCTTCGCATTCATAGCTGCCGATGTAGGTGCTGTAGAAAGCGTTGCGCTTGTCGCTGGAAACACCCCTATGCGAATCCGCGAACGCTTAACGCGAGTTTAACAGGAAATTGTCACAGTTTTTAGTCCCGTGTCACCGGTCCTCATTACGGGCTGCTCCACCCTTGCCAATTAGGGGAATACAACCCGAACAGCCCCCTCGTCGATCGATTGATCGGCTCAGGAAATAACCCCTGGGCGCAGGTATGCGACGACGCCATCGAGGAACATCTGCACTGAAAGTGCGACCAGTAGCATGCCCATCAGACGTTCAAGCGCGGTCAGCACTCGCTCTCCCAGCCAGCGGAACAGATAGGTCGACGAAAGCAGGATCAGGGCGGTTGCCAGCCACGCTCCGAATAGCGCCATGCTCCAATCTGCAGTGCGGCCTGGATGTGAATTGGTCAGCAGCATCAGCGCCGCCATCGCCGACGGCCCGGCCACACCGGGAATCGCCAGTGGCACAATAAACGGCTCACCGGTGCCGGTGTCACCGAAGATGCCGCCGCTGAGCGGCGGGAAGATCATTTTCAAACCGATCAAAAACAGGATGATGCCGCCGGCAATGCTGACCGATTCCGTGCGCAATTGCAGTGCGTTGAGGACCACGCCGCCACCGAACAGAAAGGCGAACAATACGACCAGTGCAATGAGCAGCTCGCGAACCAGCACGCGCCGACGACGCTCGGGGGCAACGTTCTTGAGCAGGCTCAGGAAAAACGGGATATTGCCGAGTGGATCAAGAATCAGAAACAGCAGAATGCCGGCCGACAAGGTCGTGATTGAATTTTCCATCACACCACCTGGTCAGCAGGCTGCGACCCGCCCGGGCGCAAATCGAGTATGCGTCCACGCAATGCCATGGCTTGCGTGCCCAATAGATGGACTATGGCGTCGGCCGTGGTATCAGGCATCGGCAATTGCAGGGTGTTTTCGCCGTAATAGGCGCTGCGCCGCAGTGCCGTGCGCATCGGCGGGGGGACCAGCGCATGTACGCGCACGGTGGTATTTTCCCACTCTTCATGCAGGATCGAGACAAGTCCGGCAAGTGCGTGCTTGGCCACGCCGTAACCGCCCCAGTATGCCTTGCCCATACGCTTCGGGTCGTCCAGCACGAATACGACGCTCGCATCACTGGATCGGCGCATCAAAGGCACGCAGGCCTGCGTCAACAGAAACGGTGCGGTTACATTCACGTGCACGCAACGCAACCATTTTTCCGGCTCGATATCGATTGCGGGCTGTAATTCATCAAAATGCGCGGCGGCATGGACCAAACCATCCAGGCGTCCACATTGTTGTTCGATGCGATCGGCCAAGTCGGCATAATCGGCTGGCGTCGCGCCGGAAAGATCCAGCGGGTATATCGCTGCTTCCACCGCGCCATCGATCGCGCCGATCTCGTCGTAGACTTTCTCCAGAGGGCGCACCTTGCGTCCCAGCAAGACCACGCCGGCGCCAGCACGCGCCGCAGCCAGCGCAGTCGCGCGCCCCAGTCCGCCGCTGGCGCCAGTCACCAGGACGACGCGTCCTTCAAGGCTGGCTGGCAGCGGCATCCAGCCTGCGGGCAGACAAGTGAAGTCTCCGGCGATCGCCATCACGCCTCGTGCACTTCCCCGACCATGCGCTGTAGTTCCCCACTTTCGTAGAGTTCCAAAACGATGTCGCAGCCGCCGATCAACTCGCCATTGACGAACAACTGCGGGAATGTCGGCCAGTTGGAATAGCGCGGCAAGTTGGCGCGCACCTCCGGGTCGTCGAGCACATTGACGCTGGTGAAATCAGCCGACGCACCCTTGAGCGCCTCTACCGTGCGACTGGAAAAACCGCACATCGGAAATTGCGGCGTACCTTTCATGAACAGCACGATGGGGTGCGAGGTAACGGTGTGCTTGATGCGCTCGAGAGTATCCATAATCGCCCGCAAAAATGAGGTCCGGAATTGGACTTCGGATAACCATATTGTAGCAGTCGACTGGCGAATTACGTTTATACTGGTGCGCTGTTTTACTCTTACCGTTCCCAGCCACTGAAAAGGAGAAGATCATGGCGATCGAATTACCCGCCCTTCCGTGGGCACGCGATGCGCTTGCGCCGCACATTTCGGCCGAAACCATCGACTATCACTATGGCAAACATCATCAAGCTTACGTCACCAATCTGAACAACCAGATCAAAGGCACCGAGTTCGAGGATCTGGACCTCGTCGCCATCATCAAGAAGGCCCAAGGCGGCATGTTCAACAACGCTGCCCAAGTCTGGAATCACACGTTCTACTGGAATTGCCTGAGCCCCAAAGGCGGCGGCGAACCAACCGGCAAATTGGCCGATGCAATAAAGAAGGCGTTTGGGGGTTTCGCCCAATTCAAGGAAGAGTTCAGCAAAACCGCGGCCACGACGTTCGGATCAGGTTGGGCCTGGCTGGTGCAGCGCGCCGACGGCAGTCTGGGTCTGGTCAGTACGGCCAATGCCGGTACTCCGGTTACCGGCAGCGACAAAGCGCTGCTCACGTGCGATGTGTGGGAGCATGCCTACTACATCGACTACCGTAATGCGCGGCCGAAATACGTCGAGGCGTTCTGGAATTTGGTCAACTGGGAATTTGCGACCCAGCAGATGGGTTGATATCCACCTCGCGTCCGCAAGACAACAAAGGCCGCATCAGCGGCCTTTGTTTTTTCGATGCACTGCAAATCGTCACTGCCTGATCGCATCCATTATGACTGGGCGGCCAAGGCCGCCAGCACCGGAGCAATCTGGGCTTGACGACCAATCGCTTTGGCCACGCCTTCAAGGCGCGAGCGCAACTGTGCGGGCGAGTCAGCGCATATCGTCGCGTGACCTACCTTGCGCCCCGCACGTGCGGTCTTTCCATAGTCGTGCCAGTGCGCATGCGATTGTGCGAGCACGTCGCGCGCATCGGGCAGCTCACCGATCCAGTTCAACATGGTGCTGATTCCACGCGCCGAGGTATCGCCCAGCGGCAACCCGAGTACCGCGCGCACATGATTTTCAAACTGACTACAGACGGCTCCCTCGATAGTCCAATGTCCGGAGTTGTGTACTCGCGGGGCCATTTCATTGCCGAGTAATCGTCCGTCGCGAACGAACAATTCCAACGCAAAAACACCGATGTAATCCAGATGCTCGGCAATCGCCCGCGCATGTTTTTCGACTGTCAACACCAACCCATCCGAATCGGGGGCCGGTGCGAGGCTGGCGGAAAGAATCCCGTTCGCATGCCAGTTCTGGATGAGTGGATAGGTGGAAAAGCTGCCGTCGCGGCCACGCACGGCAACAACCGATATTTCGCGATCGAACGACACCCATGCTTCCAGGATCGACGGTGCACCCACGATCTCGGCCCAGGCAGTCTCGAGGTCCTGCTCGCTGCGCAGCCGATACTGGCCCTTGCCGTCATAACCTAGGCGACGCGTCTTGAGTACCGATGGATAACCAATTTCGCGCGCTGCCGTACGCAGGTCGTCGTAACTGTCGACTGTGGCGAACGCCGCCGTTTCCAGCCCCAACTCTCGAAACATGGTTTTCTCGGCCAAGCGATCCTGGGCCAAGGCCAGCGCCTGGGGATTCGGCGAAACGCGGGTGTGTTCGCTCAACCAGTTGGCCGTATCGGCCGGTATATTTTCGAAATCGAATGTGGCCACGTCGATTGCCGCGGCGAATTTTTCCAACGCCGTAAAATCGCGCCAGTCCGCCGCGAGCAAAGGCGCGACCTGGCTGGCACACGCATCGGCCGCGTTGTCCACGACCAGAAATCGTACCCCTAGCGATGCACCGGCCAGTGCGAGCATGCGCGCCAACTGGCCGCCGCCCAAAATGCCGACGGTGGGCATGGATGTCTTGGCTTGCACTGCCCCGGGATCGACTCTCACGGCTGGCGTGGGTCCGGTTGCGCCAACACCTGCGTCGTTTGTTCGGTGCGCCAGGCATCGAGCTTCGCAGCCACATCGGCATCGTCGCTTGCAATCAACGCCGCCGCGAACAAGGCGGCGTTGATTGCGCCCGCGTTGCCGATGGCAAAAGTCGCGACCGGCACGC
>JBDTLA010000143.1:0-14880 GCA_039935035.1 Rudaea sp. | reverse complement strand
AAGGGCGTGCCGTCGCCGGTGCGTCATCCGGAAGAAGTCGACATGGTGATCTTCCGCGAGAACACTGAGGACATCTACGCCGGCATCGAGTACGCCGCCGGCAGCGAGGCCGCACAGAAGTTGCTGGATTATCTGGCCGCGAACGATCCCAAAGCGTTCGACAAGATCCGTTTCGGCACCCAGGCCAAGACCGAGCAATGGCAAAAGCAGCTCGAGGCCATCGGCATGCCGTCGCGCAAGGTCGACGTACAGGTTGGCATCGGCATCAAGCCGGTCAGCCAGCTCGGTACCGAGCGCCTCGTGCACAGCGCGATTTCCTATGCGATCGAGAACAAGCGCGAGTCGGTGACCCTGGTACACAAGGGCAACATCATGAAGTTCACCGAAGGCGCGTTCCGCAACTGGGGCTATGACGTCGCTGAGAAATTCTTCCCCGGCAAGGTCTACACATGGGAACAATGGGAAAAGACCAAGGCCGCGAAAGGCGAGACGGAAGCGAATGCCGAGCAAAAAGCCGAATTGGCCAAAGGCAAAGTACTGATCAAGGACTCGATCGCCGATATTACCTTGCAGCAGATCCTGACCCGTCCGGCCGAATTCGAAGTCATCGCCACCTTGAACTTGAACGGCGATTACCTGTCCGATGCGTTGGCCGCGCAAGTCGGCGGCATCGGCATCGCGCCCGGCGGCAACATCAACTACCTGACCGGACACGCGGTATTCGAGGCAACCCACGGCACGGCACCGAAGTACGCAAACCTGGACAAGGTCAATCCCGGTTCGCTGGTGCTATCCGGCGAAATGATGTTGCGTTACATGGGTTGGACCGAAGCCGCTGATGCGATCATCCATGCCATGGACAAAGCCATTGCCAGCAAGCGCGTGACCTACGATTTCGCGCGGCTGATGGATGGTGCTACTGAAATCAAGTGCTCACAGTTCGGTGACGAACTGATCAAGGGTCTGTAACGGTTCATCAGCGGATACTGCGCGCCCACGCCGTGCGGCGCGCATTCAAAAGGAGGCGAATATGAAAAGGTATATTATTCCATTTTGCGCAATCTTCGCGCTGGCAGCGTGCACCAAGCAACCGGAACCCGTGCAACCGGCAGTCGTGCCACCACCACCTGCGGTTGCCGATCAACCGGTCAATCCGCCGCCGCCACAAAGCGCGCAGGAGTTGTTTTCCGCCAAGATCGATCAAGTATTGGTTGGTACCTGGCGCGAACCGGCGAACAAGGCGCGCGACGAATATCGGCATCCGAAACAGACGTTGGAATTTCTCGGTCTGAAGCCAGCAATGAATCTCATCGAGATTACGCCGGGCGAGGGCTGGTACGCGGAAATTCTCGCGCCCTTGTTGAAGGACGATGGTAGCTACACGGCGGCTATCGTCAAGAGTTCCAAGCCAGATGATTTCGCGGCAACGCAAGCCGCGAAGCTCAACAAGACGATGACCGCGCATTCGGACCAATTCGCGAATGCGAAAACCATTCAGTACGATCCGAAGAATCCGGATTTCGGCCCACCCGCTTCGGCTGACATGGTACTCACGTTTCGCAATGCGCATAACTGGGTAATGGGCGGCTTTGCGCCGACGATGTTCAAGGCATTTTTCAGCGTACTCAAACCCGGTGGAGTGCTCGGCGTCGTCGATCACCGCGCCAGCCCAGGCGCCGATCTGGAAAAGATCAAAAAGTCCGGTTACCTGCCTGAGGACTACGTGATCAAACTGGCTACCGATGCCGGTTTCAAGCTCGACGCAAAGAGCGACATCAACGCCAATCCGAAGGATGACCACGAGCACCCGAAAGGCGTGTGGACCTTGCCGCCGACGCTGCAACTGGGCGACAAGGACAAGGACAAATACCTCGCTATCGGAGAATCCGATCGCATGACCTTGCGTTTCGTCAAACCTGAGGGCGACAAGATTTTTTCGTCGCCAGCCGAGCATGGCGAACCTGCGAAAAATTGAGTTGTCGCTTGCAATCATGCCCAACGAACGGCTGCCTCGAGCGGCCGTTCGCATTTATGCCGGCTGCGCGTGTTGATCGCACTCAACAAACCGTTTGGCGTGCTGTGCCAGTTCACCGATCGCAGCACGCCTATGCGGCGCACGCTGGCCGAGTTCGTGAGCATTCCGAACGTCTATCCAGCCGGACGCCTGGATTTCGATAGCGAAGGGTTGTTGTTGTTGACTGACGATGGTGCCATCGCGCATCAGTTAACCGACCCGCGTCGTCAAACCTCGAAGACTTACACCGTGCAAGTGGAAGGCGAACCCGACAACACGCAACTGACGCATTTGCGAAACGGCGTTGTGCTGAAAGATGGTCATACCTTGCCTGCGCAAGTGCGTCGACTGGATGCCGCGCCGCAATGGTTATGGCCGCGCGATCCGCCGATTCGATTCCGCAAAAATGTGTCGGACAGCTGGATCGAATTGATCATCCACGAAGGCCGCAACCGCCAAGTGCGACGCATGACGGCTGCGGTCGGCTTGCCGACCTTGCGCCTGATCCGCATCCGCATCGGCGATATCCAGTTGCACAATCTGCAACCTGGGCAAACGCGCGTTATCGATTCGTCAGCTTGATCTCGATGCGTCGATTCTTGGCGTATGCCTCGGGCGTATCGGCCGGATCGATCGGTTGGAACTGCCCGAAGCCGTTGGCCGAAAGTCGATTGGCAGGAATGCCCTGGACAACGAGGTACTTCACCATGGCCACCGCGCGCGCGGTGGATAATTCCCAGTTGGAAGCAAACTGTGGCGTGTGGATCGGGCGTTTGTCGGTGTGCCCGTCGATGCGCACAATCCAGTCGATGGTCGAAGGGATTTCCGCGGTGACCTCGTTGAGCGTTTGCGCGAGCTTGTGCAGTTGGACCTCGGCGGCGGGTGTCAGTTGCGCCGAACCGGAATCGAACAGGATATCGGTTGGCACCACGAAGCGGTCGCCAACGATGCGGATATCGGCGCGATTGCCGAGCACGGCGCGCAGCTTGCCGAAAAATTCCGAGCGGTATTTTTCCAGCTGATTGACCTTGTTGGCCAGGGCCAGATTAAGCTGCTTGCCGAGGTCGGCGATTTTCACGTCCTTGGTATTGATGTTGGAATTGGCGAGATCCAAGGCGGCTGAAAGCTTGCTCAACTGTTCGTGCACGGCGGCAATCTGGCGATTGAGCAGCTCAACCTGCGCGGCAGATTTCGCGTTGAGATCGGTGGCTACGACGAGATCCTTCTTTGACGTGTCCAGCTGCGCGGAAAGGCTCGCGACTTGCTGCTCGAGTTGCAGCTTGAGTGCACTCAACGCAGCGATGTCGGTATTGAGCTTCGCTGCTTGCGTGGTCGCGTCATCGAACTGGGCCTTGAGCGCATCGCGCTGGCTCGTGGTCGTGCCGAGCGATGCGGAAAGTTCTTTCGTCCGGGCATCCAGTTCGCGGTTCGTACCTTGTGCAAGCGACAAAGTTTTCGCCAGTTGCGCGATCTGCTCATTGAGTTGCGCCAACGCCTGGTTTTTGCCGGCAATGGTTTGCGATAGCACGAACTGGCCGATCGCGAAGATCAGCAACACGAAGATCATGACCATGATCAGCGACGACAATGCATCGACGAATCCGGGCCAGATATCCAGCGAACGCCGACGTCGGGCGATCGGGTTCATTGCACGCTTCCGCTGCGCTTGCCGTCGACTGCCGCGGCAATGGTGCGCGAAAGCAGGCGCAACTCGCCGCGCAACTCGTCGGAGAATTGCGCGGTCGCATTCGGTGCGGTCGCAAGCGTCTTCAGCACGTTCTTCAATTCTTCCTGGGTCTCAGCCATGCTACGGAATTCGCGCGATTCGCGCCCGAGCAAATCGGTCAACCGCGCCAGTTGCGTATTGAGCTCGCCGAGTTGCTCGCCGGAATTGCGTCGTTCGCGATCCGATTCCGTCATCGCGCGTTGCATGCGTTCCAAACCATCCGCGGTTTGTTCGAGCAAGGCCTGCACGTAAGCCGGCATGCCGGCTTCGCCGTCTGAATGCAGCGCGCCGGACGAAAACTTCGTCATCCCGGATAGCCACTCCTCAAGCTCGTTGTAGAAACGATTTTGTGCGTGTCCGGCCTGTAGATCGAGAAAGCCCAGTACCAATGAACTGGCCAAGCCGAACAACGAGGTCGAGAAGCTGGTGGACATGCCATACAGGGGCTCTTTCAGATTGTCCTTGAGTTGATTGAACATCTGGGTCGGATCGCCGCCGACACCCAGCGAACCAATAATGTCGGCGACCGAGCGAATCGTGATCAGCAAGCCCCAGAACGTGCCGAGCAAGCCGAGAAAAATTGCCAGGCCGATCAGATAGCGTGAAAGGTCGCGCGATTCTTCAAGGCGCAAATACACGCTGTCGAGAATCGAACGCAGCGACGGCGTCGACAAGGAAACAGTCGAACGTTCGCGGCCGGCAAACATTCGCGCTACTGGGCCAAGCAATTTCGGCTTGGGCAACGGTCGCGACGGATCGGAGCGTTTGAAGGTTTCAATCCACTGCACTTCGCGCGAGAGCAGCAGAACCTGGCGCAAGTTGACGAAAATGCCGAACGCCAGCACCAAAAGAATCACGCCGTTGAAAAACGGGTTGGCGGAAAAATTGTGGGTCAGTTGCTTGGCCAGCAATGCGGCCAGCAGGCCGACGGCAACGAGAAAGCCACCCATCCAGATCAGTGCTTTTGAAGGTTTTGTCATTGGGGTTCCGGTCGGCAATGGTTTGGAAGGATTCGTGGTTCGACTGGTTGCAGGCATGATGGTTCCAAATAAATGTGGCGCGGAGATGTCAGCAACGCGGCTTTGCGCGGTGAGTTGCGAATGCAGACCACGGATCGTCTGGCCACGGGCGAGACAGCGCGCTTGCGCGCGCCAGCAGGCGCGTGCGCGATGTCGAGCGCCCGGAGCATGGAATGCGCAGGGCCGGAGCAACACGACGAGGCAGGAGCCGAGTCGATCTTGCCTACATCCCACCGTGTCACGAGCGTCTCCTTTTTGCACGATGGGTTGGTGTTGCCTTCCAAGGATCGTCTGGCCACGGATGTCGCGGATAGCGGCCCTTGAGTTCCTTCTTCACTTCCGGATAGGTGCGCTCCCAGAAGCCGCGCAGATCCTGCGTTACCTGGATAGGACGCTGCGCCGGCGATAGCAAATGCAGAACGACGGCAACGCGACCGTTGGCAATGCGCGGGGTATCGGTCAAGCCAAACAATTCCTGCAGCTTGACCGCAAGCACCGGCGGCTTACCGGTTTCATACTGCAGGTGTCGATGATTGCCGCTGGGTACCAGCACCGTTTCCGGCGCCAGCTCATCGACGCTGCGGCGTTGCGCATAATCGAGAAGCGAGCCGAGTGCTTCACCGAGCGATTGCGTTGTGAGCGAATCGAGCCGCGTCTTGCCAGCGAGAAACGGAGCAAGCCAGTGTTCCAGCGTTGCCAGCAAACTGACATCGTCGAGGTCCGGAAGATTGAGTTCCGGACAACACGCACGCAGGCAATAGACGCGTGCACGCAAACCGATTGCGTGGTCGCTCCATGGCAATACACCCAGCCCAAGCTCGCGTATGGCGGCCAACAATGCCGGCAACGCATCGTCCTTGTTTGCCGGGACCTGGCGCCGCTCCAATACGAGTTGCACGAAGCGGCTTTCCTCAAACGCTTCGACGGCACGAGTTCCCCGGTTCCAGCGCACCTGTCGATCGTGCACAAACCGATTTGAGAAATCGCGTTCGAATGCATCGACAGACACCGGTGCCGCAGACAGGATCAGGCTGTCGCCTTCTTCAAAGCGAAGATCGAGCACGACCAGCCACGGTTCGCCGTACAATTGTGTATTTTGATGCAAATGTGCGCCACGCCCGTTGCTCAGGCGGTAGCGCCGCGGATCGCTCGCATCCTGATGCGCAATGCGATCCGGAAACGCATGCATCAAAATATCGCCGATCGCCGTTAAGCCCTCCCCTTCAAGGGGAGGGTTTGGGTGGGGATGTTGTTGATCTTGCTTTAGCCCTTGCCCAGCTCCCGCACGAACTTCAAATCGCCGCCGCCACGCCGCCGCCGCATGATCAATCGTCGCCAAAGCGCCGCGATCTGTACCAATATCACGCGCGCGACTCCAGCCACCGCGATAAGCGGCCAACGCTGCATGACGCCGGCGAAAATCATCGCCGCGCGTACTCTCGCCGCGCAGCGGGTTGCGCGCTTCAACAAGCGCGACAAGATCGCAAGCCAACGCACGTTGTGCTACCGATGCGCGCAGCACGGCGGTCGCGAGTCGCGGCGATGCGCCCGCGCCGAGCATCTTGCGGCCGAATTCAGTCAAATGCGCGGCGATATCGACAGCACCAAGCGTGCGCAACAGCTCGCGTGCGCTCGCCAGCGCACCGCTCGGCGGCGCATCAAGCCAGCTCAATTCACCGCTACCCCAGGCCGCCAATTCCAGCGCCAACATCGACAATTCAACCTGCCCGATTTCAGCGCGACGTGATGGCTCCAGGCGCTGGCTTTGCGGCCACAGTCGGTAAGCCACGCCAGCGGCGACACGCCCGGCACGCCCTGCGCGCTGATCGGCGGAGGCTTGGGAGATAGCCACCGTTTCAAGGCGCGAGAAGCCCGAGTTTGGATCAAAGCGCGGTTCGCGAGCCAGACCCAAATCGATGACCACGCGAACGCCCGGCAGCGTGACGCTGGATTCGGCGACATTAGTCGCGAGCACGATTCGGCGAGTTCCCGCGGCCGCCGGTTGCAACGCCGCGTGTTGTTGCGCCAGCGACAATTCACCGTGCAAGGGCAGCAGCTTGATCTTGGCTTCTCCCGTCGGGAGATGGTGGCGCGCAGCGTCGGATGAGGGCGTGGCGGAGTATGTGTGCTCGTCTACGTACCGACCCTCACCGCTGCCCCTCTCCCGCTGGGAGAGGGGTTCAGAATGCGTTGCAAGGGTTTGAATCGCGCGATCGATCTCGCGCCGCCCCGGCAGAAACACCAGCACATCTCCGTCGTTTTCGGCGAGTACGGTTTCCACCACGCGGCGCAAGTGAAAAGGCCACGCTTCCTGTGCGCGCGCTGGCGGGTATTCGATGCGTACCGGAAAGCTTCGCCCAGCGCTGGTCAATCGCGGCGAGTCGAACCAACGCGCAACCCGTTCGCCGTCAAGTGTCGCCGACATGATGATCAGGCGCAGATCCGGTCGCAACGACGCCTGCACGTCCAATGCGAGTGCGGCACCCAGATCGCCATGCAAATGGCGCTCGTGGAATTCGTCAAACAAGATCGCGCCGACCTCCGCCAATTCCGGGTCGGTTTGCAGCATGCGCGTGAGGATGCCTTCGGTGACAACTTCGATGCGCGTGCGTGGAGAAATCTTCGATTCGAAGCGGATGCGATAGCCAACTGTTTCGCCAACGGGCTCGCCTAACTGTGACGCCATATATTCGGCCGCCGCGCGCGCGGCGATGCGGCGTGGTTCGAGCATCAGGATCTTGCGTCCGGAAAGCCACGCCGCGTCGAGCAAGGCCAGCGGTACCTGGGTCGTTTTGCCGGCACCGGGAGGCGCCTCAAGCACCAGTCGCGTGCCGCGATCCAGATGTGCCGCAAGCTGCGGCAATACCTCGGCGATGGGAAATCGCTGGATGGGATTCAATGCGGTGGTTGCGTTTTCGGGTGCCAACGTTGCTGCGCTATGCGGCGTGGCCGCCAGCACTCCACAAAAGTCGATCCCGCCATGGCGGCGGGATCGTTGCTTGAATGACGCTACAAAAATTTACTGGCAAACCAGACTGTTCACGTCAGCCGTGCGCACGAAGGTCAGGTTACCCGAGCCCGTTGGGCCATTGACAGCCGAGGCGCTGCCATTGAACTGCACGTTCATATGTCCGCAATCGGGAAAGCTGATCGTTGCTGTGCCCCAGTTCGTATAGGGTACGCCGGCGCCGAGAATGGCGGGCGCAAACGAGCCACCGCTCAAATAAATTGTCGGCACGGCGAGCGTGCGCGTGCCAATCGGGAACGTCGCCTGGCCGTAGAGCCAGAACGGCAAACCCATATTGTCGTAGGTAAACCACGCAAAGGTCAGGATGCGGTTCGCTTGATCGCCAGCATCGTAGACCTGGACCACCAAACCCTCGCCACTCTGGTTCGGATTGCTCCAGTTTGTACTCATGTAGCCACTGATCGGCAGCGGCAACGAAGCTTCAGCATAGCTGGCGGGGTTGTAGGCGGCCATCGGATAGGTGGTGTAGCGGCTGGACGTTGCACCGAAGTTGTCGATAGTGAGGCTGAATGCATTGTTGTAATCGTACTGCACCGCGCTGCCGTAGAAATTCTCAAGGATGAATACATCGCTGTTTACCAGCGGCGTCAACGAATAGTTTGCCGAGAAAAACGTGTTCGGATCATTGGCCATTCGGACGAAGATGTTGTTGCTGCCCTGGGAAACAGAGACGCCAGGAAGCGTTGGGTAATGCGTTTGATTGCCCTCGTTCGCGGAAGATCGATCAATTTCCAGCAATGTGGCCGACTCGCCGCCGCTGCACACGACCCGGAACAATGTCACGTTGACCAACTCCTTGTAATTTTGCTCGACCGGATCGCTGGCCAGCGGATCGCCTGGCAAGGTGATTTGTGCGGTCAAGGCATGTGGATCGTTGTTGTAGAGTCCCAACGCCAATGGCGATTGCAAACAGCTTGGCGGATACGCGCGATCAACGTTGGAGAATTTCTCTGCAGGTTGATTTCCAGTACCCGTCCCGGAATTACCGAGTTTTTTCGCCAGGGATTGTGCATGGAAAACGTTGCTTTGCACTTGCATGCGCGCCGCGTTGGCGGCCTTGACGTCGAGTGTGTGGTTGGCTGCAGTTGTCGTGGCGCCGGCCGAAATACTGCCGATGACAAACAGTGCGATTGCAGCAGTGCACGAGAAAAACTTGCACATCATTGAATCTCCCAGAGGATGGCGGATCGGTAGCATACTGCCGTTTCGTCGTTTAACGAGGAATGAACACCCCATGCAATTGATCGACATCGGCGCCAACTGCACCGTACTGTTGCGCAAGTATCTGTCCAAGCCCGAGGCCGTGGGAGAAACGAGGTTTACTAGCTTGATCTGGCGCCGCGATAAGCGACCAACGTCGCATGGCGCTGCCGAAAGTTGACACCGCGTGTGGTTTCACCACACAACGGATGGTGTGCTTCAACCAGCGCAGCGCGATCGTATGCCCATGCGCGATGCGCTGCATGGGCATTGCGAAGTTCCTCAACGGGTGATGAAGACCAAACTCGTAACCGTTGCCCGTTGATCAAAAGTCCGTGCATTGCGTCACAGCGAAACGGCGATCCAACTTCGCGGCGTGCCATGCCGCCGAAACATCATTGGCAGGTGAGGTTGTCCACGTTGGCCACACGCTGGAATGTCTCGTCGCCGCTTCCGCTTGGACCCTGCACGGCCGACGCGTCGCCGTCATAGTGGATGCTCATGTGGCCGCAGTCGGGGAAACTGATCGCGACCGTGCCCCAACTGGTGTTTTGCACGTTCGAACTGGGCGACATCGGCGCAAACGAGCCATTCTGAAAATAGGCGGTCGGCACGCTCACCGACGTGGTGCCGATCGGGAAGGTGACCTGACCGTACAACCAGAATGGCGCGCCAACCGAGTCGTAAGTGAACCAGGCGAAAGCGAGAATGCGGTTGGTCTGATCGCCGGCGTCGTAGACTTGCACGACCATGCCTTCGCCGCTCTGGTTCGGATTGCTCCAGTTCGTACTCATGTAGCCGCTGATGGGCATCAGCTCGTTGCTGGCGGCCACGTAGGCCGGAACATCGATGATGAGATTTGAACCGCCCGCAAGATTGTTGATCTGTAGCGAGAACGCCTGATCATAGTCAATCGTGGAACGCGTGGCCCCGTTCGAGGGATTTGCGGGATTCGTGGGGTCGAAATAATCGAGCACATACACGCTGCTGGAGTAAAAGTAGCCGCCAGCAGCCACGTTTTCAAAAAGCGTATTCGGCTCTCGCGCAATGCGTGGATTAATGAAGGGAGTGCTGATATCCGTCGGAGTGATGTAAATCTCGGGGAACTCCGGGTATTGGGTGGTGCTGCCGTCGTTTCCGTTGAGCCGGTCTAGCTCAATCAGCGTAGCCGCAACGCCGCCACTGCACGGAACCCGCCAGACGCTCACCGAGCCGGCTTCCGAGACGAACCCGCCCACTCCGCCGCCGACGGTGGTGGAATACGAATAAAAAGTCAGCGGAACCGTTTTCGCATTCGGGTCAAGGCTGGCTTGCCCAAACGGCAAGCCGTCGACGAGACAGCTCGGCGGGTAAGCTCGATAAGAAGCGACAAAATTTTCGGCAGGCCGCGTGCCTCCCGTTGCCGATGACGGCTTGGCTTGTCCTGTGTGGAGTTGCCAGCTTCCTGCGGCAAACAAGGGCGTGCAGAACATGCCGCAGGCCAACACGCTTGCCACAGTAAACGTGCACGACAAGAACGCACTTTGCTTGAACATTGCTGGATTCCTTGATGGGGACGAATTGAAGCCCGAAGCCTCGGCGAGCCTGTTGCCGGGTTCAATAACGCGGGGTGAATATCAATGCAAAGAATAGTATCGGGGAAGGCGTGTGATGTTTGGCATAATGCGCGATCCCGGGTGGATTGAACACAATCATGGCACGCCAAGTCCCGTTGTTGATCGACATCGGCGCAAATCTTACCCACGCCTCGTTCAGCCATGATCTCGACGCGGTGATTGCGCGGGCGGCCGATCATGGTGTCACGCAATTGGTCGTCACGGGTGCCGATGAGCGCGGAACCGGGGCAGCACGCGCGCTGGCGCTTGCCCATCCGGGCGTGCTTTACGCGACAGCGGGCGTGCATCCGCATCATGCTGGCGATTTCAATTCGGACACTGAAGCGTTGCTGCGAGAATTCCAGGCCAAATCTGAGGTGGTGGCCGTGGGTGAAACCGGGCTGGATTATTACCGCGATCTGTCGCCGCGGACGGCGCAATTGTTCGCATTCGAGCGCCAACTCGGGTTGGCCATCGAATGCGGCAAACCGTTATTTCTGCACCAACGCGACGCGCATTCCGATTTCATCAGTTGCCTGGACAATGTCAGCGGTCGTATTGGCCAAGCAGTAGTGCATTGCTTCACTGGCGACAAGCGCGAGCTGTTCGATTATCTGGATCGCGATTTCCACATCGGCATCACCGGCTGGATTTGCGATGAGCGTCGCGGCACCCATTTGCGCGAGCTGGTGAAAAACATCCCGGCGGATCGATTGATGCTGGAAACTGATTCGCCGTATCTGCTGCCACGCAATGTGACGCCGCTGCCATCGCATCGCCGCAATGAGCCGATGTATCTGGCCCACATTGCGGTCGAAGTGGCGCGCGATCGCGGCGAAGACGTGGCCGTTACGGCGGCGAATGCGACATCGACGTCAGTACGCTTTTTCGGGCTAAACCCTGCGCTGTAACGCGAGTCAGTCGGCCAGCGAATAATCGATCGTCGAGACCACGCGCACGGTCTTGAGCACCTGACGCTGCTCTTGCAGCATCGGCGCCTTGTCGCGCGGCAGGATTTCGAACAATCCCTGGTTTGCGGTGCGGATGCCAGCGAGTTGGCTGCCGGAATCATGCGCGAATTGCTGCGCGGCGGCGCGCGCATGTGTCGTTGCCTCGGCAATCATTTCCGGTTTGAGTTTGGTCAAACCGTTGAACAGATACGTTGGGCCGTTGCTTTCCGCATTCTCGTTGTTGAGTACCACGCCGGCGGCTACCAGTTCGCTGGTTGCCTGACTGGTGGCCTCAAGCTTGTCGACATCAGTCGAACGCACCATCAGCGTGCGTGAAATGATGAAGCGGGTTGAATATTCGCCGCTGCCATAGGCCTGTGCGGCGCGATCGGTCACATCCAGTGTGCGCCACACGATAAACTTCTCGTCGATACCGTGCTGCTTGAGAAACGCCACGACGCTGGACTCATCATGCTGGACCGCGGCTTGCACTTTGGCCAGGTCGTTGCCAGCCTGGACGAAGCGCAACGGCCACAGTGCCAGGTCGGCTTTAACGTCGCGTTCGGCCAAACCCTTGACGCTGACAAAACGGTCATGGCGGCCGGCAACGAATCCATGCCCGACGAACCAGCCGCTGCCGAGCAGGCCGATGGCAATAAGGGTTGCGGCAATCAAACGGGTCATGGCGTTATCCTCGCTAGTCTACGTAGTCAGCGTGTCACGGTTTCATGTCAAAAATCTGACCGGCTAGCGGCAAAATGATGATACTCACGAACGCATGCCCACGCCGCGATCCAGCAGCATCATGCAGGCGATCGACAAGGCGGCGGCAAAGCCGACCATCACCGCATAGGCGATGCCGAGATTGATGTCGGAAATGCCGAGCACGCCAAAACGAAACGCATCGACCATGTACAGGATCGGGTTGCCTAGTGAAATCGCGTGCCACGGCTGGCCGAGCATGTCGACGGAATAGAACACGCCGCCGAGATACGTCAGCGGCGTCAGGATGAAGGTCGGCATGATCGCGATGTCGTCGAACTTGCGCGCAAACACGGCGTTGATGAAACCAGCTAGCGCGAACACGATCGAGGTCAGTATGGCGGTGGACAGCATCACCAGCGGGTGGGCGATGTGTAGCTCGGTGAAGAACAGCGCAATCAGCAGCACGATGATGCCAACGGCAATCCCGCGCACGACCGCACCGGAAACGTACCCGGTCAGGATCACCCAACTCGGCATCGGCGAGACCAGCATTTCCTCGACGTAGCGACCGAACTTGGCGCCAAAGAAAGAGCTCGTCACATTGTTGTAGCTGTTCATGATCACGCTCATCATCACCAAGCCCGGCACGATAAACTGCATGTAGGTGAACGTGCCATGGATGTTGCCGATGCGCTTGCCGATGAGCGTGCCGAAAATCACGAAATACAAGGTCATCGTGATTGCAGGCGGGATCAAGGTCTGAGTCCAGATGCGCGTGATGCGCGTGATCTCGCGCCGCGAGATGGTGCCAAGGGCGACCAGATTGGCGGCCAGATCGCTCATGCGGCTTGATCCCTGCCATTGTCGACCAGGCGCACGAACAATTCTTCCAGGCGATTGGTCTTGTTGCGCATCGATGTCACCTGGATTGCAGCCGAAGACAACGCGGCAAACAGCGAGTTGAGATCATGTCCACGCGACATCTCGGCCTCCAGCGTACGTTCGTCCACGCGGCGCAGCATCACGCCGTCGACAGCGGGTAGTGCTTCGGGAAGATCGCTGGTATCAAGAATGAAGGTTTCCACGTCGAGTTTGTTCAGCAGCCGCTTCATTGTGGTGTTCTCCACGATGCTGCCATGATCGATGATGGCAATGTTGCGGCATAGCTGTTCGGCTTCCTCGAGGTAATGCGTGGTCAAGATCACGGTTGTTCCGGCGGCGTTGATGCCCGTGATGAATTGCCACATCGAACGCCGGATTTCAATATCGACGCCGGCAGTAGGTTCGTCGAGAATCAGCAAGCGCGGTTCGTTGACCATGGCGCGCGCGATCATCAGGCGCCGCTTCATGCCGCCTGAAAGCATGCGCGAAGATTGGTGGGCTTTGTCCCACAGGCGCAATTCGCGCAGGTATTTCTCGGCACGCTGGACCGCAATGTCGCGAGGAATACCGTAGAAACCGGCTTGATTCACGCAAATGTCGAACGGTTTTTCGAACTGGTTGAAGTTGATTTCCTGCGGCACGATCCCAATCATGCGCATGGCGGCACTGCGATCATCGTGGATGGAGATACCGAATACGCGTGCCTGGCCCGAAGTGGAGTTGACCAGGGAGCTGACAATGCCGATCAAGGTTGATTTGCCGGCTCCGTTGGGTCCGAGCAAGGCGAAGAAATCACCGGTTTGCACGGTCAGCGAAACGCCTTTGAGCGCCTGCACGCCGTTGGCGTAGGTTTTCTTCAGATCAAGGATTTCAAGAGCGGGCGGCGAACTTGGGGAATTGCTCATAGGCACGTAGTATAGCCGCGCTGTGTCCAGGTCGAGAACCTGACTAACGACATTCGCAGGCAACCTGATTTCCATACCACCTCACGAATCTCGCGAATGCGCGATTCACTTTGTTCCAACCAATCAAACCCCAATCTGTAATCGTTATGGCCGAACATTTTCCCCTCCGCCTGGTCGACAGCCGCATGCTTGCCCCGAGCGTGCGCCATCTGGTGTTGGAGCGTGCTGACGGTGCGCCGTGTGCGTTTGTGCCGGGCCAGTTCGTGCAAATCCATTTCAACTACCCTGACGGAAAGCCGACCAAGCGCAGTTACTCGGTGGCGACCGTCGGAGCCGCAGACGGCAGCCCGGTTGATCGGATCGAAATTGCGGTCTCTTACGTCGACGGCGGCGCGGCGACGGAATTGCTCGGCAACTTGAAACCCGGCGAATGCGTCGATGCGAGCGGGCCGTACGGGCGTTTCTGCCTGATGGATGCGGACGCCAATCGGCGCTACCTGCTGGTCGCCACGGGTACTGGCGTGACACCATATCGGGCGATGTTGCCGCAGCTGGCGAAGCTCTCGGCACGCGGTGCGGAAGTCGCGTTGGTCTACGGCGCGCGCAACGAAACCGAGTTGTTATACGCCGACGAGTTCGAGGCATTCGCCCGTCAATATCCACATTTCCACTTTTACTCATGTCTGAGTCGCACCCCACGCACCACGCCGCGCACGCACGACCGCAGCGGCCGCGTTCACGTCGCGCTGGCCGAATTGCAGCCGCATCCGGAGCACGACATCGTGTATTTGTGCGGTAATCCGGACATGGTCGACGAGGCATTCGCACAGCTCAAGGAATACGGTTTGCCGGTGCC
>JBDTLA010000142.1:0-28920 GCA_039935035.1 Rudaea sp. | reverse complement strand
CCCAGGGCGGCTCGGTGGTTTGGGACGACAAGGTGAAAGGCCGCATCGAGATCGGCAACGAAGAACTCGACGACCTCGTGATCGCGCGGCCCGACGGCACGCCGACATACAACTTCTGCGTCGTGGTCGACGACATCGACATGGCCATCACGCATGTGATTCGCGGCGACGACCATGTCAACAACACACCGCGCCAGATCAACATCTATCACGCGCTCGGTGAGCCGGTGCCGCAGTTCGCGCAACTGCCGATGATCCTCGGCCCTGATGGCCAAAAGCTGTCCAAGCGGCACGGCGCGGTGAGCGTCATGCAATATCGCGACGACGGTTTCCTGCCGGACGCGCTGCTCAATTATCTGGTACGGCTTGGCTGGTCGCATGGCGATCAGGAGATCTTTTCGCGCGAGCAGATGATCGCGCTATTTGATGTTGCCGGTGTCAACAAGTCGGCCTCGCGTTTCGATCTGGAAAAGCTCAGCTGGCTCAATCAGCAGTACCTTAAAACCGACGATCCGGCAGAAATTGCGCCACAACTCGAATGGCAATTACGCCATCGCGGGTTCGATCCCAGTCAGGGGCCGGCGTGCGCGGATGTGGTGGTCGCCTTGCGCGATCGCGCGCAGACTCTGGCGGAAATGGCCGAGAAGGCAAGCATCTGGTATGGCCCGATTACGCAATGGGACGATGCCGCAGTGGCCAAGCACCTGCGCGCGCCGAAGGCCGCTGCCGCGTTGACAGCAGCGCATGAGCATCTGGCGGTCGTGCCGGAATGGAACGTCGAAAATGTGCACAAGGCCATCGAAGCTGCCGCGGCGGAAATTGGGGAGAAAATGGGCAAAGTCGCGCAACCGTTGAGGGTAGCGCTGACCGGTACGCAGGTTTCACCGTCGATCGACCAAACCGTGTTCCTGGCGGGTCGTACGCGCGCACTTGAACGTATCGAACACGCATTGACGAAGATTGAAACGTAGCCCGCATTATTCATGAACGACACGCGTTCTCGCTTGAACCTTGAACCCATGGCAATTTTTGCTCAGTTGGCTATAGCCAACGCTATGACCTGCTTCCAAAAAACCGGCGTGAATCCAAGTCTCTACGCGATCATTGCGCGCCTTCATGAATAATGCGGGCTAGAATCGCGCCGATGGCCTGCGATTTCTCCTCATTGTCGAATATTGATCCGGCCAATCCGGAACAGACCCAGGCGTTATTGCGTGAGTGCACGGCAGCATTGACCGATCCGAAACTGTGGCTGTGGACGATTGTCATCACCATCGTGTGCGCAGCGGTCGGTGCGTGGATTGGCACACGCAAGAACTCGGTCGTGCGTGATGCGATATTGGGTGCGGCCCTTGGACCGATCGGCTGGGTCATCTCGTGGTTCTTGCCGGCCGCTAAGCCCAAGCCCGTGTGTCCGGTGTGCAAACACGCCGTCGATGGCCAGGACAAACATTGCCGCCATTGCGGCATTAAACTCGCTTCTTGAATGCATCTGCGGGAAATGGCACTGACTTAAGGCCAAGCCATCAAATCTCGTCATTCCCGCGTAGGCGGGAATCCAGTGACTTCAAGGGCTCAGGGAAAGACGAAAGGCGCTGGATGAGCAGCCCTCCGGCTGTTGAGAACCGCGGGAATGACGGCCTTAAGTCAGTGCCATTCGCATCTGCGGGTTGATTTTTTGGAATCCTCTGGTACGCCGGATGCGCGGCTTTTGTTTGCCGCGGATGACCCCATTGTTTCCGGTGCTATGCTGCAAACGTCACGCAAACTTCGGATATGAGCGCAAAGACTTCCCACGCCGATGTCCATCTTCACACGCACAACGCTCGCGCGTTCGTGGCCGAGGTTGCTGCGGCGTGCGACACGCGCGGTTTGCGCCTGACTGAAATCCGCAGCCAGGTGCTGGAGTTGATTGCCGATTCGCGCAAGCCGGTCAAGGCTTACGATCTATTGGACAGGTTAAAAGACGCACGCAGCAACGCGGCGCCGCCAACGGTGTACCGGGCGCTGGATTTTTTGCTGGATAACGGATTTATCCACAAACTACAGTCAATCAATGCGTACGTGAGTTGCCATCACCCGAGCGTGGTGCATCAGGTTCCGTTCCTGATTTGTGATGTCTGCGAATCGGCAACGGAAATCTGCGACGAACGCGTCGCCGATTTGCTCAACGATCAGGCCAGGGATTTGGGCTTTCGCCCTCGCGCACAGACGCTTGAAGTGCACGGCGTGTGCAAGAGCTGCGCGCTGCCAGCCAATGCCTGAACCTTGTTTGCGACAACCGGACTGACGTTTTGATCGGTCCGGCGGGTTCAGTGGCGTGCGTTTTTTGAGAATGTTGGACGGCTATTGCGCCGTCCAATCATCAGTGCGTGCTACCTGCGGTCGGTCTGTCGCCCGACGGTGAATGCGCAGCCTTGGCCGGCGTGGGCGGCGACGATGCTTCTTTGGAATAGTCGCTCACGAACCACGGTTTGCCATCCTTGTCGAGGTAGAGTTTTTGCATTTCCTCTAGATTGAACGGGCGCGATCCAATGCGGCCGAAGACAGCGATCTGGTGACCAGTTTCATCGACGGCACGGTCGCGCTCCAGCCCGCGCGACAGCGACAGGGCAGGGTGCTTGGTCGGATACCAGGCAATCAGCTCCGGTTTTGGATCAGGGCTGTAGCCGTAAAATTTCGGCTGCGATGAGGGGCTCGTCAGCTGAATCACCTTGAGTCCGTTCTTGCCATCGGCGACGTAGGCGAACAGCGACGCATTGGTTGTCGCGACGACGACATCGCGCGCATCGTTGAGCTTCCCGCCAGCATTGAACATCTGGTAGACGAAGGGATGCTCGGGTTTCGTCACATCGATTATGGCAACGCCATCTGCGCCGTCGGCGACGTAGGCGTAGGTTCGAGCGACGTGCAGCTTATGCGGATATCGCAGCGCAATGAATGCGCTCGCCACTTCCTGCGGCTGTTCCGGATGCGTCACGTCGACGACATGGAAACCGTCCTTCGCCGTGACGAACAGGTAACGGAACTGGATTTGCGCAGCGAGTGCATCAGCGATTGGAATCGTCGCCACGTAGCGCGGCGTCAGTGGCTTGTCCATGTCGATCACGACTACCCCGCGTGGCGTGGATACGTAGAACCACGTGCCGGCGATAGCAAGATGCTGGGCACCATTGAGCACGCCGTTGGCGTTCCAGGTAAGTTGGCGCTTGAGGAAATTGTTGCGCGGTTCGCGATCAGCCAGGGTGTCGATATCTGTTGCGATCAGGCCTTCCTGCGCATCCGTGATGAACGCGTATTTGTAGATCGGATGCATCGGCTGTTCGCGATTGTCCTTGCGCATCAGGTCGCCGACATTGCGTTCCGGTGCCACCGGTTGCGTGGTTGCGAGCACGACGCAGGTCGCGTCTTTGCTCGAGATATGCGTGTTTTGGCCGAGCGGTGAGAAGGGCGCGGTGATGATTTTTTCCGAGAAGCCCTTGTTGGCGACGCTGGCGATGTCGTAAACGCGCATACCATCACTGCCATTGGCAACGTACAGATACTCGCCGCGTTGTTGCACGCAGCCTGCCGTTTTTGCGGAGTGCTCGACCGCGTGCTGTAGGCGTTGGCCGCGTTGTTGGTGTTGCTTATACCAGTCCGGATAGGCGTACTTCTGCAGATAGCTGCCGATCACGGCTTGTGGCTCGTCCCATTCGGTGACCTGCACCGCGCCAATGCCGCCTTCTTCACCCAGATAGGCGTGGTAGCCGATGAAGTCGACGAATTTTGTGCCGAGCAACAGCAACTGCGCCATGATTGCATTGTTGTCGTTGGCCTTGGATAAATGGCAATCGTCGCACTGCTTGGTTTCGGTCTTGCGCTCGGTATGCGGATAGTGCGGGGAAAATGCCTGCGAGCTGTAACCAGAGGCTGAAATTGGCGGTTGCTGCACGTAGATCTTTTCGCGATTCACATTGGTCGACGAAAGAATCAATGCCGACGACGAGCGCACTGGCGCGATTTCGTTGTGCTTGATATCGCCGTGGATGCCGAGCTGAAACATCTGGTCGCGCGCGACCTGCGGATTGTAAGTGGCGAAGTTGCGGGTGAAGCCGCCTTCGTATTTGTGCCGTTCTGTTTTCCAGTTCGCCTGAATCGGCAAATGGCAACCGCCACAGCTTGTCGTCCACGAAGTATGGCAGGCGTAACAGGCCATCTTGTCGATGGGATGTGCGCGATCTTTTTCCGCGACATCCGTGCCCCACTTCTCGTTGTCCGGATCACTGGACATGGTGTGCGCACGCGTCGACTTTGCATCGTAATTGGGTGCGGCGGGATTGGACGTGTCCTTGAGCAAGGTCATGGTCCATTCCAGGCCGGGAGTCACCGCCGAACGCTGGACGAGCTTGCCGGCGACCCATTCGAAACGTTTCTTGCCGTCGGGGTTGCGGATCAGCAAGAGGTTTTTGCCATACGGACTGGCCGCCGGTCCGGAGGTTTTTAGGGTGGGGTAGTTGTCGGACGTGCCGTGACAGTCGCGGCAACGAATTTCGACCGCGCCCATCACTTCAGCCTTGATATAGCCATCGCCGTGATTGTCCTGCCCATAATGGCAGTCTACACATTGCATGCCGACGTCGACGTGGATCGACTGCAGGTGCACGGCCTTTTTGAACTTGTCCGGATCGTTGTCGGACACAACATTGCGGTTCTTGTCGAGCAGGTCGCCTTTGCGGTCGCGCGCGAACACGGCGCGGAAATTCCAGCCGTGGCCATGGTAATCGGCAAACTGGGTGTCTTTGAGTTGGGGATTGAGCAGCGAATCGTTCTTGACGAAGTCCAGATCGCCCCACTTGCCGCGAATGGCGGCTTCTTCGGGATTGCGGTCCATGATCTTGCGTGATTCTTCATCAGTCGGATATTTCTGCTTTTCCGGCCACATGAATGGCGCGTCGGACTCGTAGTCCCACATCGTGTAGCCGAGCATGGTGTTGATGAACATGTTCGGTTGATGCATATGGCAAATCATGCACTGGCTGGTCGGAATCTGGCGCGTGAACTCATGTTTGATCGGATGCCCGGATTCGTTGTGCGGGATGGTCGGATCGGCTTCCTGCGACATGCCCATATTGCCGTACTTCGCGTAGCCGGCCGAATGATAGGGATCGCGATCGTTGGCATAGACCACGTGGCACGATGAGCAGCCGGACGAGCGGAAATCACCGGGATTGTCGTTGGTGCCGAGCATCCAGGTGAACGGGTCGTTCAAACGCGTCTTGGTAATATTGAGTATCGGGATTGCTACGCGCAATCCAGTGCCGGGGCCACGATTGGACTGGCGCAAATCCGGGCGACCGGGTTCTTCCAGTCGCTGGATCTGGCCGGTTTCGTCGGGTAGGCCGATTTCGGCGAAGGTGCTGACGATATTGCGCCCGCCGCGTTCGAATACACGGAACACGTCAGCCGGTGGCGTGATTTCCCATGCCGGCAGCGGGTAGATCTTGGGCAGGATTCCGTGCGCTTGCATGTTCTCGTCGGGTTTGAGCGGGCTTAGCGTGGCTACGCCAACGCCGTTGTCGTCGTACGCTTCACCCAGCGCGGAATGCTTGTAGGGCAGCACGCCGTTGTTGTACGCGGCCGCCCCCCAGAACATCGCTGCGTTGGCCATCAGGCTTTTCTTGTTTGCCTGGATGACCGGAAGATGGCATGCACCGCACGCCTTGTCGGCGACACGGAAATCACCGGGATTCACGAAACGCACGAATTGCTGCGATTCCTTCAACCACCATGTATAACTGCGCACTGGATTAGCGCTGGATTTCCAGTGTTCGGGGTATTTGGGCAGCACATGTGCCTGATCCATTGCGCCTTGGTATGCGGGCGACCAATCGCGCTTGTTTTTGTGCGCGTCGGCCGAATAGGTTTCGCCGGCCGGCACATTGACGGTGGAGTTACCACCGTGGCAATCGGTGCAGCCCAAAACGACAGCTTCCGACCGGTGCATGGTCTTGCGGTCTGAATCGGTATGGCACGAAACGCAGCCAGTAGATTTCTTGTCGGCTTCTTCCGTGGTCTGGAATGCAGGTGCCGCGGGAGTGTCGGTGTAGATCCGTTCGACAGCTTCTTCCTCGTTCGCGCTCGACAAACGCGGTGTGCTCGCGAACAGCGTGCATAGCGTTATCGTCGCCAATGCGACTACGGCGATGCGACGTCGTGTCGATGGCGACGACGATTGCGGAATATTCACGCTACGGGTCTGGTTCGCCGATTTGCGTAACTTCATGGCGCGGCCCTCAAAATGTCAGAATCACGTCCGCCAGTACTGAGTAGTACAGCGAGTGGTTGTTGCCAAATAAACTTTTGAACCCGGATCCCGGCAACAGCGCCGCGCCGGAAATTCGCACGATCACGTTCTGGGTAAAGAACGGCCGATAGATCCAGGCCACCGACGCATCAGTGCCGATATTGCGATTGATGTTCGGTTGCTGGCGCAAGGCCTCCAGAACCGCCGTGTTATCGAACCACAGTTCATTGAGGTTGCCGGATACGCGCGAGGTTGGGGTCAGGTCCAAGTCTGCGCCGATTCCGATCAGGCGCAGGCCCGGATTGTCGAAATTCGATTGACCCAGCGCATTGCTGCTGCGCAAGTCTGGCAGCATGGCATTGGCCTGGGTCAGCGCGACACCGCCACCGGCTACGAACGGTATGAACTGACTGGTCCAGTAGTTGGTATCGGCGCCGGCGAAAATCGGATTTTCCAGAATCGCATCAAAGCCCGTCGAGCGGTTGTCGAATGGGTTCTTGTCGCCGCTGGCGTATGCGGCGGACAAGCGCGCCCGAATCCAGTCAAAGTCCATTGATGCTTCAGCGGCGAGGAAACCCGCGCGAATTTCAGTAGGTTCGCGCACGAATACGCCATGCGACTGGTGCCCGATGGCGTAATACGCAGAGGTTGTGAGATTGAACCGACCAAAATGGCCATCGCCGTTGTAGCCCAAGTAGGTTACGTCGTAGTTGCGTGGCAACTGCAGGCCCAAGTCGGCGGGGCGTTCGATGAACCCATTGGAATTGAAGATATTACTGTCGGCATTGTGGTTGAAGACAATGGTTGCCTGCGAGGTGAAACCAAGTAGGGGCCAGTCCTGACGATACAGATTGGCAATGAAGATATCGTCGTGGCGCAAGCCTTTGGTGACATCGTTCAAATTCGAGTTCAGGTCCTTTTCCAGACGCCGGAAATAGGCGATGTTGTATTGCCAGCGGTTGTTATCACGATTGCCGAACAAGCGGATGCCGGGCTGGCTGTCCTGGAACAGGAATCCGCGGAAATCTGTAGAAAACGGCTGGATGCCGACGCGCAACGAATCGAAGTCGTAACGCGAGTCGAGGTTGCGAAGGTGCTTGTCGACCCACAATTCCTGCACGCCGACGAAGCCGTCGTCACGATCCGTGCCGAGCCTCGGATCGATCTGTAGGAAACGCGCCTCATCGGTATTGACGCGGTTGTAGTTGAAGGCAAGCGTGGCCTTGTATTCGATATCGGGTGGTTTGAAGGTCGTATCGCCTTCGTAATAGTCGGCGCTGGCGATGAGGTTTTGCTTGAAGATCAGTTGATTGACGTGTCCGAAAACGTCCAATTCACCAGGTCGTCCGGTACCCTGTATACCCACGGGTGTGGGTATGCTGCGTGGTTCAATAATGGTTTCGGAGATTCCGGTCAGGACCAGGAAGTGATCCTTGCCGTCGATCGGCTTGTCGCCCTTGAGAATGTTCTGGTTGTATGGGTCGTACCACGGAAACTTGAAGCCAAGCGTTTCCATGATGCGCCAGCGGTCGGGCACTGGAATGAAGGCGCCGGCTTGATCAACCGGTGCCGGTTCCACGCCATCGGGATTGACAATACTGATCTGCGGCAGCGGCTCGAACGGGTGGCCAGGGCGGCGGCGGGGAATCTCGGATTTGTGCGGGTCGTAGGTAGGCGCAGGCAGAATGCCGAGCAGCTCCAGGACATGCGGAGTGACATTGGCAGTCTGCTGTGCATGTACTGCGGGCGCCACGCTAAGCATGGCCAAAGCTGCTGAGGCGATGCAAGCGGGAAGAGTGAGGTAGCGCAAGGTCGGTCGCATTTTACTTGCCCTCGCAAACGTTGTCGTCTTTGCTGTCCAGGAACGGTGCTTGCGGACACTCGACGTAGCGCAAATGCGCGCCCTGCGGCGCGAGATTGTCCGCGCGCATGGCCGGCGGCGCATTACCGATCGCGCCGCCCAATTCCACGCCGGCGTTGTGCACGCCCAGAAAACTGACCATGTCGTCCTGATCCACGCCATCGCCGGATACGCCAACACCGCCAACCAGTGTGTTGCCGCGATAGATCGGGACGCTGCCGGGGAAAACCTGGATGCCGTTGCCCAGGCGCAGGCTGTTGTTGCACAGGGTAGGCGCAGGAACAGGATCAAGCGGCGCACCATTCAAATTGACGGTGAGCCCGGCAGCCTGCAAGTACGCAACGAGATTGAAGGCCACGGCGTTGTACACCAGATCCAGTTGCAGTCCGTCCTGAAATGGACTCCACTGCGCGAAGGGATAGCTGAAAGGACCATTCGGATTGCCGTCGACGCCATCCGGATAAAACGGTCGCGCCATATTTCCGCCTGCGCGATCGGTAAATGCCACTGCACCATCGCCCAGTGCCGTCGGCAAGCCGAGAAAATTGCGTACGCGCGTGACATAGTCGCCGATGTTGCTCTGTCCGACGATCGTGAGATTGACTTGCGTGCCGACAATTGCGTCTGCGAAGTAGTTGACCGGTGCCAGCGATTGCAGCTCACCGGCAGCGTACGCGCCGGAGTTGAACGATGCCGTACGCGCTTTCTGCAACGACACGTCGGTTCCGAAAATCGGCGCATCCCGGGTGCGCGCGACTGCCAGTGGCATGCCGTTCGTATCGACCACCGATACGGAAACGCGGGCCTGGCTGCCGAGAGGATTGCGAATCTGCGCGCGGGCGCGATTGGCGACCGTCAATGCCTGCTGAACGATGGTGCGTACTTCTTTGGCGGTCAGTGCGTTGTCGCCATCGGTTCCTGCGATCGGCGGAAAACGGTTGTGGCCGTGTCCGTCGGTGAGCACGAAAGCGTCCAGGCCGGGATAGTCGGTGCTGTCGGGCTCGATGCCCGACGCCGGTTGGCCAAAAGCAGTGCCTGCGAGAATGACAGGATCGGCGTAAAACGGCACCTTGATCAATTGGCCATTGGCCAGCGACGAATACGGTGGCGCACTGGCAGGCGAGCTGGCCAAGTCGGAATATTCTACGTCGCTGTAGCGGAATACAAGACCGACGACGGTGATCCTGTCGCCGCGGCGATCGGTCGGCGCACCGAACCCATAGGTGCCTGCCAGCGCAATCATCTCGTCGACATCGCGGTCGCGGTCGCGAACATTCAGGTCCAGCCCGTAAACGCCATCAGCGGCAACGCCTACGCCGCCGACTGGCGTGCCGTTTTTATACAATGGGAAGCCGCCTGGATCGGCTGAAAGCCCCAAGGGCGAATTGTGCGGACCCGCGCCGGTGCCTCCCGTATTGACGGCAAAGTGCGTGTTCAGGTCCGAACACGGCAATTGTGAGAATTGCACGCCAAACAAGGGGCCACCGGGCGTGCCAAGACTGCCCGGATTGAAATGCTCCTGCACGATCTGACTGGCGGTGCGTGTGGTGAAGGCGTTGCCTTCCGAAGACAGGTACGCTCCGCTGATCGCCTTGGCGATCGCAGCCAGTTCGCTCGGCACTTTCAGCCCTTCGAGCCCTCCGACGACGCCACGATTCGACGTTATCGTCGTTGTGGGGGGCGCACCATTCATCTTGTAAACCGCGAGCACATTGCCGACGCGATCGACCACAGAGATGAGGGCTGGCTTGCCTTGGGCTTGCGCTTCATTGGCCGCCTGGGCGATGACCTTGCTTACATCGTCCTGGGTAAGGAACGAATTGGCATTGGCGCACGAGCCGGTGCAACCGGAATCCGGCGTGGATTGCGGCGGCGGTGGCGACGTGCCATCGGGACTACCTGAATTGCTACCGCCACCGCATCCTGCAAAGGCCAGTGCTGCAACCAACGCCAGTGTGCGGAAATGTACTTTCGCCATCGCATCTTCTCCCCAAGTGCGCTGCTTTGGTCCAGGTCGAAGTCCCGGACATCCCTGCGCCGACATCATAGCGCAGGGCGACCCTCATAATGTACCCATCTTCAATGTCGGCGATTGATGATAGGCATGACAGGCAATACACGTGGTTGCCACCTTGTCGTGAGCCTTGGCTCCTGCATGGCAGGCGCGACAATTGGCAATGCCCGGAATCAGCACGTCGCTGGACTTTTCAGATTTGCGTGCAGCGTGGCAATCCTCGCATTTGACCGTGGTGTGCTTGGCATGCGTAAACTTCGCGTCTGCATACCACACGCCGGAAACGCGCACCGGCGCGATTTGCCATGTGTCATCTGGGCCTTTGGGCGGCGTGACTTTATGACAGGTTGAACAGGCCTTGCCGGTAAACAGGCTTTCGGTCACGTTGCGCGTTTGCTCGCGAGCCCACGCCAGCGCTTCTTGCTGTTGTTGCTGCGACAGCGGCGGCGAGCCCGGACGACGGCGTTCCTGCACGATGGCTGGCGATTTTGCGTCTTTATAGCCGCCTTCCAGCGCAACCTTGGCGTAGTATTCGTTGAGCGTATAGATGACTTCGCTCACTTTCCCGTGCGGTACCTCGCGCGTGGGCGCGAGGGGATCGAAGCCGAGTTTGTGGCAATCGTGGCACATCGTCGCGAACGCCACCGGACGCATGTTGGCGCCACCAGCATCGGGCTTGTGACAACTCTTGCAATCCAGCACGCGATGGCCGTCAGGCGTGTTCAGTCCGTCGGCTTTGAGATGTTTGAGGTGGTTGAATTTAAGGCCTGAATTTTCCTTCAGGTCGCTGGTCCATGTCACCCGATGCGGAGAGAAGCGGTTGTCGGCGTCCCAGTCGGGCAATTCGACCTTGAATTCAGGATGCGCGGTACCGAAATCGCGGACATCGGCAAACGTACTGGCGCCTTTGGTGCGTGATTTCAAATCCACATGACAATTCGAACAAAGCGATTGATCGGTGCGGATCAATCCGTTCGCCCCCTGGTGATCCTGATGACAGGATCGGCATTGCGCATTGCCCAACTGTGGAAGATTGAATTTGGCTGGGTCCGCGTGCGCCGCCGTATCGACGTGGCAGCTCAGACACGCACTGTCGCGCACGGTAAGGAACGCGTGCTGATGGCACTTCGTGCAGTTGGCTCCAAAATAGCGGTGAGGTGCAGCCAGCGGCCCTGGATTCCAGCTCTGCGTACTGGGTAGCGGGCTGCGCGCGAGAAACGCCCCAACCTTGGGTACGAAGTGCCCGACCATGGGTAATACCAGGCCGAAAATCAGGACAGCGAAAAACAGAATATAGGCCGGGCGACGCTTGCTCAGGCCAGTCTGGCCAAGGCGGGTAGGTTTCGCACGCTTGTCCTTTTCTGCCTGCTGCTCGCGTTTGTCGAGGGTACTGACCTCGACCGCACCTTCATAGTCCTGCGGAGGTTGCAGCAACGCCAGACGCGTATCGCCGACTTCAACCACCGCGCCGGGACCTGCAGTGGTGGCATAAGTGATGTCGCCGTTGACACGAATACCCGCGAGAATCAGCGACTCAATTTTGTATTGACCATCGGACAACAACGTGATGCGCGCATGATTGAGTGCCGCGCGCATGTCCGGCAGGAAGATTGCCTGATCTGCAGCACGACCGATGGTCAGCACGTCGCCGTAGTGGACGTCCTCCTCATAACTGACGGAGCCCTTGCCTTTCTTGAGTACTCGCCGAATTAGCCAACGCATCGCGAGTCCTCGCATTGTTGGTTTTTGTTTGTGGCCCCGCTTTTTGATAGAACAGAGCTTCCACTCGACTGCGTCGAGCGGGTAACTTTCTCTTGAATGGACAAGAGAAAGTCACCAAAGAGAATCCACACCCGGCGCCACGCCTCGCGCGCTGCGCGCGCGAGGCCCCCTGCGCTTAAGGGGGGGGCAAGATCAAGAGACAATTCAACAGCAATGCCCCTGTCTTTTTGCTTTATTCGGGCGTCCGGACAGGCCAGAACATTCAAGTTACGAAAACCCAGTCCATGGATGGACGGATACGTGGAAAACCGGCGCCGTCGCGGTGCCGAGAAGCACAGGGGATTTTGATTCGCAGGAGGCGAATCAAAACACCGCGCTCGGTGCCTAGCCTTCAGCCTACTTTTGGGCGATGCCAAAAGCAGGGCGCTCACCGCAGGTGAGTGAAAACACTTTCTTCGAAACCGAAACGTAGAACTGGATTCGCGCCTGCGCAGGAATGACGAGCGGGTAGGTTGGGCTGAGCGCATGCGAACCCCAACATTGGCGTGCGTGGATGCGAAGCTCGTTGGGGTTCGTTCCTCACCCCAACCTACTCGGGCCGGATTCGAAGAAACGAAATGGTGAGCAGTCTGTGTCATATCGTCATCACCAATAAAAAAACGATGAAACGATATGTCCGATCAAAGCCGCAAGCAGCGCGAATGAGAGCGGAACGTGAATGTACAGCCAGATTTCCATCATGGCCTGGAATTGCATGTCGCGGGCGACCTTGGTGGCGAGGCCTTTCTTGCGCGAGATCAGGTCGATCAGCTTGCGCATCGCCTCGCCCTGTTTGTCGGTGGCGCGACCGGCAAGGAAATCTACCATGGCGAACATGGTGGGCATTTCGGTAGTTTTCGTTTCCGTGCGGTTTTCACGATCGGCGATCGCCTTGTGCAGGGAACTCAGGGCCAGGTCCGAACCGTCGCGTGCGCGCAACTGGGTCCATACGCCGCCGCCAAGTTTGGTGTTCTCGATCGAGCGCAACACCACGGCGTGGATTTTTGGGTCTACGCCGTCGGCTAGCGACAGGGCGTTCTGATCGATCTCGACGATTTCATCGAGCATGGCGTCGCGCGTCGCACTTTCGCGGTTGCGCGTCATCAGGTTCGGGTAGCGCAGGTACACGAAGACGCCGAAGAAGCCGGAGAAGATGACGATCAGCATCAATACAAACGCAAAAGTGTGCAGGTTCCAGCCGAACTGGAAGCCTGAATGCAGGAGCACGATGAGGATCAGGGCCGTGCCCAGATAGATATGCGCAGACAACCAGCCGCGCAAGGTGCCGATATTGTGCATATAGCTGCGCTTGCGGATGCCAAAAAACATCAACCACACGATCAGCAGCGCACCGATCGTGCCGAGCGTATAACCGAGCCAGGTTCCACCGTTTTGCGGCCCGCCCGGGTCGTACATCAGATATGCAATCAACGACGCACCGCTCAACGCGATGGCAGCCCACAGGTAACGCGACTTTGCGTAGGTCAGGATGGAATCATGCATAGGGGCCGTTACCGCCTGGATTGCGCGTACGCGGGGAATTCTTCCGGCGAAATGCGAATTGCCGCGCCGGTTGGGCACGACCGCACGCAGGCTGGGCCACCGGCGATGGATTTGCACATGTCGCACTTGACCGCTTTCTTTGTTGCGGGGTCATGGTGCTCGTTCGGATCGTGCGGTGCTTCACCGGGTCCGGTTCCAAGGCCTAACAACAGCCACTGCAGCAAACCGGGCTTCTTCGGTGATTTGTAGGCCATGTGGATGACGCCGTACGGGCAGTTGCGCTCGCAGTTCCCACAGCCGATGCAATTGTCGGCGATGAAAACTTCGCCGTTGGGGGCGCGGTGGATCGCATCAGGGGGGCAATCCTTCATGCAATGTGGATGTTCGCAATGGCGGCACGAGGTGGGCACGTGCACGTTGGCAAAGGTCGGGCCGGCCTCGCGATTCAGGCGTGAGCTGCCACCGTGGGTTTCGGCGCAGGCTTTTTCGCAGTTGTCGCAGCGCACGCATAGCGATTCGTCGATGAGCAGGATATCCGTGGCTTCGCCGGCACCCTGGGCGAGCAGGAAAGAAATGATGTCGCCGCCGCCCGGCATCGCCTGCATTGCCAGATTCGCTGCGGCGCGTTGCCGATATTCGGATTGCAGGCGCAGGCGCAGCACGGGAATCTTGTTGACCAGCTTCTTGAATGCGTCACCATCCAGGCGCACGGTTTCGGTGGCGATTGCCGCGCGTGCCGTGGCTGATCGTCGCGACTCGCCCATCAGTGCCATTTCGCCGACGTAATTGCCGGCAGCGACATAACTGAGCACGACGTCCTTGCCGCCGATGTTGCGCGAAATCGTCAGGGATCCCACTCGCACCAAATGCAGGCAATCGCCAACTTCACCTTCGCTGAATAGAACGTCGCCAGCCTTGAAGCGTTCCAGCGTGGATGCGGAAACCACTTCGGACAATTGCTCAGCGGATGCTTCAGGCGCGAATCTTGACTGGATCGCGCGCAGGATGAACACCTCGTCGATTTCACGCTTGACGGCCTCGACCGAGCTGATCAGCTTGTTCATCGAGCGTCGTGGCGTTTCGATCAGTACGCAGTTCGGCCCGGCCAGGATGGTCGCGGAACGACGACGCCCAGAAATCAGGCTCATCTCGCCAAAAAATTCGCCACGCTTGAGACTGATGCGCTGATTGGTTTCCTCGTTGACGATGACTTGTACTTCGCCTTCGACAATGGAAAAAAACGTATTGGTGTAATCGTTGCGCGCAAAGATCGTCTCGCCTGGCTGCGGCACGCGGATGTCGGAATCGAGCATGAACTCGCGCAATTGCAGTGGCGTGATGTGGGCGAGCAGGCGCACGTTCTTCTGCACCCGCGTGAGCGCTTCCTCGACGCTGCGAAACCCCGGCATTGGCGCAAATTTCGCCTTGAGCAGCGGCTCGTCGGCCGGCTCGACCTTTTCGCCGAGGATGTATTCGACGACTTCATAGCCTTGGTTCATCGCCTGCTTGATAAGCGGATAGCCACCAAGCGCGCCGACGATGTACAGGCCCTTCACATTGGATTCGTATTGCGAACTTATCGCCGGGACGGAAGCCGGATCCTTGTTCGGAAATACCACGCCGCAGCCTTCGACGAATCCGCGCGGCGCCGTGGCGCCAAGTCGTGCGATGATGCGATCCAGCAGTATCTGCGCCTTGCCGTTGGCGGTGTTGAGGATCAACCGGCCAGGTTTGCGCCCCACGCTGAGCGCATCAACGCGCTCGGGCGCCGAGTCGTAGTAGCACTCGATGGTGCCATCCTCGATGGCCTTGAGGATCGCCTGTTCGTTGCCTTTCTTGGCTCGCGCGAATTCGTCTTTGCGATTGACAATGATGACGTTGTTCTGCTTGGCCAGTGCAACCGCGTTCTCGATGGCGGCATCGCCGGCGCCGATCACGGCGATGGTCTCGCCTTCGTATTCAGCCGGATCGTCAAGTTGATATTGCACGAACGGCAATTCTTCGCCAGGCGCGCCAAGTTTGCGAATATTGCCCTGTAGGCCGATGCCCATTACCACGAAATCCGCGGTGACGTTTTTGCCGTTCTTGCAGGTCAGGGCGAAGCCGTTGCCTGACTTTTCGATCGCCTTGACTTCGTGCTTGTAGGCGACGTTGACTTTGAGCTGCTTGGTCGATTCGTCCCAGCCATCGAGAATCGTCTCGCGCAATCCCGCCTTGAAGGGGACTGGCGCGCGCAATGGCAGTATTCCGGGCTCGTCCATGACGAACTTGCCCTTTTGATACATGTAGATCGTATTGGACAAATGATCTTCGGCTTCGAGCAATATGTGCGAAACGCCACGCTCGGCAGCGCGGGCCGCAGCCGACAATCCGCCAGGGCCGGAACCAACAATCGCAATTTTGAAATGCTCGGACATTCGTTTGCCCCTCCCGATAGCGATCATACCGAAGTCGTGGGCTTCATGTACAAATGCGTTTGCGAAACGCGTGCTCGTTCCAACGATGACCAGCCAAAGTCGATCGAGGAGATGCACGCAAATTCTTCCACACACCGCGATCTGCGATGATGGGCGTGAGCCGCGGAGTCAGCGATGAGTGAACGTCTTGCCGATGTCGATCAGTGCGTCGAGCGCATCCTTGCGCACGCCAAAGGGTCGCTGCGACTTGCCACGCCCTTGGGTTTGGGCAAGCCCAATGTGTTGTTGAATGCGATCTATCGCCGCGCCGAACGCGACGCTACGCTGCAACTGGATATCTACACGGCCCTTTCGCTGGCGCGACCGCGCGCGAAAAGCGAGTTGGAGCGAAGGTTTCTTGCGCCGTTTCTCGTCCGGCACTTCGGCGAGAATTATCCAGATCTCGCCTGGATCGCAGCCCAGCATGCCGCAGCACTTCCACAAAACATCCACATCCGCGAGTTCTATTTGCAGTCCGGGGCAATGTTGAACGTCGCCCAGGCGCAGCACGACTATACCAGTCAGAACTATACGCACGTCGCACGCGACCTGGCCGGCGTGGGCATCAACGTCATCGTGCAACTCATTGCGCAAAAGCAGGTGGGCGATGGCATGCGCTACAGCCTGGCTTGCAATCCCGATGTCTCGCTGGATCTGCTTGACCGCATCAAGGCCGCTGGCAAGGCAAGGCCCCTGGTGATTGGCGTGATTCACTCGGACCTTCCTTTCGTGGGCAACGAAGACGAAGTCCGTGCGGACCTGTTTGACATCCTCTTGCACGATCCGCAAGGCGATCAAGCCTTGTTCGCGCTGCCGCGTCCATCGGTCGACATCGCTGAATACGCGCTGGGCCTGAATGCGAGCACGCTGGTGCGTGACGGTGGCACGTTGCAGATCGGCATCGGTGCATTGTCGGACGCATTGGTGTACGCATTGCGATTGCGGCATCAGCAAAACGACGAATATCGGCATGCGCTGGCTTGCGTGAATGCAGGCCCCCGGCAATTGCCGGATCGAATCGAGGATCAGGCGCCATTCAAACAAGGTTTGTATGGAGCCAGTGAAATGGTCATGGATGGCTTCATGCATCTGGCCCAAGCCGGCATTCTCAAACGCCGGGTATTCGATGACATCGGGTTGGAAGGCGCATTGGCTGACGGCGTCATCGGGCCGGTGTTGGGCAGCGACTCAGCGGATCGATTATTCGATTGTGGCGCGCTGCCGCCCTTGGTTGGCGAGCCTGAACTCGCGCGCCTGATGCGCTTTGGCTTGTTGCCAAAAAATTCGAGGGTGCACCAAGACGTAGTGTCCACACCGGATGGCACCGAGCTACCCGTAAGACTGGACCTTGCAGCGTCGCGGGCGGTTTGGAATCGGGCACTCGCCGGACGCGAATTGCGCGATGGACGCTATCTGCGCGGTGCGTTCTACCTTGGCTCGAAGGATTTCTACGCCTGGCTGCGCGGCCTCGATGGGGATGCGTTTGATGGTTTATCGATGACACGCGTATCGGATATCAATCAATTGTATGGCGGTCGGGAAGCACTGGACTCGCTGCAACGCCGGGATGCGCGATTTTTCAATACCTGCATGATGGCAACCGCGCTTGGCGGTGCGGTGTCCGATACGCTCGATACCGGCCAGGTAGTGAGCGGCGTGGGCGGTCAGTACAACTTCGTGGCCATGGCGCATGCGCTGAATGACGGGCGTTCGATCCTGATGCTGCGCAGCTGGCGCAATCATCGCAACGCGCCGCAGTCCAACATCTTGTGGAATTATGGAGAACTGACGATTCCGCGCCATCTACGTGACATTTTCGTGACCGAATACGGCATCGCCGATCTGCGCGGGAAGTCTGACGAGGAATGTATCATCGCAATGCTTGCGATCAGCGACTCACGTTTCCAGTTCGCGCTCGCTGCGAAAGCCAAGGCCAATGGCAAATTGCGACAGGGATTTGTCATACCGGATAAATGGCGGGGAAATACGCCGGAACGCTTGGCAGATGCTTTCAAACCCCTACGCGCATCCGATCTGTTTCCCGATTTTCCATTCGGTTGCGATTTCAACGAGGAAGAGCAACTTCTGCTGCCAGCACTGACCCGGCTGCAACGCGCGTCGTCGGACAAGCTCAGGCTGGCCGGCTTCTTGCTTTCGAGCTTGTGGAACGGAGCACCTGCTGGCGAATTGACGCCTTTGTTGCGTCGCATGGGTCTGGATCGACCGCGTGGTTTGCGCGAACGCCTCTGGCGCCGCCTGCTGGTACAAGCGCTGCGCAGGGGCTGAAATCGGTCGGGCAGGTTGTTGGCAGGGAGTATACTTGGCTGCGCCATAGTCAGGGGACAGGCAGTGAGTGGGTTGTTTCAACGGCTGGTAGACAATTTGCCCGAGCGTTACGCGCCGACCAAGACGTCGTTTGCGTGCGATGGCAAGTCGCTGCGCAATTGGTTGACGCAACTGCCATTGGCCAATCCCGGCGCAACCGCGCGGCTATTGATCGGCGCGTTGCGCGAAATGAATCAATTGCGCGTGGATCCACAACAACGCCTCGATGCATTGGAACTGTTGCGCGGGCCGATCGATCAGATTGTGGCTACCTTGAGCCGCCAGGTGTTGGGCGATCGTTTCCCGTTACCCGCGCAAAAACTCAAGCTTGGGCAACTGGCGCAGGATTTCGAACACGAAATGGCGCTGGGCTATCGCAGCGTCATTTGCGACTTGTGTGGTCCGGCAGGGGCGGTGCCGTTCCTTCGCGGCAAGGCTGCTGGCTTGGCGTTGACCCGTGCCATCCAACATTACGGGGCTTGCCTGTATCAAGTGTATTTGCGTTATCACGCACCGCCGCCGGGCATCTGGCAGAGTCTTCACGACCTGTTTCGTTTTGCTGTCGCGGTGCAACTCGATGACAAGGCGGCTGCGGATCCCTTGCGAGTCAATGTGCCACTGAGCGCACGCCTGGCCTATATCCATGCGTTGCTGCTTGCGCTGAGCAATCCTTACCGGTTTACGCAAAAGGAAAATGGCGACATTCACCTGCTGACCCGTATCTGGGCCAGTCATTGCGACGTGCGCGAAGGGCGGGCCCCGATCGGGGCGATCGCGATCCGCACCGACAGCGATCGCAGCCTCGGGTATTTGCCCGAAGAACGCGAAGCCCCCAGCGAAGGCTTGCTGGCGCTGGAAATCAGCGGCCTGGTGCGCCAGCTCGAAGGACAATTGGCGATGCTGCCAGCTGGCATGGACAGCATCCAGTTCCGCCCGCCTGGCGGTGGTGAAATCAACACTCGCGTGGAACTCATCCGCCAGTTGATGGGCACATGGGACAGCAGCAGTGAACGCAATCAGGCTCGTCTGGCCGCCGGGCACATGCTCGACAGCGTTATCGGACTGCATGATTTGCATTACGTGCTTGCTGGAAACGTGGGCTTCGAGGCATACCTGCGCAAAACACGCGGTCTGGCGATCAGTTTGCACGAAGGCGACCAGGTGGCGTCCTGGGCGAGCGCGGCGGGCGAGGCGACAGTGCAGATCAAACGTCTGCCTGCCAAGGTGCTTGATCAAAGCCTTGGTGGTTATCGCGTGCTGTGGGAACACATCGAGGGGGTGCGCGTTCGCGTCGGAGAGTTGGTGGGCCTGGCGCCTCCGGCCGACGAGGACGAGCCGCAAGACTGGATGGTAGGGTGCATTCGCTGGCTGCGAATCGATCCGGGTGGTTCGATGGACGCGGGAATTGAACTGCTGGCGCGGCGTACCGTGCCGGTCGCGGTGCGCAGCATCGACAACCAAGGCGTGCCCCGCACGGTGATGCGTGGCGTTTCACTCGATGCGCTGGATCAAGCCGATTCAACCCGGTCTGCAATCGTGGTTCCCCAGACGTTCGACATGGCGACCCGCGAAATCGAGCTGACGCGACCCGGTGATCCATTCGCGTGGCCAAGCGAACCGCACGTCGATACCTTGTGCGTCGTGGATGCACGCGAGAATGGTGGCGGCTACCTGCGGCTGGTGGTCGACATTGCGACCAACCAACACGACAATGGCGATGCGGATATACCGGCAGCCGCCAATGACGATCCCAATGTGAACGGTCCAACCGTGCCGGGTTCAGATCGGCCCGTGAACGATGCCGTTTCGAGGTAAATAATGAAATCAGCGAGTCCTGTGGCGTCGCCCCTGCCGCGACGCCTGAGTGTTGGCGTGCGCATCGGCAACGTGCTGATTGGCGCCGGAGCACCTGTGGTCGTGCAGTCGATGACCAACACCGACACGGCCGATGTGGCCGGAACTGCCCGACAGGTTGCCGAATTGGCGCGTGTCGGTTCCGAATTGGTGCGCGTGACCGTCGACACGCCGGCAGCCGCCGCTGCAGTACCGCATATTCGCGAACGGTTGGACATGATGGGCGTGGACGTGCCCTTGATCGGCGACTTCCACTACAACGGCCATCGCCTGCTCGAAGCCGAGCCCGCCTGCGCCAGTGCCTTGGCCAAATATCGGATCAATCCCGGCAATGTCGGCTTCGGCAGGAAAAAAGACACGCAGTTTTCCGCGATCATCGATATCGCCCTGAAAAACGCCAAACCGGTGCGTATTGGGGCCAACTGGGGCTCGCTGGATCAATCCCTGATGACGGTGCTGATGGACGAGAACCACGCCCGAGCTGAACCCTGGGATGCCGGTCACGTCGCACGCGAAGCCTTGATTCGCTCTGCCCTGGATGCGGCGGCGCGCGCGGAAGAATTAGGATTAAATCGTGATCGTATCTTGTTGTCTTGCAAGGTTTCTGGAGTACAGGAACTGATTGCCGTCTATCGTGATCTGGGTGCGCGTTGCGACTACGCATTGCACTTGGGCCTGACCGAAGCGGGCATGGGCAGCAAGGGTATCGTCGCCTCAACAGCAGCGCTCGCCGTATTGCTGCAGGAAGGCATTGGCGACACGATCCGCATCTCGCTCACGCCTGAGCCGAACGAATCGCGCACGCATGAAGTCATCGTGGCCCAGGAGTTGTTGCAGACCATGGGCCTGCGCGCATTCACGCCGCTGGTCACTGCTTGCCCCGGTTGCGGGCGCACCACCAGCACGCTATTTCAGGAATTGGCCAAGACGGTGCAGGATCATGTGCGCGCCAAGATGCCGGAATGGCGAATCAAATATGATGGCGTGGAAAACCTTACTCTTGCCGTGATGGGTTGCATCGTCAACGGTCCCGGCGAATCCAAGCACGCCGATATTGGCATCTCGCTGCCCGGCACGGGTGAATCGCCGGTCGCCCCGGTATTCGTCGATGGGGTCAAGCACGCAACGTTGCGCGGCGAGAATATCGCCGCCGAATTCGTCGAACTGATCGAGCAATACGTGCAGCGCAGCTACTCCGTCAGGCACGACGCTTGAGTTTGCTGTGATGACAACTACTCCGGATTTCATCGTGGCCATTCCCGCGCGGTTTGCGTCGACGCGACTGCCCGGCAAGCCGCTTGCACTAATCAATGGCGAACCGATGGTGGCGCATGTCGCGCACCGCGCGCTCGCCGCTGGCGCACGCGAAGTTGTCGTCGCAACCGATGATGACCGCATTGTGCAGGCGTTGCGCAATTTGCCTGTGCTTGCTGTCCTGACGCGCAGCGATCACGCCAGCGGCAGCGATCGGCTGGCCGAATGCGCCGAGCAATTGGGCTGGGCCGACGACGCCATCATCGTCAATCTGCAAGGTGACGAGCCGCAGGCCCCAGCCAGTGGCATTCGCGCCGTAGCCGCAACACTGGCGCAAAGCGATGCACCGATGGCAACGTTGGCGACACCGATTTCAGGTGTTGAGGAATTGCTCAGTCCACATTGCGTCAAAGTGGTCGTTGGCAGCAATGGCAACGCGCTGTACTTCAGCCGTGCGCCGTTGCCGTGGCCGCGCGATGCATTCGCAAAATCGTGCGAAGCCTTACCCGATGACGTGCCGTTTCTGCGTCATATCGGCATCTACGCCTATCGTGCCGCATTCCTGCGCCGCTTCGCGCGACTCGCACCGACACCGCTTGAACGTGCTGAATCATTGGAGCAATTGCGCGCGCTGGAGCATGGTTTCACGATTGCCGTCCGACTGACACCAGAACCGTTTCCCGCCGGAATCGATACGGCAGAGGATCTGCAACGGGTTGCTCTTGAGCTTTCCGAGCAATGACGATGAAACGTATATTGTTTGTCTGCCTCGGCAATATCTGTCGCTCGCCGCTGGTCGAAGCGGTGGCGCGCGCGGAGTTCCTGCGCGCCGGGGTCGATGCCAAATTCGCCTCTGCGGGTACTGGCGACTATCACATCGGTCATGCGGCCGATCCGCGCACAATTGCCAGCGCGGCTGCGCATGGCTATGACGTTTCAGCGCATCGCGCACGACAGTTGACAGGCGCGGACTTTGAGACTTACGACGCCGTTCTGGCGATGGATCAAGCCAATTTGCGCAACATCAAGGGCGTGTGTCCAACCCAATTCGTATCGCGCGTTGGACTGTTTCTGCCGTACGCCGGCATCGCTGCGCCTGCTGAAGTTCCCGACCCGTATTTCGGTGGCAGCGATGGCTTCGAGCGCGTAATCGAGCTCGCACGCAGCGGCGTGCGGGGATTGATTGCACGCTGCGCGAATGACGCATAATCTGTGCGCATGTTGAAGGATGCCTTAGTTTGATGAACGCCAGAATCGCCGCGCCGGAATTGCCCGAATTGGAATGGGTCAACACCGATGACCCGCCCGCGCTTGAACAATTGCGCGGACGTGTGACGCTGCTCTATTTCTGGACGTTCGACTGCGTGAATTGCATCAACGCGCTGCCGGACGTGCGTTATCTGGAAAACAAATATCACGACGGCCTGAGCGTAATCGGCGTGCACACGCCGAAATATGCCGCGCAACGATCGGTCGCAAGCGTGCTCAAGGCAGTGAATCGCAATCACGTCCGCTACGCGGTCGCCAATGATCCGGGTTTTACGCTGTGGCAAGCGTATGGGGTGCAATCCTGGCCCACACTCGCGGTCATTGATGCGCAAGGTCAGCTGGCAGCGCTGTTGCCGGGCGAAGGGCGACGCCAGGAAGCCGACACTCTGATTGCGCATTTGCTCGACGAAGCCGCGGCAAGTGATCTTCGCGTGTATGAATCCGGCGTCAGCGTCGCGCGGCACGAAGCACGCACGCCGCTGAGTTTTCCTGGAAAACTGTTGGTCACCGATTCTGCCTTGTGGATCGCCGACAGCGGACACAACCGTATTCTTGAATGCGACCACGAAGGCCGCATCCTGCGCCAGATCGGTTCGGGCAATCCGGGCTATTGGGATGGTCGCGGTGCCGATGCGGGATTCTCCAATCCCCAAGGCATGGCGCTGATCAAGGACGCGCTGGTGGTCGCCGACACCGGCAACCACGCCGTGCGAAGGGTTCGACTGCTCAATGCCGAAGTCGAAACGCTGGTTGGAACCGGCGAGTTGGGGCGCGACATCCCGCACGATTACAGCCAGCCGACGAAGGTCGCGATGTCCGCGCCGATGGACGTGGCGGCGATCGGGGATTACCTGTATATCGCCGTTAGTGGACAAAACCAGATCTGGCAGCTCGATCTGAATGCAAACCAGTTGAGCGTACTCGCCGGCAATGGCCAACTCGCGCTGACCGATGGCGAGGGCATGTTGGCGGGTTTTGCCCAGCCCGGCAGCCTGAGTGTGATCGGCCAGCAACTGGCGATTGCCGATACCGCATCGTCGTCGATACGCTTGCTGCGCCTGCTCGACAAACGTGTCACCACGTTGATCGGTGCCGGCCTGTACGATTTTGGCGATGTCAACGGCAAGCGCGATGTCGCGCGCCTGCAGCATCCAATGGCGGTCGCTGCCGATCCGCGCGGTTTGATCTTCGTGGCCGACACGTACAACGGCAAGATCAAGGCATTGAACATGCGCAGCGGCGAAGTGCGTACCCTCAACATGCCGTACCGCTTCGAAGAACCGTCGGGGTTATCGCTCGCGGCTGGCGCACTCTGGATTGCCAATACCAACGCCCACGAAATCGTGCGGGTAGACCTGAGCTCTGGCAAGATGAAACGCTTGAGCATTGGCGAATAGGCGTAGCGTCTCCATGCCGGATGAAAATCCGCCACCCGCAAGCTCTGACGTTACCGACCATAAGCCGGCTGCGTTTGACGGCAAGCAATTCGTACGCACGCTGACCACATCGCCCGGCGTATATCGAATGCTCAACGCTGCCGGTGAGGTGCTGTACGTCGGCAAGGCCGGCAATCTGAAGAAGCGCACCGGCAGCTATTTCCTGAAACCGGCAATGCAGCCGCGCATTGCGGCGATGGTCGCGCAGATCGCGCATATCGAAACCACGCTTACGCGTACCGAAGCCGAAGCCTTGTTGCTCGAGGCGCAACTGATCAAGTCTCTCAAGCCGCGCTACAACATCCTGCTGCGCGACGACAAGAGCTACCCCTATATTTTCATTTCAGCCAGTGAAACATCGGCTGACGCCAACCAAACTGCTGGCGACCCGTCGAAAGAAAGTGGCCGCACGAAACTAGCCGCAAAGCCGAAGTTTGATCCGGCCCAATTCCCGCGCATGGCATTTCATCGTGGGGCAAAACACGCACGCGGCGAATACTTCGGGCCTTACCCTAGCGCATATGCTGTGCGTAAAAGCCTGGATTTGATGCAAAAACTCTTTCGCATCCGCCAGTGCGACGATAATTTTTTCCGTAACCGTTCGCGTCCCTGCCTGCAATACCAGATCGGGCGCTGCAGTGCGCCGTGTGTTGGTTTCATCAGTGCGCAGGACTACGCACAAAGCGTGCGCCACGCGAAGATGTTCCTGAGCGGGCGCAGCAATGCGATCCTCGATGAGCTTGCTGCCTCGATGGAAAGCGCCAGCGCCGCACTGGATTTCGAAAAAGCCGCGCGTCTGCGCGACCAGATTGCCACGCTCAAGGGCCTACAGGCGCAAAACCACGTGCAGGGTGCCAGCGCCGACCTGGATGCGCTGGCTTGCCATATAGATGGTGGCCTGGCGTGCGTGGCGGTGCTGTATTTCCGCGACGGCGTGAGCCTGGGGTCGCGTGATTTCTTTCCGCGGCTGCCCGGCGAAGCCACGCCTGGTGCGGTGCTGGCATCGTTCATCGCCCAGTACTATCTGGACAAACCCGTGCCGCGCGAATTGCTGGTCAACGTAGTGCCGGATGACGTGTTGACGCTGGGCGAAATGCTCGCCGCGCATGCAGGTCACGCCGTCGACATCAAATCGCACGTACGCGCCGATCGTGCACACTTCGTGGATCTGGCACGCAAGAACGCGCAAGCGGCGCTGGCCGCGCGCCTGGCCAGTAATCAGACCGCCCACGAGCGCTTTGAATCGTTGCGCCAGCTGCTCGAACTCGACGAAGCACCGCGTCGACTGGAATGCTTCGACATCAGCCACACGATGGGCGAGTTGACGGTCGCCGCGTGCGTGGTGTTCGGTCCTGAAGGTCCGGAGAAATCGCTGTATCGACGCTTCAACATCGCCGGGATTGTGCCTGGCGACGACTACGCGGCAATGCACCAGGCGCTGGAACGACGTTACCGCCGCGTGCAGGCGGGCGAGGGCACGCTGCCGGATGTCCTGCTGATCGATGGCGGCAAAGGCCAGGTTGCCCAGGCGCTGGACGTGCTGGCCGATCTCGGCGTCGCCGGCGTGTTGGTCGTTGGCGTGGCCAAAGGCCCATCGCGTCGTGCCGGACATGAATCGCTGATTCGCGGCGACAACGGCAAAATTCTGTGGCCCGGTCCAGAATCGGCCGCGCTGCATTTGATTCAGAGCGTGCGCGATGAGGCACATCGCTTCGCGATTACCGGTCATCGGCAGCGCCGTGAGAAAGCACGTGAGCGCAGTCGACTCGAAGAAATCGGCGGTGTCGGCGCGCGTCGACGCACGGCTTTGCTCAAGCATTTCGGCGGCATGGTCGGTGTCGCAGCTGCCGGCACCGAGGAACTGGCACAGGTCAAAGGCATCAGCCGGGAATTGGCCGAAAAGATTTACGCGGCGTTTCATGGCTGATGTCGAACGTGTCACACTGCACAATCTTCGCCTGATCGCTGTCGCATGCGTTTGACCATTCCAACCATGCTCACCTTGTTCCGCATCGCGCTATTGCCGGTGATGGTGATCGTGTTCTATGCGCCGTTTCGCGGTGCCAATGTTGCCGCGGCCATGGTATTTCTCGCCGCGGCACTGACCGATTGGCTCGATGGCTACATCGCTCGGCGCTACGATATGGGTTCGCCTTTCGGCGCGTTCCTGGACCCGGTCGCGGACAAATTGATGGTCGCGGTCACCTTGTTCCTCATCGTGCAGGAGAATCCCACGCCGCTGATGGCGATCGTCAGTGCGATTATTGTTGGTCGCGAGATCACCATTTCCGCATTGCGCGAATGGATGGCGGAACTGGGCGAACGCACGCGCGTCAAGGTTGCCATGCTCGGAAAGGTCAAGACCGTCATGCAAATCGTCGCCATTGAGGTGCTGCTATACCAGCACGATTTGGCTGGCTTGCGTCTGTTTCACGTTGGAGAAGTGGTGTTGTTAATTGCGGCGGTCCTCACGATTTGGTCCGGCTTCGAGTATCTGCGTGCGGCGTGGCCCGCCATGCGTTCCAATGGCTGACGATACGGAATAGGTTGACAATATTTGCGCAATTCGTATGATGGCCGGCCTCGCGCGGGAATAGCTCAGTTGGTAGAGCACGACCTTGCCAAGGTCGGGGTCGCGAGTTCGAGTCTCGTTTCCCGCTCCATGGTTTTTGCGTTCCTCCATGAACGCTAAGAACAGAGTGGCCTTCCAGGCCGCATTGTTCAGCAAGAGCACGAAACCTCGGGCAACCCGGGGTTTTGTTTTTTAGGCGTTGCACCGCTAAGCTTGACGCGGTTTTACTTCGGATGGCCAGGTGGCAGAGTGGTCATGTAGCGGCCTGCAAAGCCGCGTACGCCGGTTCGATTCCGACCCTGGCCTCCATCCGAAGTTTGTTCTCCTGCGCAACACACTCTTTGATACTCTAGCGCTCGTGCATGAGCACAGGATCAAGCAGCGGCCTTGCGGGGCCGCACTTTCGCAAAGACATGCCCGGGTGGCGAAATCGGTAGACGCAAGGGACTTAAAATCCCTCGGCCTTACGGCTATGCCGGTTCGAGTCCGGCCCCGGGCACCAATAAAATCAATATGTTATAGCAAGAGGCATAATCCCTCATGTCGGCGCATGTTTTCTGTTTGCCGTACGTTTGCCGTTTGCTGAAACTTCGCGCCATTCGAGCGCAAACCCCGCGCCGGGCAGTTCGTCCAGCGGCTCCAGCGAGGCTACCGCGCTTGTGCGATCCGGCAGGCAATCACACCGGTTCGCTTGCAGATGGTGCAGCCCGAACCGTTGCAATCTGCGCACGTCGTGTAGCGCCACTCTCCACGGTGAACGAAAGAGCCGATGCCGCAGTGATAGCAAACGCCGCCCGCTTGGTGCAGACCGTGGCACGCGCGCCCGCATCGATCGCAGATACCAGGCGGCCCCATGAATTTTGTATCGCGTGCCATCCGGCAAAGGTAGCCGCTTTCAGTCGCACGGAATGAGTCTGCCGCGCCTTGCTTGCTGCGTACTACGCCAAGCGGTGCCGATGCTCCCATGTCGGGTTCCGTGTTTGCCGCGTTCGTGTTCCGCAAGTAAAACCCCGCGTCGGGTCTGTTCGTCCAGCAGCTTAGCGAGGCATCCTGCCTCAAGCGGTGCCCAGGCGCCGGGCGGGGGAATGATGCGCGGGTCGCTGGCTGGCGTATGTCAGCCGCAGCAGTCAAAACGTGTAGGAGATTGCCTATTTAGTATCGGTTGGTTTGCTTGATCAATCTGTCCGCCGTGAGCGGCTGCGGTAAACTTCAACACCTCGCGGCAGCCTCCGCTTAGCTAAGTGGTCCGATGTGGCCAGGAACTGAAAAAATGAAAGTTCTGGCCGATGACCAAGCATCGGCAGGTTTCGGAAGAGTAACCAGCCAATAGCAACCCAGGAAGTAGCCAAGACAAAAGCAAAAAGTAGCAGTGCCTCGTCCCACCGCCGGATAGCTATCGACGGCGGTAGATTCGATGGCGGTGCGCCAAAGCAATCGTGAACCGGGATTTCACGCATTGCGCCACCGTCCAACAAATGCCTTGAATCGAGCCCAACGCCATGTGCGCACAAGTGCGCGCGTCAGGACTTCCACAGACTCCCAGTGTTCTACCGGGTCGTTCGCGTAGAGCTGTCCACGCGATGCCCGACGCCGAACGGCTAGCCCGTCATATACATGGCCCGTCAATGCTCGCGCGTCGGCTGGCAAAATTGCATGGCACCGCACGCTGTGCTGTAAGACACGCTCCACCGCACCTATCGCGCGCTCACGCTCGACACGCAACTGCTGCGCGCCTTCCGGTGTCTCGTGTTTCGCCCAGCTGAACTCGCGCTCTGCGGAGCACGCGCGCAATGTCGCTTCAATCAGCGCAGTCAGCAAAATGCATGGCGTGACCACTTGTTAATCTCCAGTTCGCGGCTTACTTCACAGTAAGCGATCCGCGAGCGCTGGCAACTCATCTGCGGCGGCGAGGGCCGCGAGAACGTGATCAGAGTTGCGGCAACAGCGATTACGTGCTGCCGGTCGTGGCGTTCGTTGCAGACTGGTTCGAAACCGATATCATTCGAGGTGACGTATCAAGGATTGATGCCCGTTATGTGCGAGATAGGCGGACGTCTTCCGACAACTGTTGGAATTGATTTCAAGGCGCGTACCATTTGGGACACATGAGTGTATTGTCGAGGGAGGGAGAATCACTATGACCCAACTTATCCGTTCGACGTTTGCCCAGAATTTCCTCCGTGCCGTTTTACTGGCACTCGCACTTGGTACGTTTACCTTTCCAGTTCACGCCGCGAACTACGTTGTCACCAACACTAACGACAGTATCAGCGACCCTTGGGGCGATACAGCGGACACAGCATCGCTCCGCTACGCGATGATCCAAGCT
>JBDTLA010000141.1:0-15869 GCA_039935035.1 Rudaea sp. | reverse complement strand
GGCAGAATCATTCTTGTCGGGACGTCAGGATCGCCGAGCCGTGGAACCGTCGAGCGCCTCACGCCGAATGGAATCCTCGATGCACCATTCAGCAGCGGCTATGTCAGCTTTTACGATGCCCCCTTTGGCAGTTCGCCTTCGTATACCACCACCTTCAAACGCTTGTTCCTCGATGGCGGGCGTCCAGTGATTGCTGGGGAGGCGCCCTTTTCGACCAGCGCCAACAGCGACTACGATCTCGTCGTCACGCGCTTGAAAACAGAACTGATTTTCGCCAACGGGTTTGAGTAATCGAATGGTGTCGGGGCGTCGGCCGGCGATCGCCGGAGGCGCTCCGCCGCGACCTTGCGGATTGTTCCAAAACGGAGTCAAAGCACTATTATCGAATAGTGAATTCCTGGCTCAATCGACTATCACGCCGAAAGGGCACTCTGAATACGCATGGCAATCTCCTACCCACTCGCTGACCCCAGAAGTTGAATTTTCTCGTACGCTTGTTCCCACAACGTTGGAATGACGCTTAACCGACCTCGGAAAGTGCAAGGCCAGAGTTTCACGCTCAGCGCAGCTCCGTTCAGCGAATGAACGCGTTGGACAGGGAATTGCGTAGTGTGGACGACAGGAATTATTACGGGGTGCCCGACGCCCGTCCACACGCACTGAAGTTCCAGGCCTGCCGAAGTTATATAGGGCAGACGTTGGACAAGCCTCATTTGGCCGAAAGCATCTACCTATATTTGTATACGGCTCGATAGTCGGCGCCGGTCAGGTCTGCTTTTCATTAACGAAAAATTTTCTCTGGTTTGCCTTAGGTAAGGTATACGGACGACTTCGCGTTACGCTTTGAGCCTGCGACTGGCAACGACCAGGGGCGAACCGTCCATTCACCCGAAATCGGAGACCGTGTCCTTGAACGCTACGTTGTCACAAACTTTCCACGGCAAGAATTTGAGCCTGCTCGTCTGGCTCACCACGGCTCTGACGCTTGCAGCAGCAAACGCCGCGGGATTCCCCGGGCGTATCCCGGATGCCTACGCGCAGCCGGCGACATTGGTGACGGTTGCCAACGGGCGGCACTTGAATCTGCGTTGCGCCGGCCATGGCGAGCCGACGATCGTGCTGGAAGCGGGTTCGCACGCAGACTCCAGCACCTGGTTTCGGCTACAGCCGCTATTGGCGCAATCCCGGCGCGTGTGTGCTTACGACCGCGCCGGCTATGGGTTCAGCGACGAAGGGCCGATGCCGCGCAATCTGGATGCGGATGTTGTCGACCTGCATGGGCTGATCCTCAAGGCGCCCTTGACCACGCCGGTGGTGCTGGTCGGGCATTCGCTGGGTAGCAATATCGTGAGGCACTACGCGGACAAATATCCACGCGACGTCGTGGGTTTGGTGTTGATCGATCCACCACAGCAAGACACAGTGGCCTTCGCGCCAGCGTGGATGAAAGCAGAGACGGCAACGAGCAAGCAACGATTCGTTTTTATCCATCAGTGCGAAAAGGGTGCGGAAAAGGGGCTGCTGGCTTCGCCGCCGGAAAATTTGAAACTCTGTATATCCCGCGCCAATCCGCTCGCCAATGCGAAGGTCAACGCGGCTACCGTGGCGTACAAATTGAAACCCGCTTTCTGGCGTACGCTGTTATCGGAGTTGCACGACAACGACGTTGTATTTGCTCAACCGGTATCTGCTCACGAGACACACGGATCGACGCCGCTGGTTGTGTTGACGGCCGATAATACCTATGCGGATGCGCCGACGGAGCTGCGCAAAAAGCTCGAAGCCGCTCGCGACGTTACCCAGACACGCATCGTCGCAACATCCACGAACGGCAAGCGCATCTTCGTGAAAAACACCTCGCACGACATCCAGATCGATCAGCCGCAGGCAGTCGCGAATGCAGTGACCGCGCTCGTCGCCGAGCTCGAAGCGTCAAAGAAGCCAAAGAGTTAGCAGGTTGTCGCTGGCGTGCAAGCAGGCCCATTCGCTGAATTCGTGGCATCACCGAAGAGTCGTTCGTGCTGGGCGTAGCGTCGCATGCGCAAACGTGCAGTGCAGTTGTCAGGTTGGATTGCGGCCCGGGTCAGGCAGGGCCTGCATCAGACGGTGCTTGTGTAATAAAATGGCCACGGGTCGTCGGTTGGAACGGGAATGCGTTTGCACCGGCGTATCCCCACAGTTCCGGAATCGCGCCCGTCGCCAACAGGGGTCAATTGAATGTCTGCACAGCCTGCGGCTGAGTCCGCATCGATCGTTCCTTTCTGGAATCGTTTGAGCGAAATCACGCGCTACCCGGCGCACATGAGTGCGATGGTCACCATCGTCATCCTGGCGCTCGGAAATCTGCTGCTCTTCCTGCCGTTTGGGCGAATCCTTTACCTGCTCGTCACCGTGGCGATGTACCGCTACGCATTCGAATGCCTGCGTGCTACCGCAAACGGTTACATGGAACCGCCGGAGATTGCGCAGTCGACGGACAGCAGTCTCGGCTGGTTGCAAATCTGGTTGATGGTGATTTTTTTCATCGTTGCGGTTGTCGGCGTGCTGTTGTTTGGAAAGAAAGTGGGCATGGCCCTGATGATATTCCTCGGCATTTGCCTGCCCGGCGCGACGATGGCGCTGGCGATGGATGAAAGCCTGGCGAGCGCGCTGAATCCAGGCAAATGGATTTCGATCTTCACGCGCATCGGCTGGCCGTATCTTGCCGTGGTCGGCTTGTGCCTGGTCGTTTCGATGAGCCAGAGTTATGCCGCCGGCGTGGCGGCTAGAGTGCTACCGTTGTTCGTCGCATTGATTGTGGTTGGCATCATTGCCAATTACGCCCTCGTCGTGACCTTTCACCTTATGGGCTATCTGATTTACCAGTATCACGATGCGGTTGGCTTCGAGCCGGCCGCGCCGAAGCTGACGCGACCGTTGGCGAAACCCGATCCGGATCAGGATTTGCTCGATGAAGTCGCCGCCTTCGTGCGCGACGGCAAACCCGAAAACGCCACGGAATTACTGCGCGGACATTTGCGCGGTCGTGGCGGTACGCCCGCCGTACACACGCAATACCGCAAACTGCTGCGCCTGACCAACGACCGCGACGAATTGCTGCGCCACGGTAGCGACTATCTGAACATTCTATTGGCGCAGGGCAAGGATCGTCTCGCCCTGGATTTGCTGCGCGAATGCCAGACGCTCGAGCCGACGTTTGGCCCAACCGATGCCGAGCAGATCACGCAGCTAGCGAAGCTTGCCGCGCAAGGTGGGCAACCACAACTCGCGCTGCGCTTGCTGTCGGGATTCCACAAGCGCTTCCCGAAAAGCAAAGACATTCCACAAAACTACCTGCTTGTCGCCACGCTGATGCACGAGCGCATGAATCAGGACGACAAGGCACGTGCGCTGCTGATGTACCTCAAGACGAATTACCCGGGCGACCCGCTGATGCCCGAAGTCGATGCGCGCCTGTCAATGATCGAACGCATCATGGCGGCGGCGAAGAAGCCGGAAGCGAACGCGTGACCTGATTTTGTGGCGTGCGCTCCGCGCACGTTGTTTCGGTTTGCGCACGTGCAGGGCACCAATTCGTGCGCGCAGCGCCCGCTACGGACTTGGGCACAATCAAAAGCGCCCCCATCAGTCCTGCGGACAGCTTCCCCCGCTGCGCAGGGGAAGCGAACAAGCATCGTGCATTGGTTGCTGTACCACCCAATGAGCGAGTAACGCTTCGATTTCCCTTCACCCACAAGCGGGGTGCATTCCCATTCTTTCCATCCTCCGAGTGCGGGGGTGCATTCCAATTTTCCTTCCCCCGCGTGCGGGGGTGCATTCCTATTTTCCTTCCCCCGCGTGCGGGGGAAAGTGCCGAAGGCGGAAGGGGGTGCTCTTGCACTTCTTGGGCACAATCAAAAGCGCCCTCATCAGAGCTTCCCCCACTGCGCAGGGGAAGCGAGTAAATAGACAATGTACGTAATATCGGGTTCTTTGCCTGCGCTAACCCTGCTGCAAAAGAAACCGTGCCTTCGGTGCGAACTCGCTGTGGGCGAAGTGTTGCGCGAGATATTCTAGGCGTTCGCGGCGTTGTGGCGAGGCTTCCGGTGCACGCATCGAAAATGCGAACCATGCTGCGGCCAAGGCGGGCAGATTCGGATGTGCTTTGCTGACGGCGTGCAGCAGTGCTTGCACATCTGCATCGGCACCCATGCGTAGCAGTGGATTGACTAGCCGTAACAATACGCCGGGCTCAAGCCGCGGCGTTCCGGCGCAGGCTTTCAGATAATCGTCGTAGGTACATTTCAGTTCGCGAACTTCCGTTTCGGTCTTCGCGGAGAACTCAAGCACGCGTGTGGCCGCGGCATCCAGTTGCGCCGGCGTGCCGCCATAGCGCGCGCAGCGGTACAGTGCGAGCAGCACCCGCAGTTGCCCAGGCTCGTCGGCGTCGATGCGTTCGAGCAACATGCGCGCCTGCGCAATTTCCAGTTTGCCGATATGTTCGAGTGCTTGCGTGAATGCCTGCGCGTTGCCTTCGTGCATTTCCTGGCGCTCGTCTTCTTCGACGAATTCGTCGCGCACACGGCCAGCGCGGCGCAACGCCAGCGCCAATCCTGCGCCACACAAAATGCCGCCGGCATGCGCGTCAAATCCGACATGCGCGCCGCCGCTGAGCCACAGGTTCAAAATTTGCCAGCCAAACCAGAACGGCAACAACACCAATGCCGGCACGCGCACGTAGTCGAATACCACGAAAAACCAGTAGAACACACGAACCTTGCGCAACCCCCAGATTACGCAATACGCGCCCATCAATGCGGCAATTGCGCCTGAAGCGCCCAGCGCCAAACCCTGATCGCCCCAGTGCCAGGCGACGGTTGCGAACGACGCGCCAAAACCACCGGTGAGATAAAGCCCGAGAAACCACCATGGCCCGAGTGCCCCTTCGACCAACAACCCCAACACCAGCAGGAAAATCATGTTGCCGATCAAATGTTCCAAACCGCCATGCATGAACATCGCCCACAACATGCGCCCTGGTTCGACGTGCGAGAACCGCAACGCGTGGCGCGCCGTGAACGCGCTGTCGCGGATGTGATCGAATTCGGTGCGCTTGGCGTGCCAGTCGGCGTAATCGTTGCTCGCGGGTTCGATGATGCGATCAGCGCGCAACGCGGCGAGAAATTTTTCATCGGATTCGATCAGCGCGACTTTCAGTTCGGAAGGAGCCAACTGCATGGCCTTGAGGCGCTGCTGTCCCTCGCGACTCTCATCATGATCGTGCAGCCAATTGTCATACGCCGGAAATTCGATGCGCCCGAGCTGCGACTGCTGGTAATAATCCAGCGCATTGTGCAGCACCCGATCATCGCTCGACTGCAAGAAGAAATAAACGAAGCAATTGAGCAGAACCAACGTCAGCGTGACCACGGGCGCATTCGCCAAGGTCATACGACGGTGCAGCGGCATGATCAGCAAAACGAATCTCCCCGAGGTATGACGACGTCCAGAATTTCAGGCGCGCCGCGAAGCACACGCGAGACGGACGCGGATACTTTGTGCCGTTTTCCTTCGACGACGCAGCTGCCTTCTGGGTGACAACTACGGGTACGATCCGCAGCCGCATAAAAACGACTGCAGATCGAACCGCGGATTGCCTCAGGGCTCAAACCCGTTCTTGAATATCTCGTCGGTGGGCGTTGGGCAGTTGGTGTTGGTGAACACACAGCGCACCCATTCAGGGTGATCGACGAACGGGTTGCGGTTTTCCTGATACGAGTAAACAACCTCGTTGCGCAGGCGCTCGCCGTCATCAGGCGGGTCTTGATCGTTCCAGTTGAGCAGGTCGGCTTCCAGGCCCATGTAAGCGACAGATTGGGTCTGGCCCGAAGTGGTCGTCTTGATCAGCGACACATCGTCGGTCACACGCAGGTCGGGTTCCGGTTGTCCTTGGGCGTTTGTGCCGCCGTCGTATCGAACCGCCATGTACAGGATGGCGCGGGCAAGATCGCCCTTGCGATGATCCCACGGTTCCCAGATCGTGGCTGACGTATAGCTCGAATTCCCACGTGGTGGCGTGGGGCCACCGAAGCCGTTCGTCAACACGGTCGTTTCTTCGGTACAGGTTCCGCTGCACATGCCGTAAGGTTTGTTGGCGCGATCGCTGTTGTAATGGTCGTCCGAGAGAAACAACATGTGGCAGTCGGTGTACGGCGGGTACGGATGGTTGTTGACATCAGTGATGTTGTTGAAGCCGTACGAATTGGGCCAGGTGTGTTCGCGATTGACGATACTGCTGCCATCAGATTTCGGATGCGACGCGTTCTTGTAGATGGTCACGATGTTGTTTGGATTCGCCGGGTCTTCGTCGGCCGCGTGCAGGATCGTCCACGTCACCGTGCCACTGCCGGAATACGGATACGCGATGTGGTCCTTGATGCGATTGTGCAGCCAGGCTTCAAGCACCGGGCCGCTGCTGGTATCCACGCCGGCGTAGTAGTCGCCGGCATCGGCCGCGGTGTCGAAGGTGACCACGACATCGGCGGACATCGCATCCGGCGTGCCGTCGATGTCGTGCACATGATTGGCGATGATCGTCCAGGTGCAATGCTCGAGCGAATCGAAATCGACATCCGGATTCAGCGAGTAACTGTCACCCGATCCGCCAAGTACCGCCGTGTGGCTTCCGCTATTGTCGCAAACCAGCGTGAACCAACCGTTGTCCAGCGTCACCGGTTCGGAAAACGTGACTTGCAGATTCGCACCGTCGGGGAATCCCGTTGCACTGGCCGCGGGCGCGGTACTGGCAACGGTCGGTGGTACATCGCCGGCAGTCGTGGCGAAGCTGAAGGAATAATCCTGCGCCATGTGATCGGGCGTGCCATCGAGATCGGTCACTTGATCGGCGGCAATCGTCACTGTGCACGATTCGCCGTAGGTGAAATCCGGATCGGGGTCGATGCTGTAGCTGTTGCCGCTACCAGTGATTGTCGCGCTGTGCGAACCGCTATTCGTGCAGGTGATGTCGGGCACGATGCTGCCGACCGTAACGGGTTCGGAAAATGTAATCGCGATCACGGCATTCAAGGCCACGCCGGTCGCATTGTTCGTCGGTACGGTGGTGCTGACCGCCGGTGCAATATCCGGCGCCGCGCCGAACGTCTGGTTGTTGTTGCAGGAACCGAAGGTAGATGCGGCATCAGCTTGCCAGGTGAAATCGCTGTACTGGGTGCCGGTGCCGGAAAGTTGTAGCGAACTCGTAGCAGCACCGTTGCCATCTTCCGATACGCCGATGTTCGTGCTGGTCATTCCGTTGGCAGGACCGTCGGTGGCTGCGAATGTGCCTTCGTAACTGAGGAACTGAATGACTTGGCCGTTGTTGTCGATCAGTGCGATGCCATCCGGCGCGCCGTTTTGCAAGCCGGAAATCGGCACCGAGACCACGCCGTAACCACCGCAATTACTGGGTATGGCGCCAGACAATGTTTGCGGCGAATAACTGGTTCCACCGCTACCGTTATAAGGAACGACCTGCCATCCGGTCAGAATCGTTCCGGCAGGCCCGGCGATCTCGACACCTTCATTCAAATCGGCGCCAGCATTGTCGTAATGAATCTCGTTGATGAAAACCGTCGTGTCGGCAAACGCCACACGCGAGCAGGCCAACACGGCCCAGATGGCGCAAAGCGCCAGAGTCAAACTTCGCATCAGTCTTTAATCCCAGCAAGCAACGAAAAAAGTGCGCCAGCGTGTGGCATCGAAAACCACAGCAGCGGTATCGGTTCAGCACCAAACAACGGTGATTGCCTAGCGGTGAGCCAAGCATAGCCATTTTATGCCCGAGTTTCATGCCCCGATTGCCGCGTGATAGCGACTATCTGCTTACCGATCCGCCAAACCAAAACGTCCGTGACTTCAGGCAGGCTTAACATTCTGAAGTGTTACGATATATCATCACGTTCTTGATGGCCCGATTGCGATCGGTTTACGCCGGCGCGCAGGCCTTTGCATTTTTCGCTACGACTACAGACTACCTTCCGCAATGTCAGCACGCTCAGTCGCCATCGCATTGCCACCGTGGTCACGCGCGCTCATCGTGGCGTTGACGATATTGTCGTTGTCCGGTTGTGCCGTCGGGCCGGATTTCAAGCCGCCGGCTGCACCCAACGTCAGCGCTTACACCAGGGAGTCGATCCCTGCGCAGACCGAGGGCACACATGGCGGCGGCGAATCCATGCAGCGTTTTGTCGAAGGTCGCGATATTCGCGGCGATTGGTGGACGCTATTTCATTCCCCAGCCTTGAATGCGCTGATTGCGCAGGCGCTTGCCCACAATCCGGATCTCAAAGCAGCGCAGGCGGCATTGCTCGCGGCGCGGGAAACGACGCGTGCTGGTCGCGGCGCGTATTACCCGTCGGTGAGCGCCAGCGCATCGGCCAGTCGCGAACAAGATCCACCCGGTGCGCTCGCACCGGTACCGAGCAACAACGCGTTCTTGTACAACCTCTACACGCCGCAAGTCAGCGTTTCGTATGTGCCGGACGTGTTCGGCCTGAATCGGCGTACCGTCGAATCGCTGAAAGCGCAGGAACAAGCGGTGCGCTTCCAGACGATCGCCGCGGCCAATACGGTGACCTCGAATGTCGTGGTCACTGCGATCCAGATGGCCGCGTTGCAGGCTCAGATCGATGCAACGCAGCAAGTCGTCGACGCGAACGCGAAGATGATGAAGATCCTTCAATATCAGTTCGACAAAGGCTATGCCAGCGGACTGGATCTTGCTGCGCAGAAATCGCAACTGGCCCAGGTCCAGGCCAGCCTGCCGCCGCTGCTCAAGCAACTCGCCCAGCAACAACACCTGATGGCGATTTTGACCGGGCGTTTCCCGAGTCAGGCTCCGGCAGAAAAATTCACCCTGTCGAGTCTGCACCTGCCGCAGGATTTGCCGCTGAGCCTTCCATCAAAACTGGTGCAGCAACGCCCCGACGTGCGCCAGGCGCAGGCGACCCTGCATGCCGCCAGCGCACAGATCGGCGTCGCCATTGCCAACCGTTTGCCAAACATTGAATTAACTGCAAACGTCGGAAGTACCGCGTTGAAAATTGCCCAGGTCTTCAAATCGGGCACGGGTTTCTGGAGCGTGGGTGGCGATCTGACTGCACCCATTTTTCAGGGCGGAACCTTGCTGCATCAGGAGCGCGCGGCAAAAGCTGCGTACACGCAAGCCGCCGAGCTTTATCGCAGCACCGTACTCACGGCATTCCAGAATGTCGCCGACACCCTGAGCGCGCTCGAACAGGATGCCGCCGCGCTGAAAGCCGCGGTGGCCGCGGATAGCGCCGCCAAGGAATCGCTGGATTTGGCGCAGCGGCAATGGCACGCAGGTTATAGCGATTATCTGACGCTGCAGAACGCCGAACAGGCGTGGCAGCAGGCGCGCATCAACCTGGTGCAGGCGCAGGCCGAGCGCTACGCCGACACCGCCGCGCTGTTCCAGGCCTTGGGCGGCGGCTGGTGGCATCGCGACGACGCAAACGATGCGGCATCGAATCAGGCGAAATCAAAGTGACGAGACCATGACCAATAAAATGCTGTGCTCGATTCGTCTTGTTGAAAGCCGAAGCAAAAGCTTGCTGGCCATGCTTGGCGTGTTGACGGCATCAGCCGTCCTCACCCTCAGCGGCTGTTCGTCGGCATCAGACAAGCTTGAGCCGGCCGCCTCGCCAACGCCGCAGGATGTGACCTTGACGGCGACGCAGCGTCAGCGCATTCATACCTTCACCGTAACTTCGGCGGACTACCACAAGACCATCCAGACCACTGGCATCGTCGACTTCGACAACGATCAGGCCACGAGCGTGCTTGCGCCCATCTCGGGCCCGGTATCGCGTCTGCTCGTCTCGCTCGGCGATACCGTCAGGAAAGGCCAGGCGCTGGCGGAAGTCGATTCACCCGATTTCACCACGGCCGTCGGCGCGTATCGCAAAGCGTTGTCCGCGGCAAACACGTCGCGTCGGCTTGCGGATCTTGATGCGGACCTGGCCAAGCATCACGGTGTTTCCCAGCGCGAGGCCGCGCAGGCGGCGACTGATGCCGTCAGTGCCGAAGCCGACCGCGAAGCCGCGCGCCAGACACTTGTCGCGTTGAATATTCCAGCGGCCACCATCAAGGACATCGAGCAAGGTAAACCCATCGCACACATCCTCGGCACGATACGCGCGCCGATTAGCGGCACGGTGGTGGAAAAAACGATCACGCCCGGACAACTGTTGCAGGCCGGAACCACGCCGTGTTTCAGCGTGGCCGATCTTTCTCGCGTATGGGTCAATGCGCAGGTTTTCGGCTCCGACGTTGCCTCGGTCAGCGCTGGCGACATCGCCGACGTGGAAACCGGAACCGGTTCGAAGAACCTGTCAGGCAAAGTGACGAACGTTTCGGCCATTGTTGATGCCGATACGCGCGCAGTCACGGCACGCGTAGTTGTCGACAATCCGGACGATGTCTTGAAGAAACAGATGTATGTCCGCGTGGTGATTCATTCGCATGTGCAAAGCAGCGGGCTTCTGGTGCCGGTGTCCGCAATTCTGCGTGACGACGAAAACCTGCCGTTCGTTTACGTCGTGCAAACCGATGGCGGTTACGCGCGGCGGCAAGTGACGCTCGGCTATCGCAGCGCAGACCAGTACGCGATCAGTGATGGCCTCAAGGTCGGAGACCAGATCGTGGCCGATGGCGGCCTGTTCGTTCAATTCATGCAAACCCAATGAGCGAACAGGAATCATCAACTCCGACAGCGTCGACACCGCCGTCGGTAACGCCATCGGTCATCAACCGCGTCGTTGCCACGTCGTTGGGGCAGCGCTTCATCATCGTTTTACTGACACTGATGCTGATCGGCGCGGGCGTCTGGTCGCTCAAGCGTCTGCCGATGGACGCCTATCCCGACCTGTCGCCACCGATCGTCGAGATCATCACGCAATGGCCGGGCCACGCCGCCGAGGAAGTGGAGCGGCTGATCAGCGTGCCGATCGAGCGCGGCATGAACGGCATTCCTCGCACGGCGACGATGCGTTCGGTATCGCTGTACGGCTTGTCCAAGGTAACGCTTACGTTTGACGATGGGACAGACAACTATTTCGCCCGCCAGCAAGTTTTCAATCGCATGTCCGACCTGGCATTGCCCAGCGGCGTCACGCCATCGGTATCGCCGTTGACCGCGCCGTCCGGCTTGATCTATCGCTACGTGCTGCAAAGTTCCGACCGCTCGCCGATGGAACTCAAGACTCTCGACGACTGGACGATTGCGCCGCAATACCGCGCGATTCCCGGTGTTGCCGACGATTCGGGTTTTGGCGGCGGCACCATGCAATACCAGGTGTTGCTGGATCCGCTGAAAGTGGCCTCCGCTGGATTGTCGGCGCAACAGGTGGAATCGGCGCTGGCAGCAAACAACGGCAATGCCGGTGGCGGGTTCTACACACAGGGCAGCCAGTTCTATTACGTGCGTGGCCTGGGGCGGATGAAAACGCTCGACGATATAGGCAACGTCGTGCTCGCGGTACACAACGGCACCCCGGTGCTGGTCAGGGATGTGGGTCGCGTGGTTATCGGCGCCGCACCGCGACTGGGCGAATTCGGCTACGAGAAAAACGACGACGCTGTCGAAGGCGTCGTCATGATGCGCAAGGGCGAGAAAACCCAGGATGTTCTGAAACGCATCGAGGCGAAAACTGCGGAGCTCAACACACAGGTACTGCCCAAGGACGTCAAGATTCATCCGTTCTACGATTTGAGCGACCTGATCGCGCAGACCACGGGTGTCGTTGAACGCAACCTGTTGCGCGGCGTCCTGCTTGTTGTTGTCGTTCTGATTTTCTTCCTCTACGATTTTCGTGCCGGCCTGATCGTTGCCGTCACCATTCCACTGGCGTTGTTGTTCGCGTTCTTCTGCCTGGATCTGCAAGGTGCATCGGCGAATCTGCTTTCCATCGGTGCGGTCGATTTCGGCATTCTTGTCGATGGCGCGATTTTCATGGTGGAGAATATTTTCCGCCAAATTGCCGCGCGCGGGGGCAGCGCGCTCAACGTGATGGAAATCATCCGCGATGCGGCGGCAGAAGTGGATCGCCCGTTGTTCTATGCCGTCGCCGTCATCGTCGCCAGCTTCCTTCCTATTTATGCCTTGTCGGGGCCGTCGGGCACGCTGTTCAAACCGATGGCCGATACCATGATCTTCGCACTGGTCGGTTCATTGATCGTGACGCTGACGCTGCTTCCCGTATTGTGTTCGTGGTTCATGCGCAACGGTGTGCGCGAGCGCAGGAATCGCGCGTTCGAAGCGATCCAGCGCGCATACGTCAAAGGGCTGGACCGGTGTTTGCAAAGTCCGCGCGGGACGACGTTCGCTGCGGCCGTGCTGCTGCTCGGTTCGCTGTTGCTGATTCCAAGAATTGGCGCCGAATTCATGCCGCAACTCGATGAAGGCGCGCTGTGGGTGCGCGCGACGATGCCCTACACCATTTCATTCGACGAAGCCGCGAAGGTCACGCCGCAGATTCGCGACATCCTGCGCTCGTTTCCGCAAGTCACCACGGTGACCTCGGAATTGGGACGACCCGACGATGGCACGGATTCGACCGGATTTTTCAACGCGGAATTTTTCGTCGGCCTGAAACCTTACGCGCAATGGACGGGCGCGGATCGCAGCAAACCCGAATTGATCGCCGCGATCAATCGAAAGCTCGACGCGTTTCCGGGGATCACCTTCAATTACACCCAACCCGCCGAAGATGCGGTGGATGAAGCCGAGACCGGATTGAAGAGCGCGCTCGCGGTCAAGGTCTTCGGTGCGGATCTGAATACCTTGCAGAGCAAGGGCAAAGCGATCAAGCAGGTGCTCGAACACGTGCGTGGCATTGGCAACGTGACTCTGGTCCAGGAACTTGGCCAGCCGAGCCTGAGCATCGCCATCGATCGCGCGAAGATTGCGCGCTACGGTTTGAACGTCGACGACATCAACGGACTTGTCCAGACCGCCGTCGGTGGCGATGTGGCCACGCAAGTCGTGCAGGGTGAAAAGGAATTTGACTTGGTCGTGCGCCTGGATCACCAATACCGCGACAACCCGCAAGCCATCGGAAACATTCCGGTGGCGACGGCCGATGGAAAACAGATTCCGCTCAAGCAACTGGCGGATATCTCCGTGACCAACGGCGCGTCGTTCATCTATCGTGAAAACAATTCACGCTACATCGGTGTGCAGTTTTCGGTTGCCGGGCGTGATCTGGCCGGCGCCGTCGAAGACGCCATCGCACAGGTCAAACAAAAGGTGACGATGCCACAGGGCTATCGCCTGGACTGGGGCGGCGAGTACACGCAGTACACCGCGTCGCGCGCGCAGATGAATGTCATTCTGCCGCTGACCCTGTTCCTGATCTTCCTGATCCTGTTCGCGCTGTACAACAATTTCAAATTCCCGTTCATCACTGTGCTCGGCGTGCTGTTGTCGGCGCCGATCGGCGGCATCTTGGCGCTGTGGATCACCGGCACGCCATTTTCGGTTTCATCAGGAATAGGCTTCCTCGCCCTGTTCGGCGTCTCGGTGTTGACGGCCGTCGTCTACATTTCCTACGTCAACGAACTGCGCCGCGGCGGCACACCGCTGGACGAGGCGATTCGCCAGGGCGCGATCCTGCGCCTGCGTCCGATCATGATGACCGCACTCGTCGCCGCGCTGGGTTTGTTGCCTGCGGCATTGGCCAGTGGCGTGGGCACCGATTCGCAACGCCCGTTCGCCATTGTCATCGTGTGGGGACTGCTGACGCGCTTGTTGATCAGTATTTTCCTGATGCCGGCGCTCTATGCTTTAGTGGCGCGACCAAACGATCGGCTGGAGGTCTGACACGACTGCAGAACTACCCGGCAGAGCCGTCGAATCCTGTCTGACGCCACGCCTCGTACACGACCACCGCGACCGCGTTGGACAAATTCAGGCTGCGGTTGTGCGGGCGCATCGGCAGGCGCAGGCATCGTTCGGGCGGCAGCGAATCGAGCAGTGATTGAGGCAGGCCGCGCGTTTCCGGGCCGAACACCACAGCATCGCCATCCGCAAATTGTGTGTCCGTATACATTGTCGTTGATCGGGTGGACAGCGCAAACAACCGATTTGGCTGGATATCGGCGACGAATGCACCAAAGTTTTCATGCACGGCGACATCGGCGAATTCGTGATAATCCAGACCCGCACGCCGTAACTTGGCGTGATCCAGGTCGAAACCCAGAGGGCGGATCAGGTGCAGGCATGCGCCGGAGTTCGCGCACAATCGAATAACATTGCCGGTGTTTGGCGGAATCTCCGGCTCATACAATACGACGTGCAACATGGGCTAAGTGTAGTGCTTCATTGACGTCGATATCTTCGATGCTCAAGCTTGCCCCCTTCCGGCTGCCGCCACCTTCCCCCGCTTTCAGAGCCCACGCTCGTTTACCTGTTCGCGAGTGCGGGGGAAGGATTCCGAACTGAACGCCCTTCGTGTTTGCGTCCGGCGAGCGCGGCGTGCATTCCTGTTCTCCCTTCCCTCGCAAGCGGGGTACATTCCTGCTTTCCCTTCCCACGCAAGCGGGGTACATTCCTGTTTTCCCTTTCCCCGCAAGCGGGGGAAGGTGCCGAAGGCGGATGGGGGCGCTCTTGAGCTGCTTGCTTGCGAGCGCCCTGCGTCGCGAGAGCAACCCTATTTCACGGCCGGCTGCGCCGCCTTGCAAGTACCGGCCAACTCAAGGTTCTTCGCGTTGTCGACATCGGCTTGCGTGATTGCATGCGCCGGCTTTGGAAATTCGATGCGCACGATGTAGTTCTTCAAGTCCGTATCGCGGATGTTCGACAATCCGGTGAACTGCAGCAGGCGGTGCGTGGCGCGATCGTAGGCCACGTCGATGCTCGGCGCCAGGAATGCGTACCACGCGCCGAGCGACAAACGCACGGCAAGCTTCTGCGGCGTCGATGCGTCCGCAACGCTGGCCAGTTTGAAGTTGTAGAACGCGCGCTTGCTTGGCACCAAAAATGGCAATTGCAGCGTTTTTCCCTGGGCCAGCTCATCCCAATGCTTGCGCACGTAGACATCGAAACCCGCATCGATCACGCCATCGGCAGGCACCTGCAACGGGTCAACCTTCTCCGCCTGATCGCCGCCGCGTTTCACATAGACTTCGCGCTTGCCGTCCTTGACTCGAACGCCTTCGCGGTAATTCGTGCGCGCATCAAACATGTCGAAGTCTGGTGCCTGCGGATCGCCATCGTCGCGAATGAGCTTGCGACCGAACGCCTTGCCGTCCGGACACAAGTAGAGCACCACGCGCTGGTGCATGCCGTCGGCGTCGAACAGGAAATGGGATTCGTGATAGAGCAACTCGCCGCCATCCTGGGCGTAGGCGTCGCCGGTGTAGTTTTCCGCTGCCATCGCACCGCCCATGCCTAACGCGGCGACCAGACCCACTATAATTTTCAAATTCATCCAGAGTTTTCCCATGCCGAAGATTGAAGTCGATTCGACCGAACTGTACTACGAATGCGCCGGAAGCGGCCCACCGCTGCTGCTGATTCATGGCCTGGGCTCCAGCGGCGACGACTGGGCGTTCCAGCTCGACGACTTTTCGCGCGAACACACCTTGATACTTCCCGACCTGCGCGGATCGGGCCGCAGCGCCAAACCGCACGGCCCGTACACGATCATACAATTCGCCAGTGACCTGTGGGCATTGCTCGACGCCCTGTCGATTGAGCACGTGGACATCGTTGGGTTTTCCCTCGGTGGCGCGGTCGCGCAGGAAATGGCGCTGATACGGCCAACACACGTGCGACGAATGGTGTTGTGCAACGCGCTGGCCAATTACCG
>JBDTLA010000140.1:0-18787 GCA_039935035.1 Rudaea sp. | reverse complement strand
GCTGGTCGCTTGGTCGTCATCGGCTACACGCCACGAGGAGCAGTGCGCCACATTTTCAGCATGAGAAAAGCCAATGAACGCGAGCAAGCCCGTATCGGCCCACACCTTGAAGTCTGATCTCAGCCGCGTCGACTCGCACAAGACAAAAGCGAGCGAGTACGCGGATCTGCCGGAACTGACGGATTCCATGTTTCAGCGCGGCATTGTCAAACGTGCGGGCAGGCCCGTGGCAACGAACCCTCGGCGTCAAGTTACTATTCGTTTGCCTGAGACAGTGCTCGCCAAATGGAAAGCCACCGGGCCTGGTTGGCAAACACGCATGGCCGATTTGCTTAGCAAGCGTGCGTCGTAAGTGCCGGTCTAACAATTCATTCAAGCCGGTGCGGAAAGAAGTTTGCCACCAAAATCACACACTGCGGCCCGCACAGCCGCTTAGCTTAGGCGTTAGTCGTCAGGAGAGCGAATTAGGTTTGCCACGCGTGTAATTATTCTTGCGCTGACACCGACCTTCGGTGCTGCAGCGCTGCCAACCAAACCCGAGAAAATGATCATGCAGGAGTCAGAAATCCAAACGCCTCAGATGCCCCCGGAGGTCGCGCAGTATCTCAAGGGTCCATCGCCCGAAAGTGCGCAGTTCGATTTCCTCATTGACGATTGGAGCGTTGCCGCGACGCGCTACAAAGATGACGGCTCCCCACTCTTTCAGTACAAGGCCAGTTGGAACGCCAAGTATTTGAATGACGCTCGAATGAGCGTAGATGACTTCAAGGCGTACGCCCCAACAGGACAGGCAGTCTCGTCATACGTCACGCTGAGAACCTACTCCGAGGTTACCCGCCGTTGGGAGATGGTCGGCCTGTCCGCGCTTCAACCATCGGCACGCGCAGAATGGTATGGCGAGATGAAAGACGACGAGATGTTATTACACGCAAGTGGCAAGGATCCCGCGGGAAATATGGTAAATACCAAGATTCGCTTCTTCAGCATCACGAAGGATAGCTTCAGTTGGGAAAGTAAGGTCAGCCATGACGAAGGCATGACTTGGGTCAAGACCGCATCTCTGCTTGCGTCCAGGGCGTCGCATTAGCACTAGTGGCTACTCGGCGGCCGCTAACGTCTAACTCTGCATTCCAGCCGACCGCCTTTCGTTGCGGCTGAATTTGGGTTAGGCGTCACAATTAGGCAACGGCGCGTTTCTCCAGCGAAGGACCACTTTCAAAATGAAGGATATGCTTGATGGTTCATGCCACTGCGGTGCCGTACGTTTGACTCTGCCTTCTTTGCCCGATGTCGCTACTGACTGCAACTGCTCGCTTTGCCGTCGTATCGGCGGTCCGACGGTGTATTACGGATTTGGAACCGTTAACATCGAAGGCCATCCCGAATTCACTTCCGAATACATTTGGGGTGACAAATCAATGCGGACAATCCGTTGCAAGATCTGCGGTTGCGTAACGCATTGGGAGCCGTTGAATCCAACGCTGGGTGCAAGGCACGGAATCAAACTTAGTAACTTCGACCCGCGGCTAATTGCTGCCGTCCGAGTGCGCCACTTTGACGGAGCCGACACTTGGAAATTTCTCGACTGAGCGGACCTTGAGGTGACGCCTAACCAGCCCATAAGAGACTCCCCGTCACCCCCTGCAAATTGATGCCGTCGATGCGGCGCTAGCCGCATCGGTGCTTTTGGTGCGTTGTACACATTTACTGTTCTGCTTCAAGCCAACGGCAACGGCTGCCAGACTGCATTTCCGTAATCGGCCTTGTGGGACGGTGTTTTGCCCGGACCGCTGTATAAACCGCACCTGCGCGCCTCTCTCGCTCATTGGTTATGCCCGCATCCGGCGATCAACCGATATGTGTGATGGCATCCGTCTGGTTAATCAGGCTCTACGCAGGTCGGTCTGACCTGTTGTTTAGCGCTTAGCTCTGCCGTGAAAGGTTTTGTTGCGATGTTGCGTGAAACGGTGTTGCGTAAAGCCGTTTATTTCAGACGTTAAAGCTGTAGTCCCCTACGCAAAACCTGAAGTGTACAATGTTGCAAATTGATCTTCCAGGAAGCGCTACAATCTACGATCGGCGCCTTGGGAGGGGTAACTGTACCCTCGACATTTCACTGTTCTTCAAAACATTCTGGCTTTTTTCTACAACCTCGTTAGGTCTCGGGAGATAGGTTATGCGCAGGCCATCGATAATCGGAGCAATCCTGGTCGGGGGGCTGATTGGAGGTGCTCTTGACCTCTTGTTTGCCGTTTCATTTGCTGGCTATAACGGTGCCGCGCCAACCAAAGTGTTTCAGACGATTGCCAGTGGCATTCTTGGCAACGCTGCGTTCTCCAGTGGCAACTGGGTCTCAGCGCTTGGTCTAGCCTGTCATTTCGGCCTTTCGGTGCTATGGGCCACAATCTTTGCCGTGGCTGCCTGGCAGCTTCCCGCGCTGACGCGCCGGCCGCTTCTTGTAGGCATTGGCTTCGGGCTCGTCGTATTCATTTGCATGCGGCTGGTCGTGCTTCCGCTCTCAGCCTATCCGCGTCCGGTCACCTTCAAGCCGCTGGCTACGGCTTTGGATTTACTTTCGCATATGCTTCTGTTTGCCACGCCTATTGCCGTGGTCGTAGGTCGCGCAATCCGGGCCCGCAAGCGTAACAATTTATTCAGCACGAACCCGCATCGCGGCCCGGCCTACTTCAAGCGCTAGCCGCTACTATCCTGGTGCTCGCACGTTGAAAACCATTGCACATTTTTCTCTACTGCTCGCGACGGCGATCGCCCTATTCGGCGCCGCTATTCACTGGATCGCACCGCTTCTTGGCCCCGACTGGTATGCGTTTCTACATGCACCGGCTGCAGCGGTCGCATCGGCTCGCAACGGAACAGCCTTTGGCCCTTCGGGCGCCATCGTCATCGGCGCACTGATGTTTGCCTGCGCCTTATTCGGCCTCTCGGCCCGCGGTGATCTGCGCTACCTACCTTTTACGCGAGCGGCTTTGGTCGTCATATCATTCATCTGCCTCGTACGCGGGCTCATCGTCATTCCTTACATCATCATTCTGCCAAGGGTTCCGCCGTTCGAGCTTGTTGCGTCTCTTATTTGGTTTGTCGCAGGGGTTGGTTTTTTCGTTGGCCTTGTAGGCACGTGGCCGGTGCTCAGCCAAAAAGCTCGCCACGCGCATTCGGTGGGCGGCAGCTAACCAGTCATCCAGGCGGATGCGTCAATGAAGTATACAATTCAGCAAATCAGCTTCGCTGGAAGCGCCGCAATCGACGATCAGCGCCTTGGGGACGTAAAAACACTCACGGTTTTCCACCCTTTTCTAAAAGTTGGGCTTTTTCTACAACCTAGTTAGACATATGACGAACGTCGCTAGAATCTTCTGGGTTGCCGCAATACTTTTCGCACTCGTGGCGTCGCCGGCTCATGCCGCGTGTCCTTTCACACGCATGCCAGTGAAAGTCGGCACGTCCAGGCTGGATCTTGAATCGCGGGTCGCGGCACTTCTGGGGACGGCAAATACCTATAGTCCGTACGCCAGCAATCTTCAGGGCGGCACGGTCTCGTATCGCAGCGGTAGCTGTGAGTTGCGAGTGATCTTTGCACCTGGTGCGCCCGCACCGCGAGTTGCCATTGCAAGTGGAGGCACCGAGCACCTACCCCCGACGGACGAATCCGTTCTGAGCCACGAGATCATACTCAAATCCAGCACACGAAAGGATTAGGCAAGCATTGGGTCCGCATGCGATTCGCAACCAGCGCGCAGCTGCTTGCGGCACGCTGGCCCTCATGCTGCCAAGCCCAACTGTGCGCTAACGCTAGCCGTTCGGGATGAGGCTTCTTGTGCAATCATGCAGCACTGCCCGCACGGCTGCTGAACTCACGCGTTAGGCCGACATGGAGAACCCATATGATTTTAGGACTACGTACTGCGATCTATCCGACGAGTAATCTGGCCGCAGCCAAAAATTGGTACTCGCAGGTTCTTGATCGACAACCATACTTTGATGAGCCGTTTTATGTCGGTTTCAACGTTGGCGGGTTCGAACTTGGCTTGGTGCCCGATGGCCAATCCGGCACATCCGGTCCTCAACCGCTCTGGGGAGTCACGGATGCGGCGGCAGCACTTTCACGCTTGCTCGACCTGGGCGCCAAAGAACTTGATCCCGTCTCCGAGGTTGGTGGCGGAATCAAAGTTGCGGCGGTTACCGACCCGTTCGGCAACAGATTCGGCATCATCGAGAATCCGCATTTTGATCCAGGCAGCGTAAGGTGACGATGCCTGATATTTCGTTCAAGGCGAATGGCTACGTGCCCGCTCAACTCAAACGTTGCCCGCCATCAGTCGATACTTGATTGTTCAACGGGATCTTCGCCATTGACGCGAATACGCGTGCCGTTCGCTCCGCCACAGCGCCGGCAATTACCAACCACTACGGTGATTGGTAGTTGAACCTGATCGGTAATGCCGATCTCAACCGGATCACGATCAAGAGCCTGAGGGACCATTCGTCATTCTGGCAAAAGGAAGGTCGCAATGGCTCACAGATACGCTTGGCTTCGCCATCTTGTTTCGATGGCAGTCCTGATTGCCGGTGCGATCTCAGCAGGCTGCGCTTCATTTGTCGGTGGCTTCAGCGGCCGTACAGAGGCGTGCAAAATTCTCAGTATCGGCGTACCCGCGACTGCAACTATTGAGCGTCTCATTGATACTGGCACGACGATCAACAATGATCCCGTCGTCGAGTTCGTGCTTCGCGTGCTTCCCTCTGAAGGCCCGGCATTTGAGGCACATTCGAAGGCCCTCGTTTCCCGCCTTGACGTTCCTTCAGTTCAGGCTGGCCGAGTCGTTCCGGTCCAGTACGACCCGCAAGACACCTCGCGAGTTGCACTGGAACTCTGGGATTGTCCGAAGCAGTAGCTCCGGCGTGGGCCCCAAGCGTGCCTTTCCCCAAGGTGTTTTCTGACCTGCCGCACAGCCTACCCTGCCAGGCAGAACGTTGGCATCAATTGAGGCTGGCGCTGACAACTTGGCTGGCGGCGCGCTAAGCTCACGGGCGCCAACGTCGTTCCGGTCCAACATTTAATCACGCCGAACCCGTTTCGCGGCGCGGCTTGATTCAGTCGATACGGCGCAGATGAAACGCCCCCCATCCACCCCCATTGGACGTGCACATGAAACGAGTCACAGGTATTGGCGGCATCTTTTTCAAGGCAAAGAATGCAACAGCGTTGCAGGCTTGGTACAAGCGTCATCTCGGCATCGACGTCCAGGCGTGGGGCGGAACCGCGTTCACCTGGGCCGATTCGGATGGCAAGCCCACAGGCGGAACGACGGTCTGGTCCATTGGTGCGGAGGAAGGCGACCAGTTTGCTCCCAGCAAAGCATCGTTCATGATCAACTACCGCGTTGAAGACCTTTACGCCTTGGTCACGGCGCTCAAGGCGGAAGGCTGCAACGTGCTCGACAAGATAGATGACTCCGAGTACGGCAAGTTTGCCTGGGTCATCGACCCTGAAGGAAACAAGGTCGAATTGTGGCAGCCGCCGGCCGGTCAGTGAAATATACCCGTGGTCCCTGCGGCCGTCTGCGGACCAACCTTTCGCTGTAGCCGACGTCGGGCTGATTTCGTCGACTCGAATTGTTTTCATTCGATCCCCGGCCAAGGCAGATGTCACGGTTCATTCGGTTTCACACGCCGAAATCCAGACACTTTCGCCAATGCACTGCAACGCGTGGCTGGGGTAAACTCCAACCGCCTCGCGACAGCCGTCGCCTGGATCACGCGTTATGGCGCACGAGACACTATGCAAAATTCTGGCAGCCTGTTTTTGATCGTTGGTGCCGCCCTCAGCGCTATAGCAGCCTTTCTGCATCTTGGCTGCATCGCGTTTGGTGCGCCGTGGTACCGCTTTTTTGGAGCCGGTGAACGCATGGCTCAAGCGGCGTTGGCGGGACGCTGGTATCCAACTTTGGTGACCCTGGCCATCTCCGCTGTTTTGCTGGTCTGGTCGCTATACGCGCTTTCCGGGGCGGGCGTTATCGGCAGGCTGCCGTTACTGCGCTTGGTGCTCTGCGCAATCACCGGTACCTATTTGTTACGCGGAGTTGTGTTCATTCCGCTGATGTCGCGCATCTCCGGCAACAGCCTGTCGTTCTGGTTGGTGAGTTCAGCAATTTGTCTCGTGCTGGGTGTCATTCATCTCATCGGAGTTCTGCGGGCGTGGCCGCACCTGTGAGGCACCTGCGCCCTGCCCGCCCAAGCGAATAGTTGCGCATCGGTTGCGCCAACATCTCACGTGTTGCGGCAGCCGCTACGTAGTTCAGCGCAGGGGTCACATCCTGATATCGAGTTCAGTCATTGCTACTCGGCGTGACCGCGCCCTGGTCGTGCTGTCCCCGCTCGCGTTGATCGGCGTTTGTGCGTCATCACAGTACATCTTTGGAACTTTTCTCGGCGTTTGGGCGTGGCTTCCAACCCTGCTGGTGCTGTTTGTACCATTGATTCTTTCGCGCCCCCATGTAGTGTCGGTTATCTGCTGCTGCCGCGAAGTGGATACGTTTATCATCATGACGTCGGCACTACGTCTCGCGATGGGCGCTGGATATGCACGGGGCGTGGTTGACGCCAGGCAGTTCGTCCAAGCCACGTGTACGGCGCGAATCATTCACGCGTTAGGTTTTATCGGGAGAATTTCTTGAGCATTGGATTCTGGGTCAAGCGTTTCCTCACTGTGCTCATGGGAGCGTTCGCCATCATCCTGGTTGCCCTGTTACTCAAGGGTCACGATGTCGTTTATTCTGCAACGCAAGCTGCAATGTGGAGCACGCTATCAGCACTCGTCTTTACCACCGCGCGATTCTTTCAAGCAAAACGCGGCCAACACTGCGCAATCTGCATGGACACACCGCAGGTGCAGCAAGATCGCCGCGGCGAGGCGTGACATTGCGTCACGCTTGATAGCCCATGCCATGAACCATCGACACGACAAACAACCGTTTTACTCTCGCAAGGGGTATCGAATACTAACCGGCGCCTTTGGACTGTTCCTGATCGGAGTTGGTGTTTACGCCGTGTTGCTTGCCGAGACATCCCCGAACATTCGCCTTGTTGGCGGCGCAATAATTGTCTTGCTTGGGGGCGACATGATCGTGTCGGCTTGCAAGGCAACCCAATCGTGGCTATCCAAGCTCGGACCATTGCCGTGAACGATCAGACCGCATTCGGGCGGCACGATGCCACACGATCTGCAGCGCCCATTTTCCCGCCTCGACGCCGCCTTGCATGAAGCCCTGATTTTCGGCGGCGCAGCGCGCGGCACTGTCATATCTGACAGTTGTATCAAGTGCGCGCTGCGTATCAGAATCGGTGCTCAGTTCCAGCTGCAATGGCGTTGGCGCCGTCTGGACGCTGCATATTCCCGACATGGGCTAACGTGCAGCGTTTGCACATCGCGTTTTGAACGGTCCCAAGGTGGAGCACGACATGGCAACGACGAAACGTTCACGTGAAGCGCCGCTGCGGCCGAAGTCACGCGTGCGATCGAAAGCGGCCTCGCGGGCGATAGGCACGAAGGCCAAGGCGACGTCGACAACACCAGGCAACCCGTCGGTTGAGGCGATATTGCCGCTTGCAGTGGTTTACATCCACGGTATCGGCCATCAAGACCCGCCCGCGGTCGCCAAGGCGAATTGGGACATGGCGCTATTCGGCCAGTCGATGGCAGACACGCGGATGGCTTATTGGGCGGACATCCTGCATCCGCTGCCGAAGAGTAATGTCGAGACCCGCGCACTCGGACGCGCGAACTCGGCATTGGCAAGCGATGCAGCCCGGCGTTTCATGGATCGGTTGCAGGATCGGGTCGTCCCGCAGATGCGTACGGCGGTACCAAGCGGAATGGTTCGCAGCAAGATTTTCTCCGGCCTGTTCGCCGGCATCGGTGATGCGCTGTTTGCATGGCTAAGCAAGGATTTCGTGCGCGACACGGCCGCCTATTTCTTCGATCCGGCGCAGCGCAAAGCCATGCAACAACGGTTGATCGACGTTCTCGATCAAAACGCGAAACGACCTATCCTGCTCATTGCGCATTCGCAAGGCACCATCATTGCGTATGACGTGTTGCGCAAACTCAATGGCCGCACACCATCGGGAAACAAACTCGAAGTCGCGTTGTTCGTCACCCTCGGCTCGCCGCTGGGCATCGACGAAATCCAACGCAAGCTCACGCAGCCACTGGTCGTGCCGAGCGGCGTTGACGCATGGGCAAATTTCGCCGATCCATTCGATCCGGTCGCGCTGGACAAGGGGCTGCACGGCGAATTTGGTGGCGACATCGCAATCCAGGACACTCTCGTGCATAACCCTGCGTTCGGAAATCCGCACTCAGCCGTTGGTTATCTTTCAACGGCGTCCGTGCATGCTCGCGTGTATCCGGTGCTCAACTGGAACCAGCTGCGCTACGGCAGCCGGGTTCGCAAGGATGTGCTGGCCGATATCGTGCAAACGATCGCTGCGCGCGAATACGGTGATGCAACCGGTCCGGAGCAGAGGCATCCCGTGCTGTTCGAGTTGCGCGATGCAGCCGGCTTTGGCGCTGCGGCGCATGCGGGCCTGAAGCCGGGTATTGCGATGGAAAGCCTAGCAGTTCATCGCACCCAGCTGGTCGCGTATCTCGATGCCAACGTCACGGACCGCAAGGCGGCCTGCATCGATCCGCTGCAACGTTTCGTGGCGGCCCGACTCACGCCGTTCGAAATCCAGCGAGCCGAAACCGAATGCATGACCAGCGTATATTGCGTATGGAAGAACACCCGAAAGCGGGCGTTGATAGAGCGCTCCGGCGACATCATCCAGGTGACAGCGGCACGCACGGCGTATCGCGCCGAGGGCGACGGCATTACCTGGGCCGTGCTCGACACAGGCGTGGAAAGCGCCCATCCGCACTTTGCCGCGCACGACAGCATCGTCAAGGTTTGGGACTGCACGCATCCGGGCCCGGTGCGGCCCCTGTTGCGCGCCGGGCATCCTTCCACGGATAGCGAAGGCCACGGCACCCACGTGTGTGGAATCATTGCTGGTGAACATGACGACCACTACGGTATGGCCATCAAGGCGAAGTTGCATGTCTACAAGGTCCTCGACGACGCCGGTTCGGGTGACGACAGCTGGATCATCAAGGCGATCGACCACATTGCGCAGACCAACCACGATTCGGCCGAACTCGCCATCCACGGGGTCAATCTGAGTCTTGGCGGCTCGTTCAATCCGGAAGTCTATGGTTGCGGCCATTCGCCGATCTGCCAGGAACTCGCACGTCTGTGGCGACAGGGCCTGGTGGTGTGCGTTGCTTGCGGCAACGAAGGTGCTGTGGATGTATCTACACCCGGCGGCTCGCAGATGCTCAACATGCTGGAGTCGATTGGCGACCCGGCAAACCTCGACGATTGCCTCGCGGTTGGATCCGTACACACCGACCGACCACACACCTACGGCGTCTCGTATTTCTCGTCGCGCGGCCCCACGGCCGATGGTCGCGGCAAACCCGATGTGGTTGCACCCGGCGAACGAATCTCGTCGTGCAATGCACGCTTCAAGGCCACGGATGTGAGCAGCTACTATGTTGCGCTCAGCGGCACGAGCATGGCTGCGCCGCACGTGTCTGGCCTGGCCGCTGCATTCCTGTCGGTGCGTCGCGAATTCGTTGGCCGGCCCGACGATGTCAAAGCAATCCTGCTGAGCAACTGCACGGATCTTGCCCGCGACAAATACGTGCAAGGCGCGGGGTTGCCGAACCTGGTGAAGATGCTGACCAACACCTGACAAGGAACATCCCAATGAGCATTCAAATCGTCTGCACGCCGCGCGAGTTGCCGCACCAGCTAAGAATCCTGGCCTCCGCACAAGCCCTGAAGATCAATCCAGCCAATGCGCCGAACGGTGGACTGATCGCTCACGCACTCGGCGTGAATCCGCCGCGCGAAAAGATTGCGGTCTACGTTGGCAAGCGTTGGCACACGAATGGCGTGAAACTGACCGTGGGGTTTCTCGACAATCCACCCGCCGCCTTGCGCAAGCGCATTTTGTCGCACATGAATGCGTGGTCAAAAACGGCGAATGTGCGCTTCACCGAATCCAGCACCAATGCGCAAGTACGCATCGCCCGCGCGGATTCGCCAGCGCAAGTTTCCGGCTACTGGTCATATCTTGGCACCGACATCCTCAGCATCAAGGCGAGCGAACCGACCATGAATCTCGAAGCGTTCACCATGAAGACGCCCGACAGCGAGTTCCACCGCGTCGTGCGTCACGAAACGGGGCACACGCTGGGATTTCCACACGAGCACATGCGCGCCGAGCTGGTGAAGAAAATCGATGTCGCCAAAGCCATCAAATTCTTTGGCGCGACGCAAGGCTGGACGCCTGAAGAGGTGCGGGCGCAGGTGCTGACGCCAATCGAACAGTCTTCGATACTCGGCACCAAAGTCGATGCACGCTCGATCATGTGCTACCAGATTCCGGGCACGATCACGAAGAACGGCAGGCCGATACTGGGCGGACTGGACATCGACAAGCGCGACTATGCGTTCGCCGCCACGATATATCCGCAGCTCGCGGATCGCTAGATTGACGCTGCGAGCAATCGAATTGAACCGATTGCGTGAAGGACTGCCCTATCCCAGGAAACTTTGACGTATCGAGATGCCACGCCGCGGCCAACCTCGATTTTGAAGCCGCGATGCAACGGGCCAATCCATACGCTGCGATCTCCGGCACTGACATTGATCCATGTCAGTGCAGCCATGCGCGACCCGATGCATGCTGATCCTCACATCACACGAGGATTTGCGACCATGAGCGAAAACCCAGCCAGCGACGCCGACGTCTCCAAAGTCAGCGCCTACATGTTCGATGCGCGTGGCGTAGCTCGCCGCTTTCGCCACTCAGCCATTTTTGGTGCACTCGGTGCACTTGAGCCCGGCGAGGCCATGCGCTTCGTCAACGATCATGATCCTTTGCCGCTGCTTAATCAGTTGCGCGAGCGCTTTGGCGAGCACCTGGCGATAACCTATCGCGCGCGCGATCCAGGCTCGATCATCATCGACTTCACCATCGTTGCCTGAGGGTATAGTCATGGGCTTTCCTGCGTTTTTCGAGCATGCGCCAGTCGTGCGCGTGCGTGACCCGTTGGCCGAACTGCTGGGCGCGGCCGACGATGGAATCATCGAGTATCGCTATGCCGATGCGGTGCGCCTGGCAGGTCACTCCTGCCCGACCGTTGCCGGCGCATTCCTGATGGCACGCGCCGCGCTGCTGGCGTTGTTTCCGGATGAACTGCCGCAACGCGGCAGCGTTGCCGTGCGCATTCCGGCCCCGGAAGACAGCGGTACCACAGGTGTCGTGGCGCAAGTGTTGACGCTATTGACCGGAGCCGCAGCCGAAAATGGATTCAAGGGCCTGGGCGGACGCTTCGCACGCAACGGACTGCTGGAATTCGCAGCCGTGGAAAGCGGTAGCGCAATTACGTTTCAGCGCACCGATACGGGAGCAAGCGTGTCGGTCGATCTGGATTTTGCTTCGGTGCCACCGGATCCGGCACAGCGCGCGTTGCTCACAGCGATCCTGCAAGATCGCGCGGACGCAGACCAGCGCAAGGCATTCGGCGCGGCGTGGCAGGATCGCGTACGCCGCCTGCTGACCGAACATGCCAACGATGCGCAAGTGATACGCGTGCGCAGACATCACGCCGACAATTCAACCGGCAACAATTGAAGAAGGACCGTTCGTGCCAAGCGAACGGCAGAATTCATCATCAAGCCGAGGGCAACAACGTGCTATCGCGTGCTTTCCCGCAGCGCGTGGACTTGAGCCTGACTGACGACATCTGACGGCGATCACACGCAACGCGCGGAGAAGCGGTCGTGCAATCGCCGGGTAAACGCCGGCATCGGTCGCAAGACACGATACCGGCAATGCTTCATCAGTAGCGGTAGATAGCCGCGAGCCCTGCGCTGGTCGGCATACGCTCAGTCGGTACAACGACCACTTCGCCACCGCTAGCGAGCACGCGCTCGCCAAGATCGTCGAGCAAATCGTCGACTTCTGGATCGTCAAGTTGTCCCAGGGTGATTTCGCCACTGGACGCATCCATGCGACCGGGAATCTGGCGCTGCGCTTCGAGCATCAATGTCTGGATTCGACCGGCGACCATGGCCTTTGCCGACTCGGCAAGATCGTCGGTGGCCTGCCCGCGGTGATTGGCCGCGCGGAAACGCTCGACCAGACTGGCCAGATGGTCCAGATAGTACGGTTGCACCTGCGCCCAGGCGCGCATGCGCAGCGAATCCAGGGTCAAATCGTCCGGATGCACGTCGATGCTGGTTTCCAGTAGATTCGGATTTCGACTGACTTCACGGAACAGGTGATGATTCTCCGGCATCGCTGCCAGCAACAAGGGCAGCCCGGTCGGGCGCGAGTGGTGTTCAAGCACACCACGATCGACCGCGCGGAAAAAACGTTCGGTATCCGCACGATTGATGTCCTGCTTGCCTGAATCGGCACCATGGCGTCCCATTGCTCCCGGCCTGATCGGCCCGTGAGTACGCGTCGCGCGATCCGGTTCGATGTCGCGCACAAGAACATCTTCGAGCGTGCGCGGAACTTGGAGTGCCAAATCGATCTCGTCGAGGCTGTCACGGTTACCCTCGAACAATCGCACCTCATGTCGATTCAGGCCCAGTACCTGAAAGCGGTCTGCCGACTGAACGATGCGCATCAACGGCTTGGTATGGAAGCTGTCGGCGACGATAGCCAGTTCAGGGACCGGCCGCTGCAAGCGATACACACGGCAGAAATTCGGCGCAACCAGCACCGCCAGGCCATCGAGCGTATGTTTCCAGAACAGCGTATCGTCGGCCAATGCATGCAAGGGTGCCAACAGCGGCTCGATCTCGCGATTTGGATATTTTTGCTTGAGCGACTGCGCCAATTGCTTGATCAGGTTGCGGAAGCGGATCGGATCCTGAAGATCGTCCGGATGCTGGCGATGCGTAGGTTGGTAAAGCGACAAGCACGGCGCAGCACGTTCGGTCAAAATCACGCCTGGATAGTCATTGGCAAGTATGTCCACGTCGGTAAGCTCCTTGATTAGGTGGCCCTCCGACAAACATCTAGTTGCCTGACGCCGATTTCAAGCGGTGTGCAACAATGCGTGGGTGTAAACCCGCGAGACATGGCGTCTGCCGTAAAGTTCGAAAACAATTTCCACAGTTCAAGCGTCGACCTGATTAGTGCTGAACCACAGCTCGTCATTCCCGCTTAGAGCCAGCGGAAATGATGAGAGAAGGTGCTTTCATCGCATAACACGTGATGAGGTTCGACTCTGATCAGCAGCGTCGATGGGCATATTCGTACAAGCAGCGCAATTGCACCAATTCGCGCGCAAACAGGTCGGCAAACCCGTCTGAATTTCCAACGTCTGCATGTAGACTGTCATTTGCGAATCGCGGCAGCGGATTGATGAAACTCGCCAACACAGACCTTGCGACCAGCACGGGGATCGATGCATGAAGATGGCACTGCATACGAAAATGGCGATTGGCTTCGTCGTCGGCCTCGCCGGCGGCATGGCGTGCTGGGCGCTGGCCGCAGATGCAGCGTGGCTTGCGCTGTTGATAGATTACGTCACCCAGCCGATCGGCGAATTATTCCTGCGCCTGTTGTTCATGCTGGTGGTACCGCTGGTGTTTTCGGCACTCGTGCTCGGCGTTGTCGAGATCGGCGATCCGCGTTCATTGGGCCGCATCGGCGGCAAGACCTTGTTGTGGATATTGGTCGTCACGGGGATCGCCGTCACCATCGGCTTGGTGTTGACCAACCTGCTCCAGCCCGGACGTGGTCTGCCACCGGAAGTCAGTCAATCGTTGCTGGCCAAGGCGGGCGAGCGCGCCGCGAGCATTGCGAGCAGTCGCGAAACGTTGTCGGTCCGCGAACTGCTGCTGGGCATCGTGCCGCGTAATCCCGTTGAGGCCGCTGCGAGCGGCAACCTGATCGGCTTGATGTTCTTCTCGCTGATGATCGGTATCGCGGCTGCCGTGTTGCGCACCGATGCCACGCGCACGTTCGTCGGCACCGTGCAGGGCCTGTATGAAATCAGCCTGAAATTGATCGATTGGGTCATTCAACTGGCTCCGTATGCGGTTGCAGCGTTGTTGTTCAACCTGACTGCCAAGCTGGGTTACGACGTACTTTTGCAATTGAGTCGATTCGTTGGCGTGGTTCTGCTGGCGCTGTCGCTGCAAATGTTTGTGGTATTGCCGTTGTTGGTTCGATTCATCGGCGGCATGAGTCCGATTCGCTTTTTTCGCGATTCGCAGACCGCCATGCTGACCGCGCTTTCGACGTCATCAAGCAGCGCGACGTTGCCGACAACGTTGCGCGCCGCGGAAGAAAATCTTGGCGTGCCGCGCCAGGTTGGTCGCTTCGTATGCACGCTCGGCGCTACTGCAAACATGAATGGCACGGCACTCTACGAGGGCATCACCGTGTTGTTCCTGGCCCAGGTATTCGGCATCGACCTGAGCCTGGTACAGCAAGTAATGGTGCTGCTGATTTGCGTGCTAGGTGGCATCGGCACGGCCGGCGTGCCCGGAGGTTCGCTGCCGGTGATCGCGATGATCCTGGGCATGTTCGGCATTCCACCGGAAGGCATCGGTTTGATTCTCGGCGTCGACCGCTTCCTTGACATGTGCCGCACCACGCTCAATGTCACCGGCGACCTGGCTGGTGCCGTCGTTATTTCGCGCGGCGAACCAAGCGCGCAAGCGCACACACTTCAGGACGCTATCGTGTGATCGTTGATGCTTTGTGGCAGCGCTGCGCGTAACTCGAACAACATGCATGTCGAACTGCGATCGGCCACCGTGCGCAATACGTCGACTGGTCTAATGGGTGTCGCAGCGCCTATCCTATTCAACTGACACCCGCACTGGAGATCATCATGCAACTGGACAATCGACGTATTGTGGTAACCGGCGGTTTCGGGGCATTGGGTGCAGCGACCGTGCGTGCTGCGCTCAATGCCGGAGCTCGCGTCGCGGCGATCGACCACGCCGATCCGCCGGGCGGAGGAATTGCCCAGGCAACATGCATCGGTGGCGTCGATCTTGCCGATGCACGCGCGGCGAAGAAAGCCATGGCTGATGCGGTCAAGGCTCTTGGCGGGCTCGATGCGCTGGTCAACATCGCCGGCACGTTCCGCTACGAAACCGTGACCGATGGCAATCCGGATTCGTGGGATTTGATGTATCGGATCAACCTGCGTACAGCAGTGGTTGCCAGTCAGGCGGCATTGCAACACCTGCAGGCCGGTGGTCGCATCATCAACATCGGTGCGAATGCCGCGCTGAAAGCTGGCGCCGGCATGGGCGCGTATACCGCCGCCAAGTCAGGCGTGATGCGCTTCACTGAGGCACTGGCAGAAGAACTCAAGCCGCGCGATATTACTGTGAACGCCTTGCTGCCGAGCATTCTCGACACACCACCCAATCGCGCCGACATGCCCAAGGCCAACTTCGACCAATGGGTCAAGCCCGAGCAGCTCGCCGACGTGATCGTATTCCTGCTTTCCAATCAGGCAACCGCGATCACGGGCGCGCTGATACCCGTGACCGGACGCGTGTAGTCGCAAGTATCAATGTGGAACGGGCCAGACGCTGACCTCAGCGGCCCTGGCCTTCAATGCTTCGCGTACCACGCCTTTACGCCAGGATGATCGCGTACCGCGTCGTACACGCCAATCAGCTTCGGGTGACTGGCAAAAATCGTCGCTGGAATATGATCGACCTTGCCGCCAATAAACCAATCCACGATTTTATAAAGCTTGATGTCGACGACGTTGATTTTCGCGCCGCCGAAAAACGGTGTCGCCAGGATATTGCGTTCTGCGGCTTCGCCCCACGCCGGCAGAAACCCGGCGACCAGCGCCTCGCGCGTGGTTTTCTTCGTCGCGTCATCCATGCGTATCGTCGGCCCGACCACGGCGCGAAGATCTTCGACGTGTTGCATCATGCCTTCGTGGCGAGCCGCTTCGAAATCGTCAGTTGGGTGCAGGCCATGGCGTCGACCGATCAGCACAAGGATTGCGTTGGTTTGCGCAAGCGGCGCATGTCCTGGCAGCTCGAGCACCGGCAACGCACCGTACGGCGTTTGCGGTTTCAACACTGGCCAATCGGCATGCGTCAGGCGCACATCATCAAAGTCGATGCCAGCAAGGTGCAGTGCAAGACGGCACTCTTCCCCACGGCTCGTCGGGGCGTCGAAGTAAATCAGTTTGGGCTTGTTCATGCGCGCAAGTCTACTCGGTTGCTGATTCGTCTGGGATAAATACGTCGGCCTTGGCCGTGGGCAACGGAATAATCCATTGGCGTCATCGTGCATACGCATGACTGGACCGGTACGAGCCGATCTCTGACCCGCCCCGTGCCTTGATCGCCGCTCAATCCGGTAGCAGCAGTTCGGCGCAATGGTGCCTGTGCGTGAGTGTGACGGCAGCCACGACGGTCGCGCATGCCTGCTGCGCAGCGTCCAGAATGCTGCGCCCCGCCAATAATTGACTCGTGACAATGGCACTGAACAGATCGCCGGTTCCCTTCGGTGCGGCATCGATGCGCGCGTGGTCGATCACCTCGGTGCCATCGGCAGTAACGACGGCAACTCGCATTTGCCCGGCGCTCCATGAGTCGGGTGCGGCACTGGTCACGATGACCCAATCGATGCGCCCGGTCAAAAGCGTGCGCGCGGCAGCAATGACTTCATCGAGCGTGCGCACGGCGCGACCGGTCAGATGTCCCAGCTCGAAACCATTCGGAAATATGCCGTTGGCCAGTGGCAGCAGGCTTTCTCGATATACAGACACAATGGCTGGATCAATGTAGATACCATGGTCGTGATCACCAATGACCGGATCGATATGCACGCGCACGCCGGGTTGTTCGGTCAGCCGTGCAGCGATCCAGCGCACCAACACTTCGGCTTGTTCCGCACTACCCAGATAGCCGGTCTGGATCGCGCGCAACTGCCCGAGCGCATTGCGTGCACAAAGATCATCCAGATAACCGGCGAACCACTCCACCGGTAGCGCGCCGCCGTGCATGCTGGGGTAATGCGGCGTATTGCTGAGAACTACGGTGGGCACCGCCGCAACGCGCAAGCCGTGAAGCGTAAATGCCGGCAGCGCAATGTTGTTGCCGACGCTGCCGTACACGACTTGCGATTGTACCGAAACGATATCGATGGCCAGCGGCTGCAACGCAGGCGATGCCGAGTCCTGGGTACTCATGGCATGGGCGGCCAATAATCGCTGTCGGGTGTTGCGCGCGCGCCGAAGATCGCCTGGCCCACACGCACCACCGTGGCGCCTTCTTCAACGGCCATCGCATAATCGCCCGACATGCCCATCGACAATTCGCGCAGCACAATGCCATCGGGTGCATCCTGGCGCAATCGGTCGCGCAACTCGCGCATCACGACGAAGCAACCGCGCACACGCGCCGGATCGTCGGACAACGCCGCCAGCGTCATCAATCCGCGCACGCGCAGCGAACTAAACGCGGGAAGTTCGCGCACGAAGTTCAAAACTTCGTCGGGAGGCAAGCCGTACTTGCTGGCTTCGCCGGACGAATTGACCTGCACAAAAACGTCCAGTTCGCCGCCTTCAGACTGCAAATGCCGATCCAGCACCTGTGCCACGCGCAGGCTGTCGAGTGCCTGAAACTCCGATGCGAATCGCGCCACCAACTTGGCCTTGTTGGTTTGCAAATGACCGATGACCGACCAGCGCAAATCCGCAAGGTCTGCCAGTGCTTCCCATTTTCCATACGCCTCCTGCACCTTGTTCTCGCCCAGAAAGCGACAACCTGCCGCATACGCCGCACGAATTCGGATTTCATCGACGGTCTTGCTGACCGGCAACAGGCGCACGTCGCCTGGATCACGCCCACTGCGTTGGCAGGCCGCCGCAATGCAAGAATGCACCGCGGCGAGATTGTGCTCGAAGTCGGCACTCGTGGTGGCGCGCGGATACGCGGTCGACGAATGGGAATCAGGTTGAGCCGGGTTCAATGGGAAAACCTCGCTGTGCAGAAGATCAAAATGATAGTGCAGCCTGATGCGTTGCGGAAATCGCTTGCGTCAGCCGGCTGACTGCGACTCTTGCATTCTCGCACGCTGAGCTGTATTTCCTTGGTTTTCCCAGATCGATTCCCGATGGTACGCGCATGAATTCTGCTGCTTCATCCAGCGTGAACGGCGTGCTCGACGAGCGGCGCCGGCGCTGGATACTTGCAGCGCTGATGGCCACCATGATGCTGGCGGCCATGGACACCACGATCGTGTCGACGGCGATTCCGCAGATTGTCGGCGACCTCGGTGGCTTTGCCCTGTTCACCTGGATGTTTTCCATTTACCTGCTCGCGCAGACGGTGACGATTCCGATCTACGGCAAATTGGCCGATGTCTTTGGCCGCAAGCCAGTGCTGATCATCGGAACGCTGATTTTTCTGGCCGGTTCCATGGCCTCGGCGATGGCCTGGAACATGCTCACGCTGATCATTTTTCGCGGCCTGCAGGGCCTTGGCGCCGGCTCGATCATGGCGTCGGTCAATACCCTTGCCGGTGATTTGTATTCGGTGCGCGAACGCGCGCGCATCCAGGGTTGGCTTTCCAGTGTATGGGGTGTGGCCGCAGTGGTCGGCCCAACTCTTGGCGGCGCATTTGCCGAATACGCTTCATGGCG
>JBDTLA010000139.1:0-10559 GCA_039935035.1 Rudaea sp. | reverse complement strand
ATCAGCATGATCCTGCTGGTGGTGACATCGTCAGATCCGCGCACGCCAGCACAGGCAATTGGGCCTGCCTTGCTGATATTCGGCGGCGGCGTGCTATCGACTCTGTTCGCACTTGCTGGATGGCCGTGGCAGCGTTACCGGCCAGAACGAAAAGCCATCGCGCAACTGTGCCGCGACCTCGCGGCCAGCGCGCGCTGGCATGAAGACAGCACCCAGGCACCGCCAGTCACGCAGACACTGAACGATGTCGAGAATCTGCTGCATGGCCGCTTTCGTGCGCGCGGCGTGGCGATGGAAGCATTCCGTATTTTGGCCGAGCTGATCGAACGCGCGCGTCTGGAATTGTTGACCCTGGATGGGCTGGGTGAGCGCATTCACGACGAGCACCTGAAATCGACCCTGGCACGCCTGCGCGAATACGCCGGCCGTACGCTCGATGCCATCGCAACGGCGCTCGACGCGGCGACAACACCGCTTACGGCAGCTGCTTCGCTGGAAGGATTCGACGCCGCCATGGGCGCGCTGGATCGATTCGATGCAGCAATCGACCAACGCGACCGCCCTGCGCTAAACATTGCGCAAACTCATGCGCGCGCACTCGCCGGACAGCTGCGCGCGGCCGTGCGCAATGCTGATTTTGCCGGCAGCCGTGGCGAACTACGCATGGCCGCACAGGAAATCCGCTTGCCGCGACTGCTGCGGCCGCGCAATTCATTGGCCATCCTGCGCTCCAACCTGCGCTTGAGTTCGGTCGCCGCGCGCCACGGAATTCGTTGCGGCGTGTGCCTGGCGTTGGCGATCCTTGGTGCACGCTATGCCGGTATGCCGCATGGATACTGGATACCGATGACCACGGCAATCGTGTTGAAACCGGATTTCGCCGGCACCTTTAGCATCGGCATCCTGCGCGTCATCGGCACGCTGCTTGGCCTGGCATTGGCAACGGCGCTGGTGCATTTCGCCTTTGGCGGCGACTGGGATCGACTCATCCTGCTGGCGATCCTGTGCTTCGGCTTTCGCCAATTGACCACCATGCATTACGGCCTTGGGGTGATGGTGCTGACCAGTCTCATCGTGGTGCTGCTCAGTTTCGAAGGGTTGTCACCCGCAGAAACGATGAGTGCGCGCGCGATCGGCACGAGTTTTGGCAGTGGCCTTGCCTTGCTCGCCTACCTGCTTTGGCCAACCTGGGAACGCGGTCGCGTGCGCGCGTCACTGGCCGATCTGCTGGATGCCCACCGCGGCTATTTTCTCAGCGTGCTGGAAGACGATGAACAGACCCGCATCCAGGCGCGCCGCGCCGGCCGCAGTGCGCGCACCAACGCGCAGGCATCGCTGGATCGCCTGCGCGGCGAACCGCGCCGCGATGCGCGACTGACAACGCTGGCCGAATCGGTTTTTACCAACGCCAATCGCTTCGTGCGCGCCGCCATGGCACTGGATGCCGCCTATCAGAACGTGTCTTTGCGTCAGCGTCACGACAAAACCCGTGCGTTCGCGCTGAATGTTGCCAGCGCCCTCGCCGGCATGGCGCATGCATTGCGTGAGAACGTCCGTCCACAATCGGGTCCCAACTTGCGCCGTGAACAAGTCGCGCTGGCCAACCTATTGGCCAATGGTCCAGCGACGCCGGAACAGCGTCTGCTCGCCGATGCCTGGATCGATGCAAGCGACCGCATCGCCGACAGCCTCGATACGCTGGCGCATTTGCTCGCGCGCGACGCGGATGCGGGCACAAGGTAAACTTGGCGGATGCTCAAAATCGATACCCACGCCCATATCCTCCCGCCAAGCTGGCCGGACCTCGCTACCAAGTTCGGCGACAATCGCTTCGCGGTGATGGTCAACGCCGAGGGCCGCCATCGGATTTACAAAGACGGCAAGTTCTTCCGCGAAGTCTGGGAAAACGCCTTCGACCCGCAACACCGTATGGACGACTACGCCAAGTTTGACGTGCAAACGCAGGTCATCTCCACCGTGCCGGTTTTGTTTTCCTACTGGGCCAAGCCCAGTCAGGCGCTGGAATTGCATCGCTTCCTCAACGACAACAGCGCCGAAACCTGCCGCGCCCACCCGCGCCATTACGCCGGCATCGGCACCGTGCCGTTGCAGTCGCCGAACCTGGCCATCCGCGAAATGGAACGCTGCATCGAACAACTCGGCCTGCAAGGCGTGCAGATCGGTTCACATGTGGATATGTGGAATCTCGACGCACCAGAACTGTTTCCGTTCTTCGAAGCCGCCGCCGATCTTGGCGCAGCCATCCTCGTGCATCCCTGGGACATGATGGGCACCGATTCCATGCCCAAATACTGGTTGCCGTGGTTGGTCGGCATGCCCGCCGAACAATCACGCGCGGCGTGCTGCCTGATTTTCGGCGGCGTGCTTGAACGCCTGCCGAAACTGCGCGTGTGTTTTGCCCACGGCGGCGGCGCGTTTCCATACACCGTCGGGCGTATCGAACACGGTTTTCGCATGCGTCCGGACCTGGTCGCGACCGACAACTCGCGCAACCCGCGCGAATATTTTGATCGCCTTTATTTTGATTCGTGCGTGCACGACGACCTGGCACTCAAATACCTGCTCGATGTCGCCGGCGTCGACCACGTCATGCTCGGCACCGACTACCCGTTCCCGCTCGGCGAACAGGAACCCGGTGCAGGCATCGCGGCACTAAATCTTTCCACCGAGCAACAATCGCGCCTGTTCCACGGTAGCGCGCTGGAATGGCTCGGTCTTCCACTTTCGCGTTTCCAATGAACCTGGAGGTTGTATGCAGCAATCGCGCATGATTTACGTCTTCGCCGCCGCCCTGCTCTGCGCCACCGCGGCGCACGCGCAAACGCAGTCCGAAACGCCGTCGCAAGTGCCCGGCGACTATTCGCTGGATCAAGGCTTCGTCAAATTCAGCGCGCCGCCGGCATGGCCGGTGATGATGGAAAAGACCGAAGGCACGCCGCAATTCGTCGCCTTTCAGATCAAGGACCCAGCCGATGCCGGCACCGGGGAATCCTCGCGCGTGACCGTGGAAACACGACTGCTCGACAACTCCAGCAATTTCCAGGCGATGGTCAATCGCGATGTCGACAAGGCCAAGCGCATGCCCGAGTACAAGCAAACGACCGAGGGCGTTCCCGAGTCGACGCTGCGCTATCACGCGCTCAACGGCAAGACCGGTTATGAATTTCGCGAGACCTGGTACCTCAACGGGCATATATTCGTGCATGTGCGCTGCGAGCGGCCAATGCTGGCAAAAACCACCACGCAATGGACCGCAGCTTACGAACAGGGCTGCGCGCAGATCATGCAATCGATCAAACCGCACTGACGATGAGCGAGAACAATTCGGCATTTGCGCAAGAGGAACGTAACGCTCTGGCACGCGACGTTGCCGATCCGTTGGCAACATTCCGCGAGCAATTCCTGATTCCACCACACGCAGATGGCGATCAGGTCTATTTTTGCGGTAACTCGCTCGGCTTGCAGCCGCGTGCCACGCGCGCCGCGCTGAACGACGAACTCGACGACTGGTCAAAGCTCGCCGTCGAAGCACACTTTCGCGGCAAGCATCCGTGGATGCCGTATCACGAATTTGTGCGCGAGCCACTCGCGGAACTGGTCGGCGCACAGCCTGACGAAGTGGTCGCGATGAATTCACTCAGCGTCAACCTGCATCTGTTGATGGTGAGTTTCTATCGGCCCACCAGAGAGCGCTCCGCCATCCTGATTGAGAAAGGCGCATTCCCCTCCGACCGCTACGCCGTCGAATCGCAAATCCGCTTTCACGGCCACGACCCGGCCAGCGCACTGATTGAGCTCGAAGGCGACGAAGCCAACGGCAGCATTTCCGACGCTGCCATCGAGCGCGCCATCGAAGAACACGGCGCACGCATCGCCCTGGTGCTGATGCCCGGCGTGCAATATCGCACCGGCCAGGCGTTCGATCTGAAACGCATCAGCGCACTCGCACACGCGAAAGGTTGCGTCGTTGGCTTCGACCTCGCTCACGCCGCGGGCAATCTGCAACTGCAACTGCACGACAGCGGTTGCGATTTCGCCGTGTGGTGCAGCTACAAATACCTCAATGCCGGGCCCGGCGCCGTCGCCGGAGCCTTCGTCCACGCCCGCCACGCCCACGCCGACCTGCCGCGCTTCGCCGGTTGGTGGGGACACGACAAAACCACCCGCTTCCAGATGGGGCCGCAATTCGTGCCGACACCCGGCGCCGACGGCTGGCAACTCTCCAATCCGCCGATCCTTGCACTCGCGCCGCTGCGCGTATCGCTGGAAATTTTCCAGCGCGCAGGCATGCCGCGGCTGCGCGATAAAGCCGTCGCACTGACCGGCTATTTTGAAACCCTGATCGACCAACACCTGTCCGGCATCATCGAAATCGCCACCCCGCGCCAACCCGAACGCCGCGGCTGCCAACTCTCATTGCGCGTGACCCAAGGCCGCGACGCCGGGCGCAACTTATTCGAGCACCTGCAAACCCACGGCATCATCACCGACTGGCGCGAACCCGACGTCATCCGCGCTGCCCCCGTGCCAATGTACAACCGTCACATGGATTGTCTGCGCTTCGTCATTGCCTGCAAGCAGTGGGCGACCTTGTAGGTTGGGGTGAGAAACGAACCCCAACGTATCGAAATTGAGCGTGGCACAAGCAATTCGGAGGCTCGACATGAAGCGCAAACAAGCTTGGATCATGCTTGGCTGTCTTGTGGCGATCCTGCTTGCCTTGTTTGTAGCCACTCGAATCGGTCCGCCGTTGGAACCGCGCACGAATCTCGTCAAGACCAAAGCTGAAGTTCCTGCAAAAGAATTTGCGTCGCGGATTCCTCACACCGACGGAAAGAATGACTCCGCAAATCGGATCGTCAATCGATCGTCAAATAACTCCAGCGCGCCTCTGCCTCCTGAAGGCACGCCACTCAAGCAAACATTTGCAGACCTAGCACAGCGCGCCGAAGCGGGTGATGTTGCAGCGGCGTCACGCCTGGCCAAAGATACCCGAACCTGCGTAAGAACCAGCCAGATGGAAACCGACGTCGCACGCATAGCGCGGCAAGACCCGAAGGAAGGTCTCGACAAGATTCCGTCTGAATTGTTGAAATTCGCCTCTGCAGAACTCAATGCCGAACAATTCAAGCTGGATTACGTCAAGCGGAACGCGCCGCTGTGTAACGGACTATCCCAGGACCAGTACAACTCAATGTTTCCCAATACGCTGCGTGCGGCACAACTGGGATCTCTGGCAGACGCGAACTGCTTCGTTGGGACCAGTTTGGCGTCGATGCCCGGACTGCTTGATCACCCCGAATGGCTTGTCAATTACAAAGACAACGCACTGAGCATCGCGCAAATGGCCGTCGAGCGGGGCAGCTGGACCATGGCAGAAACGCTGGCACAATCCTACGCAGGTAACCTTTCGACGGTATTGATCGGCAAACTGACTGGCGAAGATGCCGCCATGGCATACCGCTATCTTTCACTTTGGCGTTTGGGCCTGCCTCCATCATCGAACGACATGAAAAACATATTGGACAGAGAATTGGCTGACGCCGCAAGGAGCCTGACACCCGATCAACTCGGTGCGGCGAGCGACTGGGCACAGAATGCGTATTTGAATTACTTCAACGACAATCCGGCCGGCGCGACGGATCAGGTCAATATGTGCCCGAATTGATGGCTCGCCACGCAACGGTGGACACTGCACGGGGACTTGCAACACGATTAAAACCGGTAGGGCGGGAGTAGCGTAGCGAATCCCGCCTTGATGATCGGGGTACGATTGGCATTGGGATGCGCCGCTACGCGGATTCTCCCGACTTACACTGGAAGCACGGTCAGCGGAGAAGGTCATGCCTCACATCAGTTGGATTGCGGTCATCGTCTCGACGCTCGTTGCATTCATTCTCGGTGGACTGTGGTACGGGCCACTGTTCAGCAAGCCGTGGATGCGCGAGATGGGAGTCGGGCGCGATTTCAAGCCGCGCGTGTCGCAGCCAATTTTGTTTGGCCTTGCGATCGCATTCAACTTCATTTCGGCTTTGGTATTTGCCGCGTTCGTCGGCCCTTCGCCCAGCCTTGCGCTGGCGTTGGGTGCCGGCGCGGCCATCGGCTTGGCCTGGGTTGCGCCGTGCATGGTGATTGTCTATTTGTTCGCGGCGCGCAGTACGACCTTGGCCGCGATCGATGCCGGCTATGCGGTGGCGCAGTTTGTAGCATTCGGCGTTGTTTTCTTCGCGTTGGGCTGAACGCTTTGAAACAGCGCTGGCGTTGCCCGATTTCCGCGCAGGGTTATAGTATCCGTTGGTCAATTGAACAGGGAGCATTGGTATGGATTGTCCGGTCTGCAAAAAAGGCATGACGCAAGAAGATTTTGGCGGCATTGAGGTTCAGGTCTGCGCGAATGGCTGCAAGGGAATCTGGTTCGATTGCCATGAACTGGCGAAACTCGACGCGAACAACGAGGGTGTCGGTCAAGCCTTGAACGACGCGCTTGCCGCGCCGCGCAGCAACGATGCGCAGCGTGCCGATCTTGTTTGCCCGAAATGCAACGTACCGATGCACCACCACCTGTACGCCGGCGAAAAGGAAGTCAACATAGACGAATGCTACGACTGTGGCGGCATCTTTCTGGACTCGGGCGAATTGAAGCAAATTCGCGATCACCACATGAGCGAGCCGGAAGAATCGGCTTATCTGCAGAAGCTGCTCGACAATATGCCCGCCTACGAGCACGGCGAGGGCGATCTGAAAAAGCAGGAACTCAGGACCGAGGCCCTTCGCCACTACACGCGCTTCCTGCGCCTGAGCTACTACATGACCGGGAAGTAGCGACAACGCGGTAGGGCGGGAATAGCCCAGCGAATCCCGCCTTTGATGATGACGCCACGAAGAACGGCGGGATGCGCCACTGCGCGACTTCTCCCGCCCTACGTCAGGCGCCATACGACAGCTGTGCGGTTGACATTCCAAGCGCTGCGCATACTCTGCGAATCAATTCATCGTCATGGAGACGCCGACATGGGCCAGCGCATCAATCTCAATTCCAGCGGCACCCAATGCATCGGTGCCTACGTCGCAAAACCTGAAGGCAAACCGAAAGGTGGCATCGTTGTGGTGCAGGAAATATTCGGCGTCAATGCGCATATCCGCAGCGTAGCCGATAGCTTCGCGGCACACGGCTACACCGCGATCGCGCCGGCATTTTTCGATCATGTCGAAAGCGACGTCGAGCTGCGTTACGACCCGAAAGACACAAAGAAAGGGATTGCGCTGGTCGGCGAAGTCGGCTTCGATCGCGCCATCGAGGATGTCGGAAGTGCGGCGGAATCCATCGCGTCATCCGGCAAGATCGGCGTCGTTGGTTACTGCTGGGGCGGCACGGTGGCGTTTCTTTCCGCAATCCGGCTGGGCTTGCCCGCCGTGAGTTACTACGGCGGCCGCAACCTGCAATTCATTTCGGAAAAACCCAAAGCACCGGTCATGTTTCATTTCGGAACAAAGGATTCGAGTATCCCGCCGGAAGCCGTGAAAAAGCACCGCGAGGCTTTTCCGAAGTTGGAAATCTACACATATCCCGCCGGTCACGCATTCAATCGCGACATCGATTCCACCCATTACGATGCAGCCAGCGCGGACCTGGCGCTGCAACGCACGCTCGCGTTTTTCGACAAGCATCTGGCGAGCTGATGCATGACCGCGACCGAGGCCGGTTTCGCGCTCGATCCACGCCTGGCGGCTGATACGCTGCCGATTGGCGATCTGGGATTGTCGCGCGTATTGCTGATGAACGATGCGCGCTTTCCGTGGCTGATCCTGGTACCGCGACGCGCCGATGTTCGTGAAGTCATCGATCTGACGGAAGCCGACCAACAACGCCTACTGCAGGAAATCGCCCAATGCTCGCAGGTGCTGCGCGCGATGACGCGGCCGGACAAATTGAACATCGCCGCACTCGGTAACGTCGTCGCGCAACTACACGTTCACGTCATTGCGCGATTCAAAACCGATGTCGCGTGGCCGCGTCCAGTGTGGGGCGTGGGTTCAGGGCAAGTGTATTCGGCAGCGGAATTGAGCACGCGCATGTCGGCGTTGCATGCTGCGCTAAACCTTGCCAGCACATGAATCAACTGCGAATTGAAGCGCTCGGCGATTGCGCACTGCTGATCCGCTTCGGCGAAACTATCGATGCCGACATCAATGCGGGTGTGCTTGCCGCGTGTGAAGTGCTGCAAGCGGCGAACCTGCCGGGCGTGCAGGACATCGCTCCGGCGTACGCGAGTGTTTGCGTGCGTTACGAACCCAACGCGTGGTTCGATGGCGAGGACACGCGCCTCCCCTACGCGCGCATCGCCGAACGCATTACGCAACTTGTCGAAGATATTTCACAGCGATCGGCTCGCGTCCCAACCGATATCGTCGAAATTCCGGTGTGCTACGGCGGTGAATTCGGCCTGGATCTGGATGCGGTTGCCGTGCACGCAAAGCTGCCGACTCAAACCGTCATCGAGCGCCACAGCGCCGTCGAGTATCAGGTCGCCATGCTCGGATTCGCGCCGGGGTTTGCGTATTTGCTCGGGCTTGATTCTGTGCTGCACACACCACGCCGCGCCGATCCGCGCGTGCGTGTACCGGCTGGGTCGGTTGCGATCGGTGGCGAACAAACCGGCATTTATCCGCGCGAATCGCCGGGCGGCTGGAATCTGCTTGGGTGCACACCACTAACGTTGTTCGACCCGGCGCGTAATTCACCGGCACTTTTGGCGCCCGGACAGCGCGTGCGCTTTCGCGCGATCAACGCCGCCGAATTTCGCCGGTTGTCGTCGTGAGCATCGAGGTACTCACACCCGGTTTGTTGACCACCGTGCAGGATGGCGGGCGACTTGGGTTTTCTGCGTTGGGCGTCGGTCAAGCCGGCGCCATGGACTGCGTTTCGTTACGGCTGGCCAATACGTTGGTCGGCAATCCGTCGAATACGGCTGCACTGGAAATCACGCTGCTTGGCCCACACCTGCGCCTGGATACCGATAGCCTGATCGCGCTCACCGGTGCGGCAATTGAAGCGCACTGCGGCGGCGAACGAATTCCTGCATGGCGACCGATCGCGGCGCGTGCCGGTACCGAACTGAAATTCGGCGGCATGCGTTCGGGTACACGCGCTTACCTTGCTATTGCCGGCGGCATCGACGCACCACGCGTTCTCGGCAGTCGAAGTGTCGATCTGAATGGCGGGTTGGGAGGACGCGCGCTGGCCGTGGGTGACAAACTCGATACAGCACTCGCGCCCACCACGCTTTGCAAGTCGCTGCTGCATGCAGTCAAATCCCATACAACCTCAAATTCGCGCGTCGCTCCCGCAAAATGGTCGATCGATCCAAACCCCTGGTTCGACATCGATCGGCAACACCCGATTCGCGTCATTGCCGGCACCCACTTTTCCCGTCTCGACACCGACTCGCAAGCCGCGCTGTTCGCATCCGAATTTCGCATCGGTTCGGATTCCAATCGCGTTGGCTATCGACTCACCGGCAAGACACTCGCGCTGCACGAAGCGCTTGAACTCGTTTCCGAAGGTGTCGTCGCCGGTACCGTGCAATTGCCGGCCAACGGCAAACCCATCGTGCTGATGGCTGAAGCGCCTACCTGCGGCGGCTATCCGCGCATCGCGCAAGTCATCACGGTCGACTTGCCGCGCCTCGCGCAGCGTCGGCCCGGCGATACGCTGCAATTGGTCGAAACATCGCTCGACGATGCACAAACGCGTTATCTTGAGCGCGAACGGGCATTGACCCGACTCGAACATACGATCAGGCAACGTCTGCGAAGCACATGAAACGAATCGATTTGAATTGCGACATGGGCGAATCCTTCGGCGCCTGGCACATGGGCGACGACGCAGGCGTGATGCCGTGGATCACCTCGGCCAACATCGCCTGCGGATTTCATGCCGGGGATTTTTCCACCATGCAGCAAACCGTGCTGCTGGCAAAGCAACACGGCGTGGCCATCGGCGCACATGTTTCGCTACCGGATTTGCAAGGATTCGGTCGTCGCGAAATGCGCATAAGCGCAAACGATGTTCACTCGATGACGCTTTACCAAATCGGCGCATTGTCGGCATTCGTGCGCGCCTCAGGCACGATCCTGCATCACGTCAAACCACACGGCGCGCTGTACAACATGGCCGCGCGCGATCGCACGCTCGCCGATGCCATCGCACGCGCGATGCGCGAATTCGATGCGAACCTGATCCTGTTTGGCCTCGCCAACAGCGAACTGACTCGCGCGGGAGAAGCAGCCGGCCTGCGTGTAGCACACGAAGCGTTCGCCGACCGCCGCTACGAAGCCGACGGTACGCTCACCCCACGCAGTGTGTCCGGCGCGGTAATCGATGACGTCGATGCCGCCGTTGCGCAGGCCGTGAAAATCGCAACGTCGGGAAATGTGGATGTTCGCGGCGGTGGCGTACTCGCCATCCGTGCAGACACGATCTGCGTTCATGGCGATCGACCGGATGCCGCGTTGTTTGCAAAGCTTTTGCATCAGCG
>JBDTLA010000138.1:0-7334 GCA_039935035.1 Rudaea sp. | reverse complement strand
CTGTAGTCTTGGAATTTCGATCCAGTCAACGGCATTGCCTGGTGGCAATTGACGGAGCGTGTCGCGTCGGGAATTATGGATTCACCCAATTGCAATTCCGTGCAATCGAAAGCGCAGAGCTGGTTCTCCGTCTGGATGCTCTGTGCCTTGATTGCGGTTGTCATCGTTTGCGCCGCGGAGTGGCATTGGCGTGACTTGGGCTACAAACCGCACCTACGCGATTCAGCGCAGTTATGGTCGATCCAGCGCGATCGGGTTTATACGACGACGAGCACGCCGTTGGTGTTGCTCGGTGCATCGCATATCGAATATTCGATCGACATGAAGCGGCTGGATCAACTTTTGCCCGACTACCGGCCAGTGATGCTCGCGTATAACGGCCATTATCCGCTTGCGGCGCTTCGCGATCTTGCTCACGACGAAGCATTTCGTGGCGTTGTACTTTGCGATATCGACGCGCGTGGATTGTCCGATTACTACGACGCGGCACAACAGCCGTTTGTCGACTATTACCACCATCAATGGTCGCCGAGTTGGCATCTGCACCGCTTGCTTCTATCGGACTGGCAACGCGTGGCGATCAGCGGCTCGCCACAGTTCAGTATCGTTGCCGCGGCACTGCGTTGGCTGGCCAATGGCCCGCCGCCATGGCGAACCCCGCTGCGCTTCCACACCGATCGAAGTGGCGATATCGATTTCAGTCAGGCCGATGGGGCAGCATTGATGCGTGGCTTTGCTACGGGCTTTCGTGAAGACTTGAGTGAACATCCGCCAAAGTTGCCCACTACCTGGCTGGCGGAATTACAGCGGGTGCGGCAATGGTGCGACACAATCCGCAGTCGCGGCGGAGAAGTGATTTTCTTGCGTACGCCAACCAGTGGCGCGCTGCTGGCAGCGGAGGACGAAGCCTTCCCCCGGGCAAAATACTGGGATCAACTCGCCGCAGCAGTGAAGTCGCCAACGTTCTATGCGACCGATGACGCGTATTTCGCGACTTTGCACTTGGGCGACGGCTCGCATGTGGACTATCACCAGAAGGCGGCTTATACCCGTGCGCTGGTCGATGCGCTGGCGGCGCGTGGCTTGCTGCAACACTGAGTCATTTTTGCGGGCTAGGCGATCGCTCAAGGCCGTTGGATGGATGGGGTCGCTGGCGATATTTTGCCGAGCGCGATGGCCTCGCGCATAATTGATAGCCGTATCGACTGGACGGGTATTGAACACATGGTGTTGCGGCGACCTTGGGACGGGGCCGCGAACGTGTCCGCGCAGGGTATGTTCGGCAGCCCAATGGACTTTTTGAACGAAAACCTGGCAACGCGCGTGCGCGTGCCGTAATCACAGGCCACGCATGCAATTCGATTCGTTCACCTTCATCGTCTTCTTCGCCATTGTGCTGGCCGGCTACAACCTGCTGCGTGGCTGGTCGCCGCGCAAGTGGTGGCTGTTGGCTGCCAGTTATGTTTTCTATGCGGCGTGGAACCCGCCATTTCTGCTGTTACTGCTCGGATCGAGCACGCTGGATTGGTGGGTAGCGCAGCGCATTGATGCTGCGCAGTCGCCACGATCGCGCAAGCACTGGGTCGTGCTCACGCTGCTGGTCAATCTCGGTGTCCTCGGGTTCTTCAAATACAACCGCTTCCTGCTCGACAACTTCGCTGACTTGCTGGCCTTGACGGGTGCGCATTACGTGCCGGCGAATTTCGACATCGTTTTGCCGATTGGTATTTCGTTCTACACGTTTCACTCGTTGTCGTATTGCCTGGACATTTATCGGCGCAAATTCAAACCCACGACGAGCTGGCGCGACTACGCGTTATACGTCGGATTTTTCCCGCAACTGGTTGCCGGGCCGATCACCCGGTTCACACAAATGCGCGAGCAGATTGAAACGCCACGTAGCACGACAGGTGCGGGGTTGGGTCTTGGGTTGAGCTTGCTGGTGCTCGGATTGTTCGAGAAGAGCGTGCTCGCCGACTCGGTTTTCGCCCCCGTGGCCGATGCATTTTTCACCTCCGTCGCTGGCGCAGGGCCGGGCGCGGCGTGGGGCGGAGTGCTTGCATTCAGTGGGCAGATATTCTGCGATTTCGCCGGCTATTCGACCTGCGCGATCGGTGCTGCATTGGCGCTGGGGTTCGACTTGCCGATCAACTTTCGTTATCCGTACGCCGCAGTCGGGTTTTCCGATTTCTGGCGGCGCTGGCATATCTCGCTGTCGACCTGGTTGCGCGACTATTTGTATATCTCGATGGGCGGCAATCGCCGTGGCGAGGCGCGCACGTATCGCAATTTGATGCTGACGATGCTGATCGGTGGACTCTGGCATGGCGCGGCGTGGACGTTCGTGGCCTGGGGCGGTTTGCACGGGCTATACCTGGTCGTCGAACGCGGTGTGCGAGAACACTTGTGGCCGAAGGACTGGAAGGCCCCAGGCGTGCTGCGTTTTGCTTATGGTCTGCTTACGCTGTTGTTGGTGGCGCTGGCTTGGGTGTGGTTCCGAGCGCCGGATTTTTCCTCTGGTATTGGTGTTTACAGAGACCTGTTCGCGTTGACTTCGACGTGGGCACTGGATGCGGCGCAGAAACTCGCGCTGGTTGTGTTCTTTGCGGTCGTGGCCGTGCATTGGCTGATGCGTGAGCGTAATTTGCGACAGATCTGCGTGAAGCTTCCCGCGCCGTTACTCGGTCTGGTGCTGGGCGTTTTGCTGGCGATGATCGTACTATCGCCAGGCGACAATCATGCATTCATCTACTTCCAGTTCTGAATCAATGACGCGGCAGCGCTGGCGCTGGGTTTGGCCACTGGCGGTGCTGATTGCGGCGGCAATCGTCGTCGTGGTGGAATTTCATTGGCGCACCTTGGGCTATCAGCCCAACATCCGCGATTCGTCGCAACTGTGGTCGATCCAGCGCGATCGCGTGTATTCCACGAACAAAACTCCTTTGGTATTGCTCGGCGCATCGCGCATCGAGTTCGGCATCGACACGAAACTGTTGGCAAAACTGTTGCCGAATTACCAACCCGTGATGCTGGCGCAGAATGCGCATTATCCGCTGGCTGTGTTGCGTGATCTGGCCGACGATGCCGATTTCCGCGGCGTGGTGATTTGCGACATCGAAAGCAATGGTCTGGCCGAAACCTATCGCGACATGCAGCAACCGCTGGTCGATTATTACCATAAGCAATGGTCGCCAAGCTGGCACCTGCATCGCTTGCTATTGACGCTTTGGCAGAAACACGCTGTCGTAGCCGACCCGCAACTTGGTGTCGTCGAGACGGTGCTGCGCCTGATTGCCGGGCGTGCGCCGCCGCGGCCGGATTACGTGCGTTTTTTCGCCGACCGTAGCGGCGACATCGACTACACGCAGACCGACGTCGCTGCGGCGCGACGCCACTTCGACGAACTGGTGACCAAGGGTCAGGTGCCGCACGCGGTGGCCACGCCGGATAGATGGTTTGCGGGACTTGCCCCGGTTTATGCGTGGGCGCAGCGCATCCAGGCACGTGGCGGGGAGGTGATCTTCTATCGTTCGCCAACCTCGGGCATATTGCCGAAGGCTGAAGCGATTATGTATCCGCCTGCGCAATACTGGGATCGCTTCACCGCAACCGTGCCGGCACCCGTTGTCGACGCGGCAGTGATTCCACAACTAAGCGCATTCAAGGAGCCGGACGATTCGCATCTGGACTACCGCGACAAGCCCGCGTACACGCGCGCGCTAGTCGATGTGCTGATATCGCGTGGCCTCGTGATACAGCTGACCAAGTAATAGCCAATTCAACACCAAGGACACCAAAGACATAACGGAAGATCGATTGGATGTTTTGCCTTCGTGTTCTTCGTGGTAAAAACTGCTCTGCCATCGTGCTGGCTCAGTTTTTCGACAGGCGGCTAACTCATCAAGCCCTGCTCGCGCATGCGATGCAGCTGGTCGCGCAATCGCGCCGCATCTTCAAATTCCAGATTCTGCGCATGCTTGTACATTTGCGCTTCGATCTTTTTCATCTCGGCGGCAAGTCGCTGCGGTGACAATGCCGCGTAATCGGTTTCCGGTTCGCCGATGCGGTGACGGCCTACAGCACTTTTGCCGCGCCCGGCGCGATCGGCTGCCGCGTCCGAGCGCGCACCTTCCATGATGTCAGAGACCTTCTTGATAATCGATTTTGGCGTGATGCCGTGAAGGGTGTTGTATTCAACCTGCTTGGCCCGGCGCCGGTCGGTTTCGTCAATCGCGATGCGCATGGAATTGGTGATGCGGTCTGCATACAGAATGGCTTTGCCGCGTAAATTGCGCGCGGCACGGCCGATGGTCTGAATGAGTGAGCCGGCAGAACGCAGGAAGCCTTCCTTGTCGGCATCCAGAATCGTCACCAGCGATACTTCCGGCATGTCCAGGCCTTCGCGTAGAAGATTGATTCCAACCAATACGTCGAATTTTCCAAGGCGCAGATCGCGAATAATTTCGACGCGCTCCACGGTTTCAATATCCGAGTGCAAATAGCGCACCCGCACGCCATGCTCGGACAGGTAATCGGTCAGGTTCTCGGCCATGCGCTTTGTCAGCGTGGTAACCAGCACGCGGTCGCCCATGGCTACGCGCGCGTTGGCTTCCGATAGCAGATCATCGACCTGGGTGCGTACCGGACGCACTTCGATTTCCGGATCGACCAGCCCGGTCGGACGCACGACCAATTCGACGATGTTGCCTTGGGTATGGGCCATTTCGTATTTGCCCGGCGTAGCCGACACAAAAATCGCACGCGGTGCGCGGCGCTCCCATTCCTCGAACTTCAACGGTCGGTTGTCCAGTGCCGATGGCAGGCGAAAGCCGAACTCGACTAGTGTTTCCTTGCGCGATCGATCGCCTTTGTACATGCCGCCCAGTTGAGGGATCGTCACATGCGATTCGTCCACGACCAGCAACGCATCAGCCGGCAGGTAATCGAACAGGCACGGCGGCGGTTCGCCCGGCGCGTGGCCGGTCAGGTGGCGCGAATAGTTTTCAATGCCCTGGCAATAGCCGATCTCGGCCATCATCTCGATATCGAACTGGGTGCGTTGTTGCAGGCGTTGTGCTTCGACCAGTTTGTTCGACTGATACAGCTGTTCCAGGCGTTGTTTCAACTCGACCTTGATCGCCTCGACGGCTTCAAGCACGGTGCGGCGTGTCGTCACGTAATGCGATCCGGGATAGATCGTGTAGCGCGGAATGCGCCGGATTACTTGACCCGTCAGCGGGTCAAACAACGCCAGGTTCTCGATCTGCCCGTCGAACAATTCAATGCGCACCGCCTCGATTTCGCTTTCCGCCGGAAATACATCGATGACTTCGCCGCGCACGCGGTAGCTGGCACGATGTAGTTCGTAATCGCCGCGCTCGTATTGCAGTTCCACCAAGCGGCGCAACAATTCGCGCTGATCGAGCTTATCGCCGCGCACCAGATGCAGCACCATTCGATGATATTCGCCGGGATCGCCCAAGCCATAAATTGCGGAAACCGTGGAAACGATGATTGCGTCCGGACGTTCGATCAATGCCTTGGTCGCCGACAGGCGCATTTGCTCGATGTGCTCGTTGATCGACGAATCCTTTTCGATGAAGGTGTCCGACGACGGAAGATAGGCTTCCGGCTGGTAATAGTCGTAATAGCTGACGAAGTATTCCACCGCGTTGTGCGGGAAGAATTCCTTGAACTCACCATAGAGCTGCGCGGCCAGTGTCTTGTTTGGCGCCAGCACCAGGGTCGGGCGCTGTACTGCTTCGATTACGTTGGCGATCGTGAACGTCTTGCCGGAGCCCGTCACCCCAAGCAGGGTTTGATGCGCAAGGCCGGATTGAAAGCCTTCAATCAGGCGCCGGATTGCATCCGGCTGATCGCCAGCGGGTTTGTAGGGTGAGACGAGTTGAAAGCGGTCAGACATTGCGGTTCCGCAGATCGAACCGAGGATTATAACTTTTCCGTCAAGTCAGGGTCGCGTGACATGCGCTGACGTTGACTGTCGATGTATTCCTACAGACATTCCAGCCCATTGCCGATCCTGCAAGAACGCGCGAGCACCTAGCATGATCGCGTCAATCAGGAGCCGGTCATGCGCAACGTCCATGCAAGCCTGCAACACGGATTCACCCTCGTCGAATTGATGTTCACTATTGCGATCGCCGCGATCCTGTGTGCCGTGGCGATGCCGAGCATGAGTCAGTTGATGCAGTCGTCGAGAACGTGCAGCGCGCACAATGCGCTGGTCGCCGCGTTGAATCTGGCCCGTAGCGAAGCGGTCTCCCGGCAAGGCGATGTCGTGGTTTGTCCAAGTACCGATCAAAGCCACTGCGACAGGAGTGTTTTGTGGCAGCAAGGCTGGATCGTGTTCCAGGATAGCAACGGCAATACCGTTCGCGAACCTGACGAAGCATTGCTCAATGTTGCGCAGGCACAAACCGGCATTGCGATTGCCAGCACCAGCGGTCGGCGGCATGTCACCTACCGTTACGATGGAAGTGCCACCGGCAGCAATCTCACGCTCACGTTGTGCGATCGACGTGGCGCTGGCGATGCCCGCACCATCGTCATCAACAACGCCGGGCGGGTGCGTGACGGCATCGCCAGCGCCAGCCAGGCAGCAGCGGCTTGCGCCGCGCTCTGAAATTGCTGCAATCCATCCCATTTATGCTTGACTCGCAACAGCCATATCACGGAAAATGCGCGGCTGGATTATCCATTCCCCGATAGCTCAGCGGTAGAGCAAGTGACTGTTAATCACTGGGTCGGCGGTTCGAACCCGTCTCGGGGAGCCAAATACGACAAGGGCTGCAGCGTTTTCGCGCTGCGGCCCTTTGTCTATTATTCGGGTGGTTGTCTATTATTTTCCGATTTGGGGCTCACTTGAGCGGCTTGACCGCGTGTGGTTTGACCCGGTAGTGCTTGCGAGTTACCGCCCCATCGCTGTGCGCCAGGAGGTCGGTTGCGGTAGCGTCGCTGTCCGAGTCGGATCCAGCTTTGCGTCGAATGTCATGCCAGCGCAGATCCTCAATTCCTACTCGTTTGCGCCAGCGCTGCCACAGCGACTGAAAACTGTCACGCGAGTAGAACCCACCAGAGGTTGTAGGGAATAGCGGCTGTGCCCCGATCCGCATGCCAGCAGCTAGGCGCCAGACGCTGCGCAATTCATCCGACCATTCGATCAATATCGGCACCGCTGGTTTGTTTTTTCTGGCCTTGACGGGCGTGTACGTTACGCCAGCTTCGCATGCTGCGCTCAACTTCAACGCGAGCATATTGCTTTCGCGCATTCCGGTCAGGTAAGACCATCGTGCCATTAGGCTGAGCTTCCGCGG